>CAZOYJ010000314.1:0-3303 GCA_964583905.1 uncultured Roseivirgaceae bacterium
AGAGATGCGTTTTTGAAAGCGCAGGGAATTAAAGTGTTGCGATTTGAGAATTACCTGGTGTTTGAAAATCCTGAAGTGATATTTAACGAGATCAGGAAGAATTTTTAAAATAACCCCTGACCCCTCCGTCCTTCGCTGCGCTCGGACACCTCCCCTTGTAGGGGAGGAAACCTGAGTAATTTTTAAATTCACCCTTAACCGGAAAGATTAAGTCTGCTTTAAAATTTTGTTGGTTTGGTTACTCTCCAGGCTTACTCCAAATTTCTCCCCCTGATAAGGGGGAGCTACAACGTAACCTACGAAGTGCAGCCGGAAGCTAGGGGGTCTGGTAGTAACTGACCCCTCCGCCCTTCGCTGCGCTCGGACACCTCCCCTTGTAGGGGAGGAAACCCGCAAAATCAGAAGAATTAATAATCAAGCTTAATCCGGATGTTCACCTGGTGCGGGGCCGGCAGCGATCCGCCAAAGTACGGCCACAGCATATAGTACGCACCGGTAGTACAGGGCGGTGAACGCTCAATTCGTACCGGCTCATAGCCGTTTAAGAAGAAAACATACTCATTATTGGTTAACCGGATTTCGTAGTGATTCACTTCGTTCAGTTCAACAGTACCGACAAATTTCTCCACCCGCTCGCCATTCACATAGCAGTAAGCGTAAATCTCCAGTTCCTCATCAAACCACTGCCACGCAAACCGGGCACTGTTTTGGTGGTGCAGGGAGTTGCAATCCGAAAAACCCAATAATTTATTTTTAGCGTCCTGCTCGGCCCGCGTTTCAAAGTGATAGATGGCCGACCTATCAAACACAGCCTCAAACGACAGTTTGGTTGACTGGAGCATCTGCACCTTTCGGGTGGTAGCATAATGCTCGCCTTTACGAATAACAAAGGTTTGATAAAGGTCGGCCTCCTCTTCACACGATGACAGGATTACCAGCAGGGCAAGCGCTGCCATCAAAAAGATCGTATGGATAACGGGGCCATCGGGCCTGCGGATTAAACGGTCCATTATTTTGAAAGTTTATAGTAAACCTTTCCGGTAACCGAAGGATGCCCCATGCGAATGGCAGAACCAATCGAAAGGCCAAGTCTGGAGTGGATGGCCATCCGGGTTTCTACCGAAGGCACCAGCACAACAAATTGCTGATTCACCAACCCGGCACGCAAGCTGGTAAGGAACGCAATCTTTTCGCAGCGCATCAGGGGCGCCTGCAGCACCACACCATAAAACGGGTTGGCAAGCATACGGCTGTCTTCTGTCGGGCTGATGGCATAATCCGCCTGACCAAAAATTCCAACACCCCATAATTTTTTTGATTCCAGGGTCATGGCTGTAGCCACCTGGTTGCCGGAAACGGTTTTCTCGACACCGGCTTGAAGGAGTAGTCCTTGCGCCATAGCCGAAAGGCTGAACGCCAGGAGCAAGGAGGAAAATATAGTTTTCATAAAATAGGCCGGTTTTTAATGTTCTGTTGAAAAAGCTGAACCCGTGCTTCGAATTTCACCAACGTAATGGCGATAAGCTGCATGTACTCGGCCGTAGCTTGCGGATTACCCTGACGCTCGGCCAGCACGATCAGCGACTGGATAGAGTGGATGGTGAGGATTAATTCATCGGCACACACCTCCATGATCGAAGCTCGGCTTACCGGGGGAATTGATGGCTGTTGCATTGTTTTGATTCGTTTGATTGGTTTGATTCGTTTGTGTTAGTTATTCCGGGCGCCAAAACTTACCCCGACATTTACGGTCATGAATTCTTTTATCGTAGTGTGGCTGAAAGCCTGGTCAGGACGATACAACATGGGGATGCCGTAACGTGCCTCGGCAAACAGCCGCACAAACGACACCTCGCAGGGAATGTTCCATTGTACTCCGGCACCTACTGTAGCCCGGGTCACCCGCATGCTCCCGGCAAGGGGCTCATTGACGATGCTGTTGTTTTTAGGAGTGTTTTCCGGATGGTTCAGGTAGGTTCCATAGAACCGCATGAAATCCTGGGCTATGCCGGTAACCAGGTATGGTTGTACCCGGCTATTCGACAGGCCAAAGTTTACCAGGGGATAATAATTAACCAGGCCTTCCGCTTCAAACGTGTTGACGGTGCGCGGCACACTGCCGGCCGAATAATAAAACCCCAGCAGGTGTATACGGGTTTGAATAAAATCATTCCCGAAAAGTATTCCGGCCGACCCGCCTTCAGACACCACCCGCATCTGGTTCAGTTGTGGAATGTCGCTGCTGAGTTTGTACGACCGGATGCCGAAAGAAGTAGTAATTCCACGGTACGTAAACCGCTCATTGCCTTGCGCCTTCACCGCACACGATTTGAGAGAAAGAACAAGAAAGAGGATGAGGAGAATAATTCCTTTGTAGGTATTGTATTCCAGACGCTTATAGTTATCGAGTATCATATAGATGTTTCCTTGTTTATCGTTGATTAAAGCTTTCATAATACTTACCAGCCTCTGGCGTTAATGCCCATAATGACTCCGAAACTGATGCTGAACTGATTGTTGATCTGGGTATTCCTGAACTCAATGGTCGAGGTAGTGGTGTTCAGGTTGGCACCATATTTCCCTTCGGCAAAAAGTTTGGCAAAGGTTTTCTTTCCGGTGATGTTGCACATGATGCCGGCACCTATGCCCATCTGTACCACTTTGATTTTGCCCAGGTATACTTCCTGGAAGCCCACTTCAGATGGATCTGGTTCGGGTTGAGTTTCTTCAGGGGCGGCTTCTGCCGGAGGGCAACACGGACACGTGCAGGCATTGGGTAGTCCGGCTGGTTGAAGGGGCTTGGGCGGAAAAGGTGTTCCATAAAAATGAACCTTGTTCACATCGATGTCCATAACAATGTACGGTTCGAAATACTTGGGCTTGTTGCGGGTAAATTGAAGGGGAGCAACGTTCATCCCGATGGAAAGTTCACCCAGTTCAATGCGTTTACCTACCGATGCAGAAGGAGTGTAATACCCGCTGCGCACGCGAAACAATACCGAGTTGAAACCGATTACACCGCCTATGGTTTTACCTTCTTCAACAACCGATACGTTGTCGAACTGGGCAATGTCGCTGCTGATTTTAAAGGAACGGTTGCCACCCAATGCTTCGGCACCAATAAAGACGTTGCTGTTGGAAGGACCCGAGTTGCGCTTGTTGTAACGCTTTCTTCCGTATTGTGCTTCCGCTGAAATAGCGCACAATTCGGCTGCGACCAGGACAACAAAGAACAGGACTACTGTAATCCGGTTTCTTTTTGTTTTTTGATTGAAGTTTTTCATAACTGTTCGTGAGTTTGTT
>CAZOYJ010000315.1:0-3290 GCA_964583905.1 uncultured Roseivirgaceae bacterium
GGTTCGCAGCGTGGCTATAGCCGCCAGCTTTCCGATGTCGTCCCAGTTGGGCGCTACGGCCGTACGCAGGATGTCGGCCGCGAGAAGGATTTCAAGCGCAAGCGCAAGCGACTTGCCTAATCCAAGCCTAATCTCAAGTTTGTCAATTTCCTTCTTAAATGCGCTTTGACCATAGGCAATCAATGCTTTGACAACAGCAAACGCAATGATTAGTGCAGAAATTCCTTCGACAAAGCTGCCCAGCGACAATGTGATGATTCTGACAAATTCTTCCAATTCCATCACAGCCTGAAAATTACGCCCGTTGTTATATCGACTTTATCCAACACTGACACCCACTTTGTTTCCACAAAAACCCGGATGTTTTCCAATTCCCATTCCAGTCCTCCGCCTGCATTGAGTGCAGTAATCCATTGTTTATCAGCTTTCTCACCTTCAGCATGGTGGGTTACTTTCGAAAGATTCACACCGGCTAAAGGGTAGAGCGAAATCTTTTTTCCGATATCAAAAAGCTGGTGCGCATTGATATTGTACTCCACTTCCTTGCGCTTTACCATCTTCCCTTCCTCGTCCAGTTCACGGTTCAGGAACGCGGAAAAGTCAGGCCCGATATAGAATTTACCTGTCAAACGGTACGACACATTCAGGTTCACGCCAGGCTGGCCGATGTAAGTGCAGTAGCCAAGGCCCGTTCCAATGAACCAGTGATTTTGTTGAGCATTTGCATGGTGGCCTTGTAGGCAATAGGCAAAGAGCAGTAGGCTATAAAGCCTCATTGATTTAGTTTTGACCAATTGCCTACTGCACATTGCCTACTGTTTTCTATTTCACCTTCTCCAACAAATGTTTCCCCACCCGCAACGCATTCGCCATGATGGTAAGCGAGGGATTGAATGCCCCTGAGGAAACAAAGAAGCTGGAATCGACTGCGTATAAGTTATACAGATCATGTGCTTTGCAGTTTACATCCAACACCGAAGTGCGCGGATCATGACCGAACCGGAGCGTACCCATCTGGTGCGATACCCCGGAAACACCAAGATCATAACCCACGCGCACTGCATTTTTATAGAGCGGATCTCTATCCGCAAGTTTGTCCAGTAATTCATTCAACTTCTTTTTTAAGCGGTTGTAAGCCTCCCGGTTGTTGACCGTGTATATGGTTTTAATAGAACCGTCATTGCGGACCGTGACCTGATTGTTTGGATCGGGCAGGTCTTCGGAAGTAATCCAGAAGTCGATAGAGTGCATAGAAAGCTCTTCGAAAGATTTTCCAGGGAAATAATCTTTAGCCAAATCCAAAACCGTATCGGGATCATTCTTGCCCATCAATTGAATCGTTCCCAGCGGGAATTCAGAATCTTCCGCATTGTGATAGAAATCGGAAAGCGAGAATGATTTCTGGAACTGCGAAGTGTTTGGCTTCTGCGAAAAGTTGATCACGCATCCGTTTTGATGGAGCATATAGTTTCTTCCCACCAAACCCGAACTGTTAGCCAAGCCATTCGCATGCTGCCTTCCGTTAGACCGCAAAAGAATCGCAGCCGAATTCACGGCACCGGCAGCCAGCACAACAATATCTCCTTCGAAGGAAATCTTCTCCCCGTTGTGCGTTACTTCAACAATAGAGATCCGCTTTCCGGATTTATCGGTGACAAGCCGGTCAACATGAGCACAGGTGAGTAACGTTACGTTGGGCGCTTTTAACGCTTCTTTAAGTGAAACTACCTGCACATCGGCTTTTGCTTCGGTGGGATCGGGGAAGCCATCGAAATTGCTGAGGCGTACGGGCGATGAACCTACTTTTCCGTTTTCACCAAGCCGCACACCAATGGGAAGCGGAAAGGGTTTGTACCCTAATTCGCGAATGGAGTCATATAATTCCTGCATGCTGGGCTCATGCCTCAACGCGGGGAAGGGATAGGGTGCTTTTGCTTTTGGTTCAGTAGGGTCAACACCCCGTTCGCCATGCACGCTGTACAAACGCTCCGCTTCAGTATAGTACGGTTCCAGGTCTTCGTAGCTTATGGGCCATGCCGGTGAAATACCACCAAAGTGCTTGGTTTCCATGAAGTCGCTTTCCCGAAGACGGAACAAGGCACCGCCATACATTTTGGTGTTGCCGCCAACGGCATAGTGCGTGTACGGACTGAACGGCTGGTCGTCCTTATCATACCACATCTCGGTGGTGCGGTAGCGGCCCTTCGTAAATACTTCACGCGGGTCCCAATTCTCCTTTTCTTTCGGGATGTAGTCTCCGCGTTCGAGGATTAAAATTTTCTTTCCTGACGGAGCGAGCTTATATGCCAGCGTTCCTCCGCCAGCCCCCGATCCGATGATAATGATGTCGTACTTAGTTCCCATATTTTCTGATGCATATGATTTGTTTGATATTACTTTTTTAGGTTAGACGTGAGGCGTGAGACGCTACCTATTGCCTACTGCCTACTTGCTTACTGCCTACTTACTCCCTGCTTTCCTCGTGTTTACAATACCCACAGTTAAAAATACAATCGTATAAATGCGAGTGATGGAATTTTGCGCAGAGTACTTTTCCATAGAAAAATTTGTAAAGGGATGCCGCGGCAAACATTCCAATCAACGGTGCCGAGATATAAATCCAGAATGCGTTGTACATCCCCGATGGCACTGCCGATGCGAGCGACCGTGCGGGATTCATGCCGAAACCTGAGATCGGCCCGGAGATGATCACATACGTTGCTACCAGAATTCCCGCAAGCACTCCGGTGTATCGGGCCGTTTTTGACCAGTTGGTGGTGATCAGCACCATCGTCATCATGATAAACGCGATGATGATTTCGGTGATGAACGCTCCGGATACACCAAACTTTCCGGGAGCCGTGACGACATAGTTCACATGAGGGTCTTCAAACGGCTTTCCAAGAAAAAGATGCATGATGTATACGGCCAGGATTCCGCCAGCACACTGGAAGACTGTGTAGTATAGCATATCCTGAATTTTGATTTTGCCGAGCCGCCAAAAGGTGAACGTAAGGGCCGGGTTCATGTGCGCACCGGATAGTTTTCCCATGGGTGAATAGATGATCAGCACAGCGGACAATCCCATCGCCACACCCATGAAGATGTCACGGATATTGCCATTTGGAATGGCCCGGTGTAAAGATGAGCCCGGATACTCCAGCAAGGTGGCGAACAAAGAAGCCGACACCATGAACAGGCCGAGGCAAACGGCTTCCATGGTGTACACTTTCCAATTCTGCTTGAGCGATTGAATCATAAAAATTTCTACGCAAGGATAGAAATTGTAG
>CAZOYJ010000316.1:0-3279 GCA_964583905.1 uncultured Roseivirgaceae bacterium
TATTTTATAATCTCCGATACCACCAGGCAAGGATGGATGAATCTGTATTGGATTTATTCCATCAGAAAAATAATCTTGATGTAGGGCATTTTCTTGAAACGCTTCAATATCCCAAAGAAGGGTTGTTCAAATGCCGCATCGTTTACAACACTTCCATGTGCCAGGCAGAATTTGTTCCGTATGTTCTAAAATCGGTTAACCGTTTGAAAATTGTAGTGGCCGATGATTTGGCGTATGGATATAAATACGCTGATCGGACAGCCATAAACGAATTATTTACTTTACGCGATAATTGCGATGACATCATCATCGTTAAACATGGGTTAGTAACAGACTCATCTTATAGTAATTTGGTTTTTTTTGATGGCGCGCACTGGATTACACCCGCCAAACCGCTGTTGAAAGGAACTATGCGCCAGCAATTACTGGAAAACGGAAAAATAAAATCGGGCAGGATTCGTGCAGATGATTTAAAAGACTTTCAGCGTTGCCGGTTAATCAATGCTATGATGGAATTTGAAGGCCCTGAGCTTTCAGTATCGAAGCTAATTTTTTAGTTTTAATGATGATTGTGAAAAGCATGATGGTTGGGAAATTCTTGAGTGTTCTTACGGTACTCATATCTTTTGGTGGGTGCATATCGGCACAGGTTACCTTGAGTACAAAATCAAAAAAAGCAATTGAATTATATACCGAAGCCGATAACTACCGCGTACGCGCACAACACGATCAGGCCATTGCCTTGCTCGAACAAGCTATCGCGAAAGACAAAAATTTTGCAGAGGCCTATTACCGGTTGGGACTAGTCTACATGACGATAAAAAAATACCCACTCGCAATTGAAAATTTTGAAAAAGGCTTGTCCCTCACTTCCGACATCCGGAAGCAAAAGGTGTATTGGTTCGATTTGGGTGAAGCTTATCTGATTACCGGGCAATATGATAATTCGGTTGCAGTACTTACCGATTTTCTTCGCGTTGAAAATCAAAACAGGTTGAAAATCAATGAGGCCACACAATTTTTAAAGAATGCCCGGTTTGCACGCGACAACGCCACGGTGAATACGGGGTATAAAATCAAAGCGTTGAGCGATACGGTTAATCAGTTTGCCATGCAGTACTTTCCGGTGCTTACGGCCGATCAGCAGACATTGATTTTTACCCGGAGATTAGGCAACAAGTCCGAACACGATGAAGATCTGGTTGTATCGCGAAAAGATGCTGCCGGCCGATGGACTTTTCCTGAATCCATATCCAGTAACATCAATTCTTCATTAAATGAGGGCACCTGCACCATTTCAGCCGATGGACGAAAAATAATTTTTACTTCCTGCGTGGGCCGACAAAGTTTTGGAAGTTGTGACTTGTACGAGAGCGTTAAGATTGGCAAAGACTGGACAAAGCCCGTTAACCTGGGACCGAATGTTAATTCACCCGAATGGGAATCACAACCTGCGCTTTCTGCCGATGGCCGGACACTCTACTTTGTTTCCGACAGACGTGGCGGTTTTGGCCGAAGAGATATTTGGGTAAGTCAACTGGATGAAAAAGGTGAGTGGACTAAAGCCAGGAATCTGGGCGAGCCCATTAATACACCCTACGATGAGATTTCGCCTTTTATTCATGCGAATGGACGCGTATTGTATTTTGCATCAAAAGGCCAAACCGGTTTTGGAGGTTATGATATTTATTCTTCCGAGCGCACCGAAAAGGGATGGAGCGTACCCAACAACCTGGGCAAGCCCATCAATGATCACGAAGACCAGTTCTCCTTATTTATTACAGCCGATGGAACGAAGGGGTATTATTCACACGAAGAATCGACCGAACAAGGGTCAAGAAGCAAAATCTATGAAATCCTGATTCCGGAAGACCAGCAAATCCGGCAGAAGAGCAATTATGTCCGTGGAATTGTAACCGATAAAGTTACCGGCAAACCGCTTCGGGCCAGGATTGAATTATTTAACCTGGAAAAAAACGAAATGGAGTCCCTTGTTCAATCCGATTCCATTACCGGGGAATACTTAATGGTGTTAACACAAGGGGCAGAGTATGCTCTGTACACCAGCAAGGCAGGCTACTTGTTTTCGAATTCAAACTTCAATTATTCCGATGTAACGGATTTTGCCCCCATAACCATGGATATCGCTCTGGATCCAGCTCTAAAGGGACATTCAGTGGTGCTTAAAAACATTTTCTTTGATACCGATAAGTACGACCTGAAGGAAAGATCAATCACCGAACTGCAGAAGATTATTCGGTTCTTGAATGAAAATCAGCATATTAAAATTGAAATCAGCGGGCATACAGATAACACCGGAAGCCCTGAATACAACCAGCAACTTTCGGAAAAGCGGGCGCAGGCCGTATATTCATATCTGATTGAAAATGGGATAGATTCTAAAAAGCTCTCTTGGAAAGGATATGGTCAATCCCGCCCGAAATCCACTAACGATACCGAAGCGGGCAGGCAGTTAAACAGACGGATTGAGTTCATCATTCAATAGGTTGTCGAGTGCTTCTTCAAATTACCCTATCTTCCTCCTCAATACGAATAACATGAAACTATACTTTGTAGCAGGCGAACGTTCAGGCGACCTCCATGGCGGTAATCTCATAAAGGCATTAAGTGCCAGGCATACGAAACTAATTTACCGCGGCTTTGGCGGAGATTACATGGCTGCAGCCGGGATGGACGTGGTAACACACTACCGCGAAATGGCCTTTATGGGTTTTGCCGAAGTATTGGCCAACCTGACCACAATTTCTAAGAAACTTAAACAATGTAAACAGGATATACTTCACTTTAATCCTGATGTAGTTATACTCATTGATTATGCTGGCTTTAACCTGCGCATAGCAAAGTTTGCCCGGCAAAATGGTTTTAAAGTGTTCTGGTACATCTCTCCTAAAGTATGGGCATGGAACCAGAAACGAGCCTGGAAACTTAAATCGACTATTGACCGGATGTTTGTAATCCTTCCGTTTGAGAAGGATTTTTTTAAAAGGTATGACTGGGAAGTGGATTATGTAGGTAATCCGGTGCTGGATGCTGTAAAGGCTCATGTTAACAATCCTGACTTTCTTCAACGATATAATCTGGCACCTGAAAAACCATTGGTAGCTTTATTGCCCGGAAGCCGTAAGCAGGAGGTGAAACTAATTATTCCGGTTATGGCGGAAGTGATCAAAAGATTTCCGCAAATTCAATTTGCATTGGCAACAGTGGATAACCTTCCAGCGGAATATTACCAGCCTTTACATGAACTTGACAACGTAG
>CAZOYJ010000317.1:0-3240 GCA_964583905.1 uncultured Roseivirgaceae bacterium
GACCAATTTCCGAAATGAGTTGGCTAAACCCACTGGATTGATTCATTGGGCGGGCACCGAGACTTCCGATGTTTGGTATGGCTATATTGAAGGGGCTGTACGTGCGGGTGAACGCGCAGCTGATGAAATACTTAATGCCGGCAAGTTGTGAGAAAATTCATTTTGGTGGTACTCATTTTTATAATTCTCTGGATGATCTGGGCACCGCTTGGCCGAACGGTAGAATGGAAGGATCCGGATCCGGCACTGGATCATCTTGAATCGATTGTCATCGACTCACTTTGTCAGAAAAATATTGTCGGCATTCAGCCGTACATGGTTCCGGAAGATTATATGAGCGAAGGGCATTTTTATGAAAAACTGAAAACCTATTTTGAGGCCGCCCGGAATGCCGGCTACTTCGGGGAGAATACCGTTGTCTTGCTCCCGGAGTACGTAGGCACGTGGCTGGTGATTAGCGGAGAAAAGAAGAGTGTAATTGAAACATCCCATATCAACCATGCCATGACGTTGATGGTACTGAGCAATATGTCGAAATTTGCACAGGCTTATGTAACGAACCAGGGCGAAGAAGATGTGTTTGCTGCCACACTCTTTCGGATGAAGGCTAGGGAAATGGCCCGCATTTACTCGGAAGTATTTACTGAATTGGCCGTGCGTTATCAGGTTGCTATTAATGCAGGATCGATTGTATTGCCCGGTCCCCTTGTCGAGGATAATCACATCCGGATTGATCTGGGGAAGCCGCTGTATAATGCAAGCTTTGTGTTTCATCCGAACGGTATCATCGATCAGCAGGTGGTTAAAAAATCGTTTCCGATTTCAAGCGAACTTCCGTTTCTGCAGGCCTGCCCGGTTTCCGAATTACCCGTTTTTGATTTAGGTATTGGTAAAACGGCCATCCTGGTGTGTGCCGACTCGTGGTACCCGGAACTATATGAGCAGTTGAATCAATTAAACGCGGAAATCGTACTGGTTAACGCTTACGCAGCGGGCGATGGCGCCATGCGCGTACGATGGAAAGGTTATGATGGCGGAGAAAAGCCTGTGGATGTGCAGGCAGAAGACATAGGAACCATTCTTGAAAGCGAAGCCTGGAAAAAGTATGCGCTGCCCGGAAGAATAAAAACCACCCGGGCAACCGTAGG
This sequence comes from uncultured Roseivirgaceae bacterium, assembly GCA_964583905.1. Lineage (GTDB taxonomy): Bacteria > Bacteroidota > Bacteroidia > Cytophagales > Cyclobacteriaceae > UBA2336. The sequence goes on from CAZOYJ010000317.1 coordinate 1,149, forward strand.
GGTAAACGTATTTTTACGTGGCCGGCTTTGGGATCTGGGAAGCGATGGTCAACCGTTTTTTGTTTACAATGGCGAATTGATCGCTACCGGAGAATCGGAGCGTGCCGGAATCTGGAATATATGTTTTTGAATTATGTGTGATACCGTAATCGCCATGCCATCGGTTACACGCGATGGCGCCATGCTCTTCTCTAAAAACTCCGATCGCGAGCCGGATGAAGCGCAGGGGATTGTGCATGTTCCGGCAATCGTACATGCAGAATCAATGCTGTCGTGCACCTACATTTCTATCCCCCAGGTTGCCAAAACGTATGCCTGCATTTTATCAAAACCTATCCAGATGTGGGGTGCCGAAATGGGGGTAAATGAACATGGACTCGTTATCGGCAATGAAGCGGTGTTCACGAAAGTGAAATTTGAAAAACACAACAACGGGCTCACTGGAATGGATATGCTTCGGCTGGCACTGGAGCGATGTACGTCAGCAAGTGAGGCCGTTGATTGTATCACTTCGTTGTTGAGCCTTTACGGTCAGAATGCCAATGGGGGTTACAAAAATAAAAAGTTCTACTACCACAATAGTTTTTTGATTGGCGATCCGAAGGAAGCCTGGGTATTGGAAACAGCCGGTAAAGCGTGGGCGACCGAAAAAGTAAAAGACATCCGATCCATTTCAAACCGGTTGAGCATTTCTCGGTATGCCGAGCAGTACAGTCCAGCGGCAAAGGAACTGGCTTTGCAAAAAAAGTGGTGGGATGGTGAATCAACTTTCAGTTTTCAAAAAGCCTATTCCGATTGGTTGTATACCACGATGAGCCGAGCTGCACATCGGGAAACCTGCACAACAGCATTAAGTTTGAAAAGAAAAGGTCAACTGGATGTAGTCGATTGTATTCACACGTTGCAAACTCATAATCTTGATGACGCCAAATTCAAACCCTCCAAAGCTAGTACAGGGTCTGTATGTATGCATGCAACCGGTTTTTTCAATCCAAGTTCAACCACCGGAAGCATGGTGGCGAAAATCCGAAGTGAAGGTCCACATACCGTTTGGTTAACCGGAACTCCGCATCCCTGTTTGTCGGTGTACCTCCCCTTCTTCTTTGGTACCGATGTATTTCTTGAACTAAAAGAACCGTCAGCGCAACCCGATGATTCGCTCTGGTGGCAAGCTGAAAAACTTCACCGGTGGATCAGCAAGGACTATCAAAAGCGTAAAGCGTTGATGAATGCAGATCGGGAGCAGCTTCAACAACACTTTATTCAACGCGAAGCCGAGTTGATTAGCCAACAAGCATCCGCAGAGGCGTTACATGCTTTTAGCGCAGCATGTTTGAAGTATACCCGGGACAAACTTAAGCAATGGCAGTTGCTGATTTCCTGATAGGTGTAAAGGTTGCCGGGATTAGCCCACCCATAAAAATTTCACTCCGGCTGTAAGCAAAACCAGGAATAAAAACGCAAGGATTAGCTTATTGTTGAACTTCTGCGAGCCGTAGTGAGCACCGATAAAGCCGCCCAGGGTTACCGCGGCCACAAAGTAAAACGCTTCTGCCGGTATGTACTTTAACGCTGCGTAATGACCGGTTAAGCCGAGCACCGAGTTGCATAAAATAAAAAGTGCCGCAATGCCCGAGGCTTGCTTAACGGTTGTCAAGCCCATTAAAATCAAAATGGGTGAGAGAAATATTCCACCGCCCACGCCCAATAATCCCGATAAGAGGCCGATCACCGCACCCATCCCTACGGCAACGGGAACATTCAATTCCCTTTTTTGGTCGGTAATCCGGATGAATTGCCGGCCCAGCAACAATCCGGCAGAAAGGATTAAAAAAATTCCGGCCAGAATTTTAAACCAGTACGGATCAATCTTAAAATATCCCCCCACAAAAGCCATGGGAGTAGACGTGATGGCAAACGCGAGAAAAATCTTCCGGTCAAAGTATCCTGCTCCGATGAATTTATATGTGGCTATGATAGCCACCACAATATTCAAGACTAGCGATATCGGTTTAATGGAGTCTACCGGAAAGGAAAACAGCGCCATGATGGCCAGGTAACCGGAGGCACCGGCATGCCCTACCGAAGAATA
>CAZOYJ010000318.1:0-3159 GCA_964583905.1 uncultured Roseivirgaceae bacterium
TGTAATCATTCTTGATTTCTGTCAAGGAGACGTAGTCAAGCAAAATAATGGTCGGATCCTGATCGGAGCTTTTGCTTTCCTCAGCGTAAATTTTAAAAGTGTTTTCAGGTACGCCTATTGCTAACATCCGAGCCTGAAGCATAGGCTGTACTGTTTTCATGATGAATGCATGTGCCGCATCCCTGAGTTTTTCCCGATGTGATCTTCCAAGTTCTTGACCGTCTTTTACGCCAAACAGAGATTTATCAATGACAATATCGATATCTTCTGAAAAGCGATGGAGCAAGTTCCATGATTTGCTTAATGACGTACCGCCCTTGAAAGCAAAGTGTTTATGAAGGTCGCACGTAAAGATAGATTCAAGTACAGTCGTAACCCACCAATCCTTTTCAATCATGAAATCAGGAAGGTTTGCCTTACCGCTTACGAGTCGGAGAAGGTCAAGCCTTTCTGTTTCTTTTTTATGTATCCAATCCTTCATTACTACTTATAACTTTTAAAGGAATCTTTGATTAGTTTGGAAATCCAAGCCGGAGCCACAGTAAGGTCATGATTCAGATCATCAAGATTTTCGCGCATAATCAACGACCGGATTTTGTCTAATACTTCTTCTGTAAGGTTTTTCTCGCCAATTGCTTTAAGAGCCTGAATCACCTGGCTGCTTAGCTTACCGCGTAAAGCAAAGTTCTTGGGCGAGGCATGTTTGAACGTGATATTGTAGCTGGTTTTTCTCTCAGTTTCTTCAATCTTAATTACTCTTGAGGGTCCATCAGTCAGGTATACATAGTTCAAGGGAACCTGTGTGGAAAGTCCTAATTTCCATAGTGCGACCTCTCCGGTTGGAATGATTCTGGCTTTATCCCTTCTTGCTAAGGCAGAAGCGATCTCTTCGGCAGTAGGTAACAGGTAGCCGTGTTCTCCAAGCTTTTTAGGGATGACATAAATACCTTGCGACAGTCGCTTTAACAGTCCAGCTTTAACGAGCCGTGTTAGCTGCTGCCGTACTGCCTCGCTGCTACCGTCTGCGAGGAAATCCTGCGCAAACAAAATACTGCCGGGCAGCAGCTGCTTAGTTCGGGCTATTATCTTGTCTTTGACGGAAATGAACTTGCTTCCCATTGTCACAAATATTAGTTCTTTTTGTGACAAAATATTACTATTAGTCACAAAATACTCAGATTTTTGTAATCATTTTCTCCAGATATGGTTTAGACCAGCCTTTCCTCCAGCATATCCCTCCATAAAATAAATCCCTTCCTGGAATCCGAATAGTCGTGAAGAATACGAGTGAAATTCGTGGGGGCATTTTCAAGAAAAGCCTGCCGTCCTTTCGAACGGATTATTCCTAACTCTTCATCAATCAGCTTCAGTGCGTTTCGTAGAACAGTATTATTTTTCCCGACATGCCAGATATAAGTCGCTTCTTCAGTGTCCAACGTCTCCCAGATAACATGATACTGTTGACGGCCAGCCAATAGAAAAACGAATGAGAAAGGAAGCAACACGAAACGAATCTTTAAAACATTTCCTTCGTGCTTTTGCGCAAGATAACGCAACTGATGGTAGTGCTTCACATCCTTATATTTTAATAGCTCGTCCAATAGCTCTTCACCGGAATTGTATAGCGCTTGTGAATCAGCAACACCCGATTGAATTTGTTGAATGTCCAGAAGATTAGGTTGATCCGCATCTGGAAACTTCTTCAAAATATTCTGTGATACAAAGCGGAAACGAACACCATCAACTACCTCACGGTCTATCTTTTCAAGCTCGTGCGATGTCGCATAATTATAGATAAGCTTTCCGTTTTCAACCTTCACCTTAATGGTTACTTTAATCTTGCTTGACTTAAGTACCTTGGCAAAATAGGGTTTCAACACTTCGAACTCTGGTCGTATATGGATATTGACAATTTCAAACGTCAACTCCTTGTTAAGGTCCTTCAGTAAATGTTTGAACCCAACGATCCCGAATCTGAATTCTAAGTGTTCAATTGGAATGCGAATTTGTTCTTCAACGGTAAATGATTTGGCATCAGCACCTGGTTCATAGAAATCGAATAACGGCCCTTCTTTAATGAACTTCTTATAGTAGGCATTCCTTTTCTGAAACAACTTCTCCAAATAATCAATCTTGCTGTCGCGATAATCATAGATGACCGGATCAGTGGTTGACCGTTGTACCCTACCAATGTATTGAATTAATTTACCTTCGAAAGAAAACGGATATACCAGGAATACGCAGTGCGCGTTGGTGAGGTCACTGCCTTCACCAAAATATTGACCCGTAGTAACAAGTACCTGATAGTTCCCCTGATGCAGTGCTTTCCACTTGAAATTCCTACTCGTCACAGTATCATCAGATACTCTTTTTCGGAATAATTCTGAAAATTCCCTCCCTTCATCTGGTGCAACCTGAAATGATAGGGATCGAAGCGGCAGGCTGGCACATAGCCGCTCTTTTCTCCCTTTTCCCAACGCACGGCAAAAACGTCATCTCTACCTCTGAAAAGAGATTTGTAAAGATTTATTTGATCTGATGACCACATTCCGAAAATTTAAAAAAATCATCTTAGATGCTCAACCTATCTTCAAATCCCTGCATTAAGAGTCAATTACTCCTGATATTTTTTAGTTGCCAATTATCACTACGAACGGTCATCGTTATCACATTCACGATTTGATTCTTTCTGATAATACTCATACTCAATTTCGGCCAACAGGTATAGAAAATCCCTCACCTTCTCAACCTGTTCATCAGTTAGTGCGACTCCTTTCTTCTTAAGTACTTTTTGACCATGTTCAATTGAAAGTCTGTCTGATTGTCTTTCGATCATAGTAATTCATCATGGTTTCGATTCCGGTTAGGTCGATTTTGCAACTACTTTAAAATCAGTTAGTTTACTTTTTATGGTTTCTGAAAATCGAACCCTCGCAAAATCCATGTTAATGATAGCAAAAACGCATAAAAAAAGGACTACACAAAAGTGCAATCCTGTATGGTAGCCCCGGCAGGAATCCCTGACTGCCGTCAGGCAGGGAACCTGCATCAAAAGTTTAGGAAAGGTGCAAGGTGAATAATAATTTTTTGTAGCCCCGGCAGGAATCGAACCTGCATCAAAAGTTTAGGAAACTTCTATTCTATCCATTGAACTACGGG
>CAZOYJ010000319.1:0-2561 GCA_964583905.1 uncultured Roseivirgaceae bacterium
CACGGTAAAACTGACTACCGCACCCAAACAGGCCAGCACAGCCGTTTTAACAACATCTTCCGTCTGAATGGTAGCAAAGATGGTAAGCAGGGTGCCTCCGGCCGTCCCGGCCAAAGTACCCCCCTGATGATTAGGAGCCGCCATCGTCCGGGTCATCATCGGTTTCCACTTTCACTGCGGTCTGACTTGCAGCCGATAAAACCCCTCCGGCTACGGTTAAGTACCCGGCCACCGTTACGAGGCCGGCCGGCAACGCGATGGGTGCCGCCAACAGGGTTCCACCGGCAGCCGCCAGGGTTAGTCCAATGCTCCGCAACGTCCTGAAAAATTTTGGCGTGGGCGCATTAATACGATCCATTAAATTCATGGTGTTGATTTTTAAATGAAACATGTCCATCCATTCACACACTGATTTTACACGGTCCTTATCCGGTGCCGGTAGTGCATAGAGCTGATTCAAACCTACTTTATTTGGGCTGCGCGAAACAGCATGTTCCTGCAAGGCCCTTTGCGGGTACTAACCCGAAGGCATAAGCTCCACGCACTACGCGGCTACCGGAATCCCGGTAAGCATCGAATGCAGGGATCACTGACGTTGCAACTTCTTCCGTGTCCACACATCACGATGCTATACCGGGTTCAGGACCTGTGTCCCGTCAGACGCCCCCGTTAACCAAAACGAGGGACAAAGCATTGAAGGCTCCGTTTTTCAACGGGTACCATTGCCCGTTTACTTCCTGGTAAAACTCAATGCCGAATGCAAGGAACAGCGGCTTGTCACTGCCGGGCGTTACTGCATTATCCAGTTGGAGTGCCGGTTGATTTTGAGACCCCAACTCAAGCAGGGCGCTCTCCGAAGTGTTTACCCCGTATTGGCCGGTGGTAAAATCAACTTCCACACCGGCTGCCACCAACTTGACGTGGGTAGCGCCTTGCGGTGCGGCAATCCGGTTGCCCGGCACGAATGCCGGAATCTCCACCCAGATGTTTCCCGCCACCCGGTCGAGGCCGGTAGTGTACGGGGCGAATAGCGTTCGACTCAGTTTGCCATCCTGATTGAACTCAAAGCCCTGCAACATCCCGACAGCAGCAGGCGAAACCTGGCGCAGTCCGCGCGGACTAGCCGAATCTGCCCGCACCACCTGCACCATCGAACGGGTTAACCGGCTGCTCATCCTGCCGTCTGCACTGTGCATGAGCAGTACCCGCAACGAGGTGCGCAACAGTTTGGCGGCTGCACCCGCCCGGCCAAACTCTGCTCCATTCTCGCGCGTCCGCTCAAAGGCCGGATCGTTCTTGATGCGCGTAGCGCTTACCCCGCCCTTGGTCCGCACCAGGAAACCGGCTTTGGTCTTGTAAAAGGACATGCCTCCCATCTGACCGTTAAATTTGATTACACTTTCTTGTCTTGCCATTTGAAAACTAATTTGGTTATCCAATCCTGTTCAGGCACAGGCTGGTTAAGCCATCGCTGCAGCAATGCACAAAGAAGTTTTTCAAAAAGAAGAATTCAAACGCGCAGGTTCCGGATCAAACCGTATGAAGTACTTTTTTCCGCTTTTGTCCGGATCTATCTTCCGTCCTTCACCCAAATAACCCATGGAACGGACCCGCATCGTAGTGTATACAAAAGACATTCAGCGCATCACCGGCAAAAGCGACCGGTATTGCCGAAGAATTATGAAACGCATTATGGAAGCGTATGGTAAACAGAAACCCCAGATGATTACACTGAGCGAGTTTTGCACGTATATGAATTTTAACGAGAAAGAAATTGAAAAATACCTGGAAGGGTAAAGGCCAGATTTATGATTTGTAAAAGGACTTACCTATTGCCAATTGCCTACTGCTGCTTTAAAATCTCATTCGTCATTCACCATTGGCCATTCTAAATCCCCGTTGCCTACTGCCAATTGCCTACTGTTTACTTGCCGACTAAGGCAGGCCTACTTCTAAAATCAATCATTCGTTATTCGTCATTCATCACTCAACCCCAACCCTTACCCCCACCTTCCACCACCTCCCCGGCAACTCCACCAAATTGGTTTCCCGGTAAGGCTTGTCGAATACATTCGTAACATCCGCAAAAAGAGTAAACACTTTACCGTTCCAACTTAATCGCGTATCAGTTACTGAATAGTCCGGCAGGTTCACCCGGTCGCAGTACCGGTAATAAATAGTATGGTGCAGTCGCTTGCCATAGTTCAACCCCACCGACACCACCACCTGGTGTTGTAGGTTCTCCAGCGCATAGCGCGAAAATCCAATATCGTCTACCATCTCGGCATCGATGTACGTATAGGCCACACCCAGCCGCTGGATAACATTTGTTTGTAAAAGAGTTGCCGGCATCAACTCTGCGCTAACCTCCCAGCCCTTCATGTTCACACCTATCAGATTATCCGGCCGCCACGGGTCGGTGTCTGTTTCTTTTGTCCAGTCAATTATTCGTTTTCCGTTGCGCACAAAATAGCTCACCTGTCCGTTCAACCACGTTATATTCATTAGCTTCAACCCGGCCTCATACGCTATGGCATACTCTGGCTTCAACTCCGGATTGC
>CAZOYJ010000319.1:2571-3156 GCA_964583905.1 uncultured Roseivirgaceae bacterium
TCGTTCACCGGATCAGTGTAATACAAATCTGTATAAGTAGGCACCCGGTAGGTATATCCCCAATTCGCAAAGGCTTTCACCTGCTTGCTTAACATATACCCCGCATCTATCCCCGGAAACAAATTGGTCCCGAAATCGGAGTAATGATTGAGTTGCACTCCGGGTGTCAGATCAACTTTTCCCTCCAGCAGTTCAAACCGGTGCTCCAGAAAAAGGGTGGTCACGGTACGCTCACGCTCACCCAGGTTCGTGCTGGTCAGCCGGAGGTGATTAACATCAACGCCTATTCCCGTAATTCCTGCCTTCGTGCTGACCGCTGCATTCGCCTCGTACCCGATGGTGTTGCTGGTATGAAGATTACGGTAAGCGGGTGGATTGTTCCGGATGAACAAATACTCATCTTCGTTACGCCTCCAGTACAACCGGTGATCAAGCGTTACGTTTTGTGCAGGTCGGGTATGCAGGGTCAATGCCGCCAGACTGGTCTGAACTTCTTCATACTGATCCTGGTAAGCCGGACTCGCATAAAAGCCATTTGCACCAAAGCTTCTGTCCGTCAGGCCGGCAAGCATGGTGAACTTTCCC
>CAZOYJ010000320.1:0-3152 GCA_964583905.1 uncultured Roseivirgaceae bacterium
ATGGGAATGTGGCTTGTACGCTCATCGCATTTAATTTCTCTGCAAACCTCAAGGCCATCACGTTTCGGCATCATCACATCCGAGATAATCAAGTCAGGAATTATCTCCAACGCCAGTGCAAGCCCTTTTTCACCATCAGCTGCTTCAATAACATGGTACTGCTCCGGCATGTTTTCGTGGATATAGTAACGAAGGTCAAGGTTGTCTTCGATAATCAATATTGTTTCTTTTCCATTATCTGTTGGTGTTTCAAATACCGGTTCGGCCACCTCATCGGAAAAATCTTCGGTGCTTTCCGGAGTATCCTCCAGTGTACTGGTTGCAAATGCCGATTGCCCGAGTGGCAACCGAAGGATAAAGGTTGTTCCGGAGCCCAACTCACTTTTCACATTAATTTCACCATGCAACAACTCAACAAACTCTCTTGTAATGGCAAGTCCTATTCCGGTTCCTTCGTATTCACGTGTTTGGGAGTTGTCAACCTGGTAAAACCGGTTAAATATTTTGGGCAGATGTTCTTTTGCAATGCCGATACCTGAATCCTTTATCCGTATTTCGGCATAGCCTTCCGGAAACTGTACGGTAGCTTTATGCGAATGAACAGTTACAGCAACCATTCCTCCGGCTGGGGTAAATTTAAATGCGTTAGACAGGAGATTATTCATTATTTTTTCAACCTTTTCTCTGTCTAGTGAAATGGGTATTGCAAGCGCCTGAAATTCAAAAGTAAGGTTGACCATTCTAACCTCGGCAAGCGATTGAAACGATTCGACCAAAGGCTTGAGGAATGTAATCAGTTCCGTTTCGGTTATTTTCAGGGCTATAGCCCCCGACTCGAGTTTGGTGAGATCCAAAAGCTGATTAACCAATTGCAATAGTCGGTTGGCATTTTGAAGAATGATGGTATACTCCCTAATATCTTCCGGGTTGGTAGCTTCGGCAAGCCTTTTTTTAACCGGGCCCTGGATAAGTGTTAACGGGGTTCGGAATTCGTGCGATATGTTGGCGAAAAAACGCGATTTGATTTTATCGATTTCCATAATCTTTTCTGCCTGCTCTTCAATTTCCTTTTTCTGCCTGGATATTTCCCGGGTTCGTTCGACCACCTGTTGTTCGAGTTCTGCTTTCTGGGCTTCAATTACTTTTCGGGTAAGAAGTTCCTGTTCGTATTTAGCCCTGCTTAACCGCTCGTTCATAATCAGCTCGTGTTCCAGTTTTTTACTTGTCAGGGCAAGGTCTTTCGAGAGATAAGTTGAGTACGCAATAAAAGGAGCGGTATAGCCCATTAGCATAATCAGCACACGGCCTAATGGATAGTTTCCCTTTCCCCATAGGTTAAACAGATCGGCAACAAACAGGTCGGTTAACATCAACATCAATGTGGCCATTGCGATCAGGTAGAAGTTGGGTATTTTTTTTCGGAAGCCTACTACACAACTTACCGCCACCAGAAAATACAGTGTGGTTTTGAGCAGGGTTCCGGTGGTGTAAAAGATAGCGTCAGCTGTAAATGAGGCAAAGAGTAAGATTAATCCTCCCAGGTAAAATGCTCCATAGCCGCGCATAAAATTTTTAAGTCGGGGCACCATGTAGGCAATAACGTAGTAGGAAATAAAGTACAGCAAGGCACCATTAGAGGCCGTACTGAGCAGGATGTTGAGCTTGTCGGATACCGGAGTGAAATTTTCATCTGTGGAAATGGGAACAATGGCAAAATTTAGAAAGGCTACCCACATACCGGCTGAATAGATCAGGTTGGCCTTGCGTTGCCGGTTATACATGTAAAGGATAAAATGTAAAACCGATATGGCCAGGTAAAAGCCACCAACAAAAATGTAGGCAATCTCGGGCTGGAGAAGTTTCATTTTAATAGGAATGTACAAAATTCACAAACTATGTGAAGCATCTAAACCACAGAATTTTCAAAGCTTGACAATTTTTGGTACAGAAGGTGTGTAATCCGGCAACTGTGTACGGATAAATCGCGTCACATCTCGGACAAACCTGGAAGGATACTCATAATAGATGGTGTGGGCTACGCCTTCATATACAATCAAATGCTTTTCATCTGCGCCTATTAAGTCAAAAGCTTCCTGTCCAAGCTCTACCGGTACCAGACCGTCCTCCTGACCCCAGAGAATAAGCGCAGGGATTTTTATTTTGTGCAGTTCTTTCGAAAGTTCAATTTCTGAAATGATGAACCTTGACAGGGTGCGGTAATAGTTGAGGTAGTACCCGATGAAGCGGTGAGGGAATCTTAAAATATCTTTTGGTGTGTAACCCGGATAAAGACCCAGTGAATCACCTTTGGTATATTGATATCCGTTTGCCTTGCGCACCAACCTGTAATGGCGTAGTTGACCGGATGAAAATTCAGGATTTTTATCATACCACTTTACTGCATCTTTCCAGTAACGGCTTTCAATGCCTTTTGCAATAGATGCATAGGCATGATTTTTTACCCAAACCATCGACAGACTGTCGCCCCGGGGGTTGTTATAAGCCCCGCCCACCATGACCCAGCCAGCGATTTTTTTCTGGTGGCCTCCGGTGGCCAGGTACGCTGTAGCGAGCGCACCACCCCAGCAATGTCCCATCAAAAAAGGATGAGCGGAAGGATAAAGGATTTGGAGCTGATCGATCAGCCTGTCGAGGTCGTCAACAAACTGATCCAGGTGCAAGTATTTCTTCTGTGTGCCCCCTCTGGATTTATCGCCACCACGCTGGTTCCAGTACACTACGCTAAAATCTTCTTCAAGTTTAGTGAAAGCCCGGGTGCCGATTTTTTTCAGGGCTGTTCCGCCAGGGCCGCCATGAAGGAAAATGATTAATACATTTGACTGGGTATTCCCTCGCACGACTACGGGCATTTTTGCTTTTTGATGATGAACACAAAACGTTGATAATTGTCCGTTAGCTTGACCAATAAGGAGATAAAACAATAAGAGAGTGCTTCCTGTTGATTTCATAAGGCATTTCAGTTTATAGTGTATTTTTCTTCAGATCGGTTGTGATGATGAATTGTGCTAATCCAGAAGGATGCTTAACCCTATGAAACTATACCGGGGAAGGTGCCTTAGCTGACCATGATAGTTCAGTCCGTGATAAATTCGTACTCCGATGCCAAGTTGGTTGTAGGAATCGTTATCGGA
>CAZOYJ010000321.1:0-3135 GCA_964583905.1 uncultured Roseivirgaceae bacterium
CGTATCAACAAGTAATATCCCCATTCGTCATTCCCCATTCGTCATTCGTCATTCATCCATCCTATCCGGCCTAAAACAACTCCACACCACCTGCACTCCAATACCACACCTGCTGGTTGTGCAACAGCGACTCCCTCTCCGCACCTTCCAATGACGAAGCCTCCTGCACACTCCGCCCCGTGAGCGTTAACCCAAACCGGTCGGCTTTCCAGAATCCTGCCGGCAAGAGTTTAGCCAACGCTCCGGCTCCATCGGTTACCAGGGTCATCACATCGGGCCGGTGTTTCACGGCCACCACACGCAACGCCTCCCGTACCGCAGCCCGGGCGTGATCACCGGTATAAAAAATTTCAGCCACCCGCAGTTCGCGCAAGCCTTTCGTCTTCTTCATCCGGTAAATCACCACACTCGCACTTTTGTTTACGCGCGCCACCTCCAGCCCATACGTCAGCCCCGGCACTTGTTCATACCGCCACGTTAAATAATCAACGGAGTAATCGGTGAGCACCACCCCCTGATGGCGCTGCATCCAGGCGTTCAGGATAACTTCCATATCATCCGGCAACGATAAGGGTTCGACATCTGGCGATGCTGACCTCAACCCCCGCATCACGTTCACCGGAAAAAGTTTTACACACAGCGGGGTTTTCCCCAGCACCTTCCAGCCCATCTTCAGGTAACCGGGCATGCTCTTAAAGTTCGGGGTGTTGAAGATGAAGGCAGGAGTCTCCGCCTGAAGTTTATCAATGAGCGTTAACGTAAGCTTTTTAAAAATTCCCTTGCCCTGGTAATCGGGGTGTGTGGCGGTGTCCACCGCGCGGTAAGCCTGAAGGATTTCACCGTTGTACCGGAACTTCCACCGCATAAAGGCCCGAACTCCAATCAATTTACCTTCCGCCTCCGCCACCCATACGGGCGAGAGCCCAAAAGGATTCTGCCGGTGCTTCCATTGCCAATAGGTTTCGGTGCGGATACCTTCTACTTCACCCAATGCCTGCCGGCATAGGTTCAATATGGCTGATACATCAGCTTCGGTGGCTTCCCGCAGGATCATGTGCAATGATACGGAATTTGTTATTCGCACTCCCAGCCACCACCGCAATCCTAATGGCACCTCGTTTGCCTACGGTTGACTGCTTGTTGTCTACTGTTTACCTGTCGAACCCCGAATGATCGGATGAAGGAAGGCTACCTGTCTATGCTTTCATACCGACCAGAACTAAATACAGGGCTGTCCTGATGGAGTGAGCCGAGCATCACACGCGTTAGTTAAAAGGGCATGTCTTCATCATTACCCGATGCAGGCGGTTCATCCTCAGGCCTGATCTGGTTCAACCGACTCTCCCGGGTAATCATTCCGCTGAATGGATTCTCCGATGGCATGGGTGAATCAAAGTCGGCAAACTTGGTGAACTTACCGATAAACTTCAACTTGGCCGTTCCGGTAGATCCGTTACGGTGCTTGGCGATAATCACTTCGCCCATGCCTTGTGTCGGCATGCCTTCTTCATCCACGGTGATCTTATAATATTCCGGTCGATACAGGAAGATAACCATGTCGGCATCTTGTTCTATGGAACCTGATTCACGAAGGTCAGACAATTGCGGACGTTTATCACCCCCACGGGTTTCTACCCCGCGACTCAATTGTGAGAGCGCCAGCACCGGAACGCTGAGTTCTTTAGCAATACCTTTGAGGGCACGCGAGATGGAAGCAATCTCCTGTTCGCGGTTTCCGCCCACATCTCCGCGCATCAGTTGAAGGTAATCGACAATAATCAGTTGAATGCCGTGCTCGGCTTTTAACCTGCGACACTTGGCGCGCAACTCCAGGATGGAAAGCGCAGGCGTATCGTCAATAAAAATCGGGGCAGCCGATAACCGGTTGGTTTTATGCACCAGTTGCTGCCATTCAAATTCAGCCAGTTGTCCTTTCCGGATCTTATCCCCTTCCAGTTCAGCTTCAGCTGAGATCATCCGGTTCACCAATTGTACCGAAGCCATCTCCAACGAGAAAATCGCAACGGGTCGTTTAAAATCTACGGCTGCATTGCGCATGGCCGAAACAACAAACGCAGATTTTCCCATACCGGGCCTGGCCGCGATAATGACCAAATCGGAGTTTTGCCAACCGGACGTCATCCGGTCGAGTGCAGTAAACCCGGAAGGCACACCGGTGAGTCCGTCTTTATGCTCCTTCAGCTTTTGAAGTTCGTTGATGGCCCGGTACATCAGGTTCTTCATGTTGTCGTAGTTCTTCCGGAGGTTCGAGTCGGAGATTTCGAAAATGGATTGCTCGGTTTTGTCGAGTAATTCAAACACATCGGTGGTGTCCTCGTAGGCATCATGATGAATCTGCGAAGCGATCTGGATCAGGTTGCGTTTAATGGCCAGTTCAATTACCACCCGGGCATGGTACTCAATATTGGCGGCTGAACTTACTTTGGAGGTTAACTCTGCGATATAATAAGCACCGCCAACCAGCTCAATCTTCGCACTCTTGCGCAGTTGGTTTACAACCGTGCGCATGTCTACCGGCTCCGAACCTTTAAAGAGTTCAACGATGGCCCGGTAAATTTCCTGGTGGGCCTCGGCATAGAAATGTTCCGGCTTCAAAAACTCAACAACTGCGTTAAGCGCACCCCGCTCCAGCATGAGTGCGCCTAACACAGCCTCTTCCAGGTCAAGCGCCTGGGGCGGTAACTTTCCGAGACTTTCGGAAAGATCGCGCACCAGCAATTTCCCGCCCTTTCCGGGGGGCACTGCTTTACTTAATCGTAAGGACGTTGACCGGCTTTGCTCCATACTGTGGTTGTTGGACGTGTTGCATTTTTAATGGACGACAAACCTATAAAATGCAGCACACGCCCGATGTTTTATGATACACAAGTTGTTCACAAATGATAAACACCCAATTTTGTGTATAACGTTTCAACAAAACCGAAAGTAATGCACACTACCTGACAGCCTGTGACACTTTCCTAAGCTCTAAGCCCTACGTCCCAATTCCAGAAATCAGAAAACTGAAATCTTTCAAACCCGGAACATTTTCTTTTACTTTAGCCCGGAATTTTACCGGATGCCAGAAGCCCATACATCCCCAACACCTGAAGCTATTCTCAATCAAGCGCTTGA
>CAZOYJ010000322.1:0-3108 GCA_964583905.1 uncultured Roseivirgaceae bacterium
ACCTGGGATATGGACTTAATTGAACAAAGCGCTCGCATGGCTGCACAAGAAGCCAGTGCCGATGGCATCAACTGGACTTTCTCCCCGATGGTTGATTTATCGCGCGATGCCCGTTGGGGAAGGTATTCAGAAGGAAATGGTGAAGACCCCTACCTGAGCGGAGAAATTGCAAAGGCTATGGTGAGGGGCTATCAGGGCGATGATCTTTCCGCCAACAACACCATTATGTCGTGTGTGAAACACTATGCTTTATATGGTGCTTCGGAAGCTGGTCGTGACTACAACACCGTTGACATGAGCCGACACCGCATGTACAATGAGTATTTCCCGCCCTACAAAGCTGCGATTGATGCGGGTGCGGGAAGTATCATGGCTTCCTTTAACGAAATAGATGGTATCCCGGCAACGGCCAACAAGTGGTTGTTAACCGATGTACTTCGCAACCATTGGGGCTTTACAGGTTTTGTTGTTTCCGATTACACGGGCATTAGTGAAATGATCGATCATGGGTATGGCAACCTTCAGGAAGTTTCGGCAAAAGCGCTGGCGGCCGGATTGGATATGGATATGGTAAGCGAAGGATTGCTGACTACGCTTGGCCAATCGCTGAAGGACGGAAAGATAACACAGAAACAAATTGATGCTGCTTGCAGACGGATACTCGAAGCCAAGTTTAAGCTCGGATTATTTGCAGATCCGTACAAATATTGTGATGAGGACAGGGCGAAAACCGAAATTTTTACGGAAGCCAACCGATCATTTGCACGTACCGTGGCTGCGCAAAGTTTTGTGCTGCTGAAAAATAGCGGGAACGTGCTTCCTTTAAAAAAATCCGGAACGATAGCGTTGGTCGGTCCATTGGCCGATGCTGCCGTAAACATGACCGGTACGTGGAGCGTGGCCGGCAGGCATGCTGAATCGGTTTCAGTGTTAAAGGGTTTGCAGAATGCTGTCGGTGCGAATGCAAAAATTTTCTATGCAAAGGGTTCAAACCTCGAAGAGGACGCCATGCTGGAAGCCAACGCAACACCCTTTGGAAAAACGTTGAACCGCGACTCAAGACCAGCCGATGTGATCCGGGAAGAAGCTGTCCGCATAGCCCGCACGGCCGATGTAATTATCGCTGCTGTTGGTGAATCAGCTGAAATGAGTGGTGAAGCTTCCAGCCGAACCAATATTGATATTCCGGAAACCCAAAAAGATCTGTTGAAGGCGTTGCTGAGAACCGGAAAGCCCGTTGTGCTGGTATTGTTCACGGGGCGTCCGCTCGCATTGAAATGGGAGAATGAAAACATTCCCGCCATCCTTGATGTGTGGTTTGGCGGCAGTGAGGCAGGCGATGCGATTGCCGATGTATTGTTTGGCGATGTAAATCCTTCCGGCAAGTTAACCTCAACCTTTCCACAAAACGTGGGGCAGGTGCCGTTGTATTACGCGCATAAAAATACAGGCCGCCCACTAGGCGAAGGAAATTGGTTTGCCAAGTTCCGTTCCAATTACCTGGATGTTTCCAATGATCCGGTTTATCCATTTGGCTATGGGTTGAGTTATACAACTTTTCAGTATGGCGAGTTGAAACTGGATAAAACCATCATGACTGCTTCAGGCTCCATTACGGCATCCATTGAGGTGACTAACACAGGCTCGCGCGAGGGTGCCGAGGTGGTGCAATTGTATATCCGCGATTTAGTTGGATCCGTTACACGCCCGGTGAAAGAATTAAAGGGATTTCAAAAAATCAGTCTAAAAGCCGGTGAAACAAAAACCGTAAACTTCACCATAACCGAAGCAGAGCTTTCCTTCTATCGCGAAGACTTGAGCTTTGGATCTGAACCCGGAAAATTCCAGGTTTTTGTAGGCGGTAATTCAAAGGATGTAAAACAAGCCGAATTTGATCTGAGGTAACGCGTTTTTCCGATCACCAGAACACTGCATACAAAACCGTACAGATAATCATGACTACGGTGGCACCAATGTTAAATGCCGGACTGGTTTTAAACAATTCCCGGTTTAGCACAATTCCCTTTGCATCGTCAACTTTAGATTCGTAATAACTGATGGCCAGTATGATGGAAAGCGAGAGCAGGGCTGTCAAAAACATCTGATCCAAAAATGGAATATTCAGGAAGATGGCAGCATCCGACCAGCCTTTGGGCGCTACTTTGAAGTACAACGCAATGGGTAGTGAGGCCACCACACCCCAGATGGCCGCGTTATTGGTTGCCCTTTTGAAAAATAAACCGGCCAGGAATACTGCTAAAATTCCAGGACTCACCACCCCGGTATATTCCTGAATGTATTGAAAGGCCTGGCCCAGGTTACCCAACATGGGGGCAATAAACATAGCAACCACTAACGCTACTGCGGCTGTGAGTCTTCCGGTTCTAACCGTTTGTTTATCGGTTGCATGGGGGTTGATGTAAGGCCTGTAAATATCCATGGTAAAAATAGTAGCCGTTGAGTTGAGCATGGAAGCAAGGGACGAAACAATGGCTGCAGCCAATGCCGCCAAAACCAATCCTTTCAAACCTGCGGGCACAAAGCTGCGGATAAGCCAGGGCCAGGCATTGTCGTTGGCGATGGTACCGGTGTTGGTTACAAAACTTGGGTCAAGAGAGGCGCTGGTTAAATCACCGTTGGCATCAGAATTAAGGACAAAGGCAATGATACCCGGTATCACGACAATCAGCGGAAGTAACATTTTAAGAAAGGCAGCAAAAACAATTCCCTTTTGTGCTTCGGGTAAACTCTTGGCTGCGAGGGTACGCTGGATAATATATTGGTTAAAACCCCAGTAATAAATATTCGCAACCCACATGCCTCCTAACAGTACCGATAATCCCGGAAGGTCCCACCACGCATCTTTTCCATTCGGGTCAATAATTTCACCTTTGTCAAGGATCATCGAGAACTTTTCCGGAACTACGTTTACAATGTGAATGAATCCATCGATGACACTACCGCTGGGAGATACTTGTTCAAGGGCCAGGTAGGTGGTCATCAATCCACCGAAAATTAATAACACCACCTGTACCACATCGGTCCACGCTACCGCAGAAAGTCCACCGTATAAGGAGTAGGCGGCTGCAAATAATCCCAGGCCTACAA
>CAZOYJ010000323.1:0-186 GCA_964583905.1 uncultured Roseivirgaceae bacterium
CATCTTCTCCAGCAACGCCACCTTTTCACGCTCTGCTTTCAACAGCGCTTCATAAAGTTTTTTATTTTCTTCAATGGCCTCAAGCCATTTGTCGATGGGATTAAATGTGCATTGATTATTATAATTTGCAGATGCATTGTCATGCATATGCTCAATATGAAAGACTAGCGTTTCTTCCTTAAAATT
>CAZOYJ010000323.1:196-3090 GCA_964583905.1 uncultured Roseivirgaceae bacterium
TTGGTTTGACCCTTCATGATTATGTTGTATGTAATTGATCGTAGCTTCTTCGCTGAAATTCTTGATGGCATCAGGACTCATTCCCAGCGCCTTCGCAATCCGCTCCACCGTAGCGTCTTCCACCTGCTCGCTGTTTTCAATTTTGGAAACCGCCTGTTGCGAAATGCCCAACTGCTCGGCCAGGATCTCCTGCTTCACGCCCAACAGTTCGCGGATGCGGCCAATCTTGCGGCCCAAATGTGGGGGTTTGGTTTTTGTGTCCATAGCTCAAATATAAATAGTCGCCCCTTAAAAAGTCCATTAATTTAGTGAATAAAGATTTCGGATCGGGCTAAGATCACAATCTGTGACCTTACCCTATTTTCATCTTGAGGTCGCAAATTGCGCCATCAAGATTTTTTGTTTTGCGCCTTAGGCAACCCCTCCTTGCTCAACTTCTTAATATCTTCTTCAATTTCCTTCAGGCTTTGTTCTTTCTCCAGTTGCTTCTGCGTTTGCTTATACTTTTCATATTCCTGTTCTGATTTCTGCAAGGCCATGTCGTGGCTTATCTTACCGGCATGCGTAAGTAGTTCGCGGCCGTTCAATTGCAAGATGGAATCAAGCCGGCCAATCCAATCTTTCATGTACATGGGTGTGCGCTGCTGGGCCATGGTTTCGGCAAAAGCCAGGTATTGTTCTACCAATAAACCCAATAGTTTTATTTCATCTCCATTGAGGTAGTTTTTGGCAATGCTTACATCGCTCTTTCGGATGGCGGTTGGTAATTTTTTATCGAGTGACTGCATGCCCATCAGCGGCAACGCAGCATCCACCCTGCGATAAATCAACTCGGCAGCCGTTTGCTGACTGATGGCCCACAGCAATTTGTTCTGCACGTCTTGAAGAATGCAATCGTCTTTTCATCATTCGGGTCGTAGTCGATGCTGGTGGCATAGATGTCTTTTACCTTCTGGTAGAAGAATCGCTCCGACAGGCGTATCTCGCGGATGCGTTCCTGCAGCTCGGTGAAGTAGTTCATGGAACTGCCGGTTTTGAATCGCTCATCATTCAGGGCAAAGCCTTTGATGATGTATTCCTTCAAGCGCTGCGTAGCCCAGATGCGGAACTGCGTGCCTTGCGGAGACTTTACGCGGTAGCCAACGGAGATGATGACATCCAGATTATAATGCTCAAGTTCCCGTTCGACCTTCCGTTCACCTTCTTGTTGAACTGTTCGGAATTTCCGAACAGTTGCCGCAGCGTTAAGTTCCCCCTCATCGAACACATTCTTAATGTGCTCACTTACAGTGGCTTTTGATTTTTGGAATAGCTCGCAAATCTGGGCTTGGGTTAACCAGACCGTTTCTTCCTCCAGCAGCACCTCCAGTTTGATAGTGCCTTCCGCATTCTGGTATAGTATGATCTCTCCGGTCATGCCGTTTTTTCCGAATGATACAGTTCGCTTTCCAATTCCTTCAAGGCTTTTTTGTGCATTATCCAGCCATTCGAGTGGATTGAGCGCTGAATTTAACCTGAAAAAATGGCTTTTGCACGTGTTGTACCTGGGGTAACGGTTAGTAAGATTCCGGATTAACCTATCGTCAAGGTGAAGTCAGGGAACCATACATACGAATGCATCACGCTGTGCCCTAACGTGCCTGGTGGTTCGGAAATAAGATAGGAAAGCTGAGACCCGTAACGTCAAAATCTGAAATCAGGAATCATTTTTCCCCTAACATCTTCTCCAACAACGCTACCTTCTCACGCTCCGCTTTCAGGAGCGCTTCATAAAGTTTTTCATTTTCTTCAAAAATAGAGTTAACGGGAATTTTCAAATATTTGGCAAGTATGCGAGGCGACTTTTGAAGCCCATACTGGAAGGTGTCTGGGCAAAAAACCAACAATGCAGAATTGACAAAGACGATGAAAATTCCTTAAAGGTATTTATGAGATGAGTTCTGAATTCGGTCGTGGTAAAAAACAACCGCCAAAACTCAACACCTCTTCCCTACTCCGGCAACGCCTTATTCTATCGGAGCCTGTCCCGACTATTGTCGGGGGACTGGCAGTGGCATGTGTGGATTGGGCACAGCGCTGGCTGAGTATACGGGCCTGCATACCGGAGCTTTAGCGTAGGTATGGCCATGCGCCTGTCTGCCGAAATGAAATGAAGGCATGGGCCCGGGAGCAAAAAAAAATCTTTCACCCCAATCCGAAATCTCAAATCCGAAATCCGAAATCGGTAAAACACAACCCCCCGTGGTTCATTACCACCCAAGCCTTTCCGTACTTCACCCCAACAAAAAAACCGCTTAGCCCATTAACAAGTAACCTATTGGATTAAAAAATTTACAGTATACTCAGACTGCGCCTTGGCCAATCTTCGGACTGGCAGTGGCATGTGTGGATTGGGCACAGCGCTGGCTGAGTATACGGGGCCATGCGGCCCAGGAGCATTTTTCATTACATCTGTTTACCGATTACCAGAAAAAATAAAAACACAATGCACATCCCCCGCACCCTCACCCCCCTGGTCCGCCTGCCGCAGAAAACCGAGTTCATCCTCTTCCTCCTGCGCGAAGACCTCAAAGCCACGCGCTTCTTCGAAGGCCTCCACGCCATCGGCCTCTCCGATACCCCGTACGAGCCCTACCTCGGCAGCCTCGTCCTCACCCTCATGGGCTTCGACACCCGCCCCGATGACCTGCTGACCTTTTACCTCGACCGCCTGCGGCACCACGCCCGTAAAATCGGTCCCGATCACAGCAAGATCATGAAGCAGGCCCTCAACCTCTACTTCGAGTTGCGCCTGGAGCGCAAAGCCCGCCAAAAGGCCGCCCCTTAACCTCACTTTCCTGAGGCACTGGCCCCTGTTCCGGCATCCCGGCTCCTGCCGGGGTGCACGCAGGGTG
>CAZOYJ010000324.1:0-3078 GCA_964583905.1 uncultured Roseivirgaceae bacterium
CCATCGACCCAGTGTTCCAGCCCGCCGTCATGGGCCGCCTGCCACAGATCGCCGAACCTCTCGCGGCACGCGGCATCAATCGCCTCGCCCCCGGCATACCAGCCTTTGGGGCCAATCTCGTGCAGCCAGAACTCCAGAACCTCGACCGGGTCTGCCATGGGCGCCTCCGTGCTTTTGCAAAGCCTTGCAGGCTTTGCCCCGCACCGCAACCGTCGATCGAAAATCAGCCGCGCGCGGTTTCGATCTCACGTGCGACATCGGCGTCGACTTCGACGTCAGCGTCGACGGCGGCCTCATCAAGCACCGCGCCCACCGCAAGTGGCGAGGCGGTCGGGGTCACCCCGCGGAACGCACCGGTCACACTTGGTGCAGCACGACGGGTCATGCGCCAGGCGGCATAGGTGGCCAGCGCGACATAAAGGATCCCGATGAACAGGAAGAACCCCGACGGCCCCGTCGTCTCCATCATCCAGCCGGTGACAAGCTGAACATTTCATTTCATAAATATCCAACCCACGTTGCACTCTTTCCTGATCGAGCGGATTGTGAAGGGTAACATTTTTTACCTGGCCGATGCCTTTGGTAGGATCCATTAAGCCTTCTGTGGGCTTGGCTTTCTTACCGGTTTCACCTTCTATTTTCGGCTTATCTGGCGCACAGGCCGCCAGCATGAGTGTGGCTACTATAATGACGATTACGTTTTTCATGATTTATACAGTTTGGTTTGCAGTTGAATGGTTCTGAAATTTGGCTCAAGTTATCACCGAACTGCAGCCAGTAATTATGACCGGAGTCATACCTAAACTTTGATTTATGTCAGTTTTTATAACTGATTCCCTGGTAATACTCCTTATGGCAATAACCTGTAAATGAAGGATTTGGAGCTATGATTATACGGCCGTACCGATTGGATGAAAGTGGTTAAAACTTCATCCTGACAATTGTCATCTTTAGTTTAATTGTACTTGATTTTTTGGAAACGATTTTGTAGCCTTTTGTACTCAGGCACGCTTCGTAGTTTTCCTGGATATCTCAGCTTTTCTCTTATCCTCAAACAACATGCGGATGGAAGGGGTATAGGTGTCATCGTACTGCCCGCTCTTCATGCTCCAATAAAAGATAAGCAGGAAGGTAACGGCTATGGTCAGACTAATAAGGATGAGCAGAATAATGATCTTCATAACATTGCATTATTTTAAATATCGGTTTGCCGTTAGGTTAACGGCTGCTGTTGTAAATACCACAACGCTAATGCTGCTTAACGGCATTAAAATAGCCGCTACCAAAGGCGTAAGATGCCCCGATACTGCAAAACTCAACGCGATAGCATTATACATAAACGAAAGCACAAAGCCTGCTTTAACAATTGTTGTTGCCGATTTGGCCAATTGCAGGAAGGTGTCGAGGCGGGATATTTCTTCACCCTGCAAGATGCCATCACACGCGGGTGAAAAAACCCCGGTGTCATCGGTTACGGCTATGCCTACATCGGCTTGCTTTAAGGCTCCGGAATCATTCAATCCATCGCCCAACATCATTACCTTCTTGCCCTGACCCTGAAGGTTATTGATATAATTCAATTTGTCGTGCGGACTTTGATCAAATAAAAGCTGGGCCGAAGGGTGAAACAATGTACTCATCTGCACTTTATCCGCTTTGTTGTCCCCCGAAAGCATCGCCACACATTGCGTACCCAAACGACCCAGCATATCTTTCATATCATTCCGCACCGTGGTTTGAATACTGAAGTATCCACGCACTTCCTGATCGATTGCTATAAACACCCGCGAGGATAAATTTTCGAGGTGCTCATGAAATCCTGTAAATCCGGCAGAGCCGATTTTTATAGAATGACTTTCTATTATTCCTTCAACTCCCTTTCCGGGAATTTCTTTAAAGTGAGAAACCGATGCATTGCTTATGGCGGCAATATGCTTGTGAATAAGCTTGCTGAGCGGATGAGTGGAAAAGCCGGTCATTTCGCCAACCCACATCCATTCTGTTTCCGTAAGTTCTCCGGTAAACGCTACCTGTGGTTCCTTACCATGGGTTATCGTTCCGGTTTTATCAAATACCACGGCATCTACCGTAGCCATGCGTTCAATAACCTCTGCGTTTTTCAGGTACAGGTTATGCCGGCCAAAAACCCGAAGCATATTACCATACGTGAAGGGAGTTGTTAATGCCAACGCACATGGGCAAGCAACAATTAATACTGAGGTGATGATCAACCACACCTGCGAAGCATCGGTAACGTACCAATACCCAGCGGTGATAATGGATAAGCCGAGGATGACCCAGGTAAATCGCCTGGCCGCCCGGTCAATTAATCGCTTATACTTGCTCGTTTCGGGCTTTTGAAAAACATCTTTATTCCACAGGCTGGTGAGATGGCTCTGCGAGGTTTTCTTCTCCACTACCAACACAACCGGTTGCCCGATTAATTTTCCGCCTGCATATACCCATTCTCCTTTCTGAACGGTTACTGGCTTTGATTCGCCTGTTACAAAACTATAATCGAATAAAGCTTCATCGTCCAGCAACAAGCTGTCGGCCGGAACGATTTCGAGGTTTCTAACTTTTATCTGATCGCCCTTCTCCAGGTTATATACCACTACGGGCTCCCAGGCATTTTTCATTTTGCGCAATACCGCTAACGGAAAGTAGGCTTTGAAATCGCGATCGAACGCAAGACTCTGGTATGTTTTATTTTGAAACCACCTTCCAATCAATAAAAAGAACACCAGTCCCGTAAAAGAATCCATATACCCCGGTCCGTAGCCGGTAACGATATCCCAAACGCTTCTTACAAATAGGGCCACCAATCCAACAGCAATCGGCACATCAATATTGATCTGGCGCTGCTTAAAGCTTTTCCAGGCAGAGGCGAGGTAATCGATATCGGAGTATAGAAATACCGGAATGGACAATAATATGTTAAGCCATGAGAAAACCTGCATCAGTTGTACATACGTTTTATCCAATACAATGTATTCGTGGAAACTGAACAACATTACATTACCAAAGCAAAAGACGGCAATGTATAATTTCAACAATAAGGATTTATCAAAATCAGCA
>CAZOYJ010000325.1:0-3057 GCA_964583905.1 uncultured Roseivirgaceae bacterium
CCATGCTCCAGGTGATATACGCGCACCGCGTCCAAAATTTTTCGAATGTAAATCATGGCGGCATCTTTCGATTCTTCAATCAGTTTATTGCGCTTGCGGTTGTCGTAATTCACCACACCCCTGAAATAACCGTCATTCAGGCATAGAAAAAACTCAAGGATGTGGCGCACATGCTGGCCGATGGTCGATCCGTTTAATACAGACACAGGACGTTGGTAGTCCGCAGAAGAAATATCTTTCGCCATCTGGTTCAGGTCATACAGGATTTTTTTGGCGGCAATAGTCAGTTCCATAATCGTGAAAGGTTATTGGGTTTACACTAGTTTTCTGTGATAATTAATCCGGCCTAAGTGAAAATATATTTCCGTGAGCAGGTAGATCAGGTAAGTGGAAGCCGTTATAGGCTTGTTCTGAAAAGGAAGCGGAAACTCCCGATCGAGCGCATCTTCCCTTATATTGGAGATGGATTCCATGAGGGATTTTCGCGCTTTTTCCGCCTTCTTCACCAATTCCGCTCTTGACATAAACCCGGAATGTTCCTGATCGGCAGAGGGCTGTTCCTTGCCAGTCAGGAGCATGGCTGTATGGTGCACCAACTGAATCAAAAGCAAACTCAGGTTTCCAGCTGAGTCGCGTATTTCCCCTTCCCTGATCCATATTTTCCAGTCATTAGGATAGGCATGAATCTCATCTGCTAATCGCTGGAAAGCATGCTCAAACCGCTCGCGGAGAACCTCGACTTGTGTCAGCCTGTTGGAAACTACGTACATGGATTGGTAATGGTTTTTTATTTATACGGTAAAAATAACTTCCTCCGCAGTGCGGGTTGGTCGGGTATGTTTCAATTCTACAGGAAAGAGTGTCGGTGAGATGACCAATGAGCGAGAACCTGGGTGTTTTTTGATTTCACAGCGTTATGTTTTACACTTCAGAATAAAAAGCCATCCTTTTATCCCTTCGATAAATTATGACTTGCTGTCAGCAGGAGATGTTCCCGTGCGTAAGAGATGCTTCAGGAATTCGAATACATTTTTAAAACCGGCTCGCGCAAGGCGCGGCCTTTTCCGGTAACGAGATAGTGCATGGCCTCAGCCACTTCGTCAGCCCTTACCCAATCTGAAAAATTGGCATTGGGCATAGCCTGCCGGTTCACTGGAGTATCGATGATGCTGGGTACAATTACCGATGAGACTATATCTTTACCCGAAGCTTCTGCATTGAGAAGTTCGGCTAGTTTGAATACCAGTGTTTTACCCAGGGCATAGCCTAAATTATTCTTTCCTTCGGATGCCTTAAGCGCGGGGCGTGAACCGATAAGCACGATACGACCGCTGCCTTGTTTTATCATTTGCTGAAACACCGGACGCGCCACAAAGTAAGCCGTATTGAAATTCAGGCTGATCATTTTCTGAATGGTTGCGCCATCGGTAGTAGCAATCGTTCCTCCTGCATAACCACCCACCGTGAGAATGGCTGCATCGATGGTTTGATGATCAACAATGATTTTACCGATGACATCTTCAACCATTTTCTCATTGCTTAGATCGGCTTCATAGGCTACCACATTTTCATCGCCAACAAAGCCAAGCGATTTACCCGGTGTGACCGTGGCAATAACCCGATGGCCTTCACTTATAAATTTTTCCACAGCCGCCTGGCCAAGATTTCCAGAAGCGCCTGTTATCAGAATGTTTTTCTTCATAAATCAAAAGTCATAAATCACATTTCTAATTCATCCCGCACTTCGTCATCCCCTCTTCCATCGCCATAAGCGTACGGATAAATGGAGCGTTGCGCGAGTGTTTTTTCAATTGGTCGTTGTTTACAATTAAAACTTTCCAGTCATCCAACCTGGCTGTTCTTCCAGCCAAGGATAGTTCATAACCGACCAAACCAGTCACACTTTGGTTTGCTGGCTGAAGGTTTTCATCCAGCACCAGGTAATACTCCTGATCTTCAACTGAGAAAAACACAGGCGGAATACCACCGGAAATACACCGGATGGCACACGACATGTGCGGTTTGCCTTCACCGGGCCTCATCACGCCAAAGTAACATTTCGGGTCCACAATCTCGCCCCGCATGGATGCGCCACCGGTCTCATCAATACCTGAAACTATTCCTTTTACCGGGCTTTTCAGGATTTCAGGCATAGCATTCTCTTCAATCTGCAGCAGGGCCTTGCCTTGACCATGGATTTTTTGCCCCGTAATACGAATGAATTTTCCATCCAGATTTCCCAACTGATTTTCAAAACCTTTCAATGTGTTGCCTGCGCCCATCTTGCCAAAGCCTACCAGGAGAATGGAATTATATTCCGTTTTTCCTGTTGTATCCAGCAAGGGCACCTTAATGTGAGGCACTGGCTCTTTGAAAAGATAACCCTCTACATTCTTGTACTCTCCATATTCAAAGTTTGAAGTGGAGAATTCGCCCTGGCTGTACACCAGCAGAAACCCTACGATAACCACGGTAATGCCGATTCCAATAATCACTTTTCTAATTATAGAGGCGGTTTTTGAAGGCACTTCTGAAAGGTAGCCCACAAAAAATTCTTCAGGTTCAGGTATCCATTTCATACAAGGCAGGTTTAGGTTTGACAATGTTTATTCTGGCGGGTTCGCGTTCTGTACCATCCGGGTAGGGTGTAGGGTTTACCCAAATTTCATCCTCAATAACTTTCACATCGTACGTAGCTACTTTCTCTTTGAATGGTGGTGGCGAACTGCCGTTATGCGGCTGATACTGGTAGCCATGCCACGGACAGGTAACACAACCGTCAATAATTCTTCCCTCTCCGAGAGGTCCATTCTGATGCTTGCATACATTGGAGAGGGCCGACACCTTGTTATCGTACTTGAAAATGGCAATGCGTTCCTTATCCAGGCACACCACTTTTGCGCGCTTCTCCCGGATGTCATCCACTGAACAAACTTTCACAAAGCCATCAGCAATCAATAAGTCAAATTTCTTGTCGTGTTGATATTCCTTATGACCAGCCGCGAGATGCAAGCCGATTATGGTGGTCATCCCCAGGGCAAGTAAAACCACAAACAC
>CAZOYJ010000326.1:0-3054 GCA_964583905.1 uncultured Roseivirgaceae bacterium
AGGAATTGAATGATTATGGTAATTTTGAATCGGTAGGATAAATCCTATCACGTTAGGTTAAAAACTCCGACAGCTTAACCAGTTGCATACCTTAACTTGAATGTAAAAAATGAATTTACACGTTATCAATACCGGATTTTTCAAATTGGATGGCGGAGCGATGTTTGGTGTGGTGCCGAAATCCATCTGGCAAAAAACCAACCCTGCCGATGCCAACAACCTGTGCTCCTGGGCCATGCGCTGTTTGTTAATTGAAGATGGAAGGCGACTGATCCTCATCGATAACGGGTTGGGCGATAAGCAGGATGAAAAGTTTTTCAGTTATTACTACCTCCACGGCAACGCCTCGCTGCATAAATCCTTGCACGCTTCAGGATTCTCGGAGCAGGATGTAACCGATATGTTTCTGACGCATCTGCACTTTGATCATTGCGGAGGCGGGGTAAAGCGAACAGGCGAAGCCTATGAACTTACTTTCCCCAATGCCCGGTATTGGTCGAATGCCGATCACTGGAAGTGGGCCACCCAGCCCAATGCCCGGGAGAAAGCAAGCTTCCTGAAAGAGAATATTCTTCCGATAAAAGAAAGCGGTCAGCTTGAGTTTATTGACCCGGAAAGAGAAGCTCCGTTTTCGCAATTCAACATATTTTTAGCATCCGGTCACACCGATAAAATGATGATCCCTATTATTAATTACAAGGGGCGAAAGGTTTGTTTTGTAACCGACCTGCTTCCTTCCGTTGGTCACATCCCGTTACCGTACATAATGGGGTATGATACACGTCCGCTCTTGACGTTGGAAGAAAAGGATCGGTTTTTACGGGAAGCAGCCGACTTTAACTATATCTTGTTCTTTGAGCACGATCCGGTTCATGAGTGTTGTACTGTAAAGCATACCGACCGGGGTGTTCGGGTAGCTGAACTTTTCAAATTGAGTGATCTTTAACCATTAATTTTATAAAACCCTTTCGCATGAAAATTGGCTTGGCATTATCCGGGGGTGGAGCAAGGGGCATGGCGCACCTGGGCATCATAAAAGCGCTGGAAGAAATGGGGCTCCGGTTTGCGCAGGTTTCAGGTACCAGTGCAGGCGCCATTGCCGGAGCATTCTATTGCTATGGCTATAAGCCGGATGAAATCCTGGACGTCATCGTTAAAACCGGTATTCTTAAATCCGTCCGGCCGGCCTGGGCCTGGACTGGTTTGCTGAGTATGGATGGCTTTAAGGAAGTTATGAAGCGTTGCATGCCGGAAGATAATTTCAGTGCGCTAAAAATTCCGCTTACCGTGGCGGCCACCGAAATCAGGCTGGGTAAAATCGTATACTTCGACCAGGGTGAATTGATTTCCGCTGTACTGGCTTCTTCCAGCATCCCGGCTTTGTTCAACCCGGTTGCCTTTAATGGAAACGTGTATGTTGATGGAGGGCTGATGGATAATTTACCGGTTCGGCCGCTGGTTGGAAAATGCGATTTCATTATCGGTAGTCATTGTAACCCGGTGGAGTCACGCTTTGATTTGAAAAGTGTCAAAGACATTACCGAGCGAAGCCTGCTGGTAGCCATTAATGTGGGGACAACCTACAGCAAAGGTCATTGCAATAAAGTTATCGAACCTCCGGATTTAGGCACGTTCAGCACCTTTGACCTGGCGCGGGGAAAAGAAATTTTTGATATTGGCTACCAGTACACAAAAAAGAATTATAAAGCCATCGACTTTCAACTAAACGAACAGCTAAAACACTGATGCCCGGATCTTTCAAAGAACTTATTTTACAAGGCATACCTGAAGCGTTACCGCCACCGAAACCGTACGATGAATCGGTTAACCATGCACCAAAACGAAAAGACATATTAAGCGCTGACGAGAAGAAACTTGCAGTACGAAATGCCCTCCGGTATTTTCATCCCCGGCATCATGAAATCTTGGCCCGGGAATTTTATGAGGAGTTGATTACCTATGGCAGAATATACATGTACCGGTTCAGGCCGGATTACGACATGCATGCGCGACCCATCCATGAATATCCATACCAATCGATGCACGCTGCTGCCATCATGCTCATGATTCAGAATAACCTGGATCCGGCCGTAGCCCAGCACCCGCATGAGTTGATCACGTATGGCGGCAATGGCGCGGTGTTTCAAAACTGGGCGCAGTACCTGTTAACGATGAAGTACCTGGCTACCATGACGGATGAACAAACCCTGCACATGTACTCCGGGCATCCGATGGGATTATTCCCCGCATCGAAAGAAGCTCCCCGGGTAGTGGTGACCAACGGTATGATGATCCCGAATTATTCCAAACCGGACGATTGGGAGAAGTACAATGCGTTGGGCGTAACCCAATATGGTCAGATGACGGCCGGGTCGTATATGTACATCGGGCCGCAGGGCATCGTACACGGAACAACCATAACGGTGTTGAATGCCGGACGCAAAATCGCAAAAGCCAATGAAAGTCTGGCCGGAAAGGTTTTCGTTACGTCAGGCCTTGGCGGGATGAGTGGCGCCCAGCCCAAAGCCGGAAACATTGCCGGATGCATTACCGTAGTGGCCGAAGTAAACGACAAGGCAACCTTCAAGCGACATGAACAAGGCTGGGTTGACCGCGTTACCGATAACCTGGACGACCTGGTTAGCCAGGTAAGACAGGCCAGGGCCAACAAGGAAATTGTTTCCATTGCTTACCGCGGCAACATTGTTGACGTCTGGGAAAAGTTTGATACCGAAAATATTTTTGTGGATCTTGGTTCCGATCAGACCTCCCTGCACAACCCCTGGGCGGGCGGGTATTACCCCACTGGCGTATCGTTTGAAGAAGCCAACGCTATGATGGCCCATGATCCTGATCGGTTTAAGGAAACAGTAAGGGAATCGTTGCGAAGGCATGCAACGGCAATCAATAAACACGCAGCAAAAGGAACGTACTTTTTTGATTATGGCAATGCTTTCCTGTTGGAAGCTTCGCGTGCAGGGGCCGATGTTATGGCACCGGATGGAATAAACTTCCGATACCCATCCTATGTACAAGATATCATGGGGCCCATGT
>CAZOYJ010000327.1:0-3048 GCA_964583905.1 uncultured Roseivirgaceae bacterium
TCGGGCGCAACTGCGAACCCTTCTCACACAAATCGCCCGGGTTTAAAGCCCATCCGGAAATGGGATAAATCAGCGATTCATCTACCGTACTTCGCGATTCAAATAAATTTCCATGGAGGTGGATAACCTGTGAAGAGCCTGCCCGCTCATGAAGGTCATCCACATTTTGGGTAACCACAATAACCTTAAAATGAGCTTCCAGTTCGGCCAGGATTTCATGGCCGCGATTAGGTTTTACTTCCAGCGCCTTCTTTCTGCGCTGATTGTAAAAGTCGAGCACCTTAACCGGATTTCGTTCCCAGCCTTCGGGTGAGGCTACATCTTCCACCCGGTATCCTTCCCACAATCCACCGGCATCGCGAAAAGTCGGAATTCCACTTTCTGCACTGATACCTGCACCGGTTAATACAACCAGGTTTTTCATGCGGGAATTAGTTTACGTCAAGATGATTTCTTTTTTCGTACGAACCCCCTGCCCTTTTTTTCAGGTGCGGCTTCCGCCAATGCGATACATTCTTCCAGCGTAAGTTCTGCTGGTTCTTTTCCTTTCGGGATCTTTACATTCTTTTTTCCGGCTTTAATGTACGGACCAAACCGGCCATTCAAAATTTGAATCTCCGGGTTTTCATCAAACGCTTTGATCAATTTGTTGGCATCGGCTATGCGTTTGTTTTTGATCAGTTCAATAGCGCGTTCTTCGGTTACGGTGTATGGATCATCATCTTTCGGAATGGAAACAAATTTCTTATCGTGCAACACATACGGCCCAAACCGGCCGATGTTGATCAACACCGGCTTATCTTCAAACAAGCCCACTTCGCGCGGCATCTTCATCAGCTCCATCGCGTCTTCAAGGGTTACGTTCTCAATAAACTGGCCGGGTCGCAGGCTGGCAAATTTTGGCTTTTCGCCACCGTTGTCGTCAGGGTTCTCGCCTACCTGGATGTACGCGCCAAATTTGCCCAGCTTGGCATACACATTCTTTCCGGATTTCGGGTCAACACCCAACTCCCGATTTTTACTTACAGCCGAGCGTTCAACCTGCTCGGTCTTTTTAACTTTCTTATGAAATGGGGTGTAAAAATTATCGATCATTTTATGCCACTCCAGCTTGCCGGTGGCAATCTCATCAAACTCCTGTTCAATTTCTGAAGTGAATGAATAGTCTGTAATGTCCGGGAAATGGTCAACCAGGAAATCATTGACTACCATAGCAATGTTGGTCGGAAATAATTTATTTTTCTCCGCGCCAGTAATTTCCGTTTCCTTGTTCTTTGCAATGGTGTCGTTGGCCAGCTTAAACACATTGTATTCGCGCTCTACTCCCTCCCGGTTTTCCTTTACCACATACCCGCGTTTTTGAATGGTGGAAATGGTTGGCGCGTAAGTTGAAGGCCTGCCAATACCAAGTTCTTCCAGTTTTTTTACCAGGCTGGCTTCTGTATACCGGGGCGGGTTCCTTGAAAAGGTTTGCCGCGCCATCAGTTCGTTTAAGTTCAACTTCTGTCCTACGGTTAAAGGCGGAAGTACTTTTCCGTTCTGCTCATCGTCCTCATCATCTGCCGATTCCATATAAACCGACAAAAATCCCTGAAACTTAACTACCTCACCGGTAGCCACAAGGGTACGGGGATTGGTGGATATTTGAATGGTAGCCGTAGTTTTTTCCAACTCCGCATCCGCCATCTGCGAGGCGATAGCACGTTTCCAGATCAATTCATACAAGCGTGAAGCGTTGCGGTCCATGCCGGGATCAAGTACTGAAAAATCAGTTGGCCGGATGGCCTCGTGGGCTTCTTGTGCATTTGATGATTTTGACTTGTACTGCCGAAGCTGAACAAATTCTTTTCCATAGGCCGATACAATCTGATTCTTTGCGCCCTGTTGGGCCTCATCCGATAAATTAACCGAGTCGGTTCGCATGTAGGTGATCTTACCGGCCTAGTACAATTTCTGGGCACCCATCATGGTTTGCATTACCGAAAAGCTAAGCTTGCGGGAGGCTTCCTGTTGTAATGTAGACGTTGTAAAAGGAGGTGCCGGTGAACGCTTCAGTGGTTTGGTCTGTAAGTCGCTGATGGAATATTCAGCTCCCTTGCACGACTCCAGAAATTCAAGCGCCTCTTCTTCGGTATTGAAACGCTCGGGTAATTCGGCTTGTAGTTGCTTGCCATTGCCCAGATCAAATTGTGCCGTTACCCGGTACAAAGTTTTTACCTGGAAGTCGGTGATCTCGCGTTCGCGCTCCACCACCAACCGTACAGCCACCGATTGTACCCGGCCTGCCGATAACCCGGTTTTAATTTTCTTCCAAAGTATCGGGGACAACTCATACCCCACCAACCGATCAAGTACCCTGCGTGCCTGCTGCGCATTAACCAAGTCAACATCAATGCCGCGTGGATTTTCGATGGCGTTTAGGATAGCCTTCTTGGTGATCTCGGTAAATACGATGCGCCTGGTTTTCGCATCGTTGAGATCAAGTGATTCTTTTAAATGCCAGGCAATGGCTTCACCCTCCCGGTCTTCATCGCTGGCGAGGTAAACCATTTCGGCATCGGCAACAAGTTTCTTTAACTTTTGAATAATGTCCTTCTTATCGGGACTGATTTCGTAGGTAGGTTCAAACCCATTTTCAATATCAATGGCGCCACTGCCTTTGGGTAAATCGCGTATGTGTCCCATGCTGGAAGCGACCTTGAAATCTTTTCCCAGGTATCCCTCAATGGTCTTCGCTTTCGCGGGAGATTCAACTATTACAAGGTTTTTTGCCATATCAACACGTTAATCAAAGGCCCCAAATATCTGTAAATTTTTAAAAATTCAAATTTCCCGACTATACGAGTGCACTTTCTGGCAGGATTAACACCACACGTTAGCGATTGGTTATGAAAAAATTTTTACCCGGTATGCATATGCTCAACACGCTGATAATGACGTACTCCTGATTTGGGTTGACACCACTAAACCGAAGGTTAATCTTTACATACGAACATTAGTGTCCATTAAAAATAATAAAAACGTTCTTTGAAATCTTGATATTCAGTG
>CAZOYJ010000328.1:0-3042 GCA_964583905.1 uncultured Roseivirgaceae bacterium
CCGGAAGATCTTATCTTGTTGCCAAGCTCCTGATCGATATGCCAGTCGTTCTTGTTGCATCACCGTTTTGGGTTACGGTGCTTGTTCTTATTGGTTTACTGATTTGGATTGATTCTCCGGGGGCATCGGTTGTTTTCTTTCAGAATAGGACTGGACGGGGCGGAAAACGTTTTCGCATGTATAAGTTCCGTTCCATGGTTCCTAATGCGGAGGAATTAAAACAAAAATATATGCATTTGAATGAACTACGATGGCCTGATTTCAAAATAACGAACGACCCGCGGGTAACAAGGATCGGACGTATCCTTAGAAAATCAAGCATGGATGAACTTCCTCAACTTCTCAATATCCTAAAAGGTGAAATGAGTTTAGTGGGACCCCGTCCTACTTCATTCGGAGCCGAAACCTACCAATTGTGGCACACCGAAAGGCTGGATGTTCTACCAGGAGTGACGGGGTTGTGGCAGGTTTTTGGGCGGGCCAGCATGGAGTTTGACGACCGCCTTAGACTTGATATTGCATACATTGAGCGTCGCAGTCTTTGGTTTGACTTCAATATATTGCTGAAAACAGTTACAGCAGTATTTGAAAGCCGTGGAGCTCATTAGTTGAAAAAGTGGGGCATTCTTTAGTTATCCGTTTTATATTTTTGGGTTATCCCACAGCACAAAACCCTTTAATGCCCCAATTTGCAACTATGTAAAATATGACATAGTGGGTTTCGCTGGGTAAAACCAGCGTTTCGCATACATTGCAAGTTGATTTTATTTTGCAATGTACAATATGCGGTATTATAGGGTAAGATTTCTTTGCAAATTTGTTTGTTTTTGGTATTTTCTTCCCTTGCTTGCCAATTCTATGGATGTAAGGCCGGAGAAATTGCCATTTTTAGCAGGTTTTATTTTACCGGACTTCCGGTTTGGAGGAAGAAACCATGGAATTAAGACTGTATTTTCGAATGCTTCAAAAGGGATGGTGGTTGATCGCTCTCTCCACACTCATTGCTTTAACTGCCTCATTAATATTCTCCTATCTGTCAACACCTTTATACAGGGCAACCACCCGCCTTATTATCACCCCCGGCTCATTGCTGACGAGTCAGGGAGATGCGGAGGTGATGATCTCGGGTCTGGAAACCCTCGATTTGCGCTCTGTCGTTGCCACTTATACAGAAGTCATGGCAAGTCAACGTATCTTAAATGAATCCCTTAAGATCCTTGGAACCCAGAGTTTTATCAGGAAGGATTATGTGATTCTTGCAGTTGCCCTTCCTGAGTCCAGTGTATTGGAACTGTCAGTTACAGGACCCGATCGGAAATTAGCCACAGACTTGACGAATGCGATTGCTTATCAAACCATACTCTTCACTCGCGGTTTGAACCGGGTCTATGAATTGAATGTATTAGATACAGCTGTGGTTCCCGATGTGCCGATTAGTCCAAAACCTTTACAGAGCGCAAGCTTATCCTTGCTATTAGGTTTGGTGGGTGGTGCAGCGCTTGCGGTTCTGAGTGAGCAAATTCGGATTCCGCTCGAGGCCTATCGTCACCGTTTACAGCTTGATGCCGACACAGGCGTCTACCACAGCCGTCACTTTACACGTTTGCTTGAAAATCAGATTGAGGACAACCCATCCGACCCGTTTTCTATTGGTGTCTTTGAGCTAAGCGGAATGACGGATTATCTGGACTCATTACCTACACTTGGAATTCAACGGGTATTGTCTACAGTTACAAACACGTTAAGAATGGAATTGAGAGGCAACGATAATATTGGACGATGGAATAAGAACAGTTTCATTGTTCTATTGCCAATGACAAAAGGCGATGCTGCCAGCCGGATCTTTAAGCGTATTCAACACGCACTTTTAGTGCCTGTGGACTTGCAGCAATATGATGTCTCTCTTCAATTGGACCCGCATGTTGGCGGCGGGGAATATAGCGGTGGTATTACCGTTCAAGAACTGTTGGATAAAACCGCTGGCGCTCTTGAACAAGCAAAACGTGATCCCTCCAACCCTGTATATGTTTGGGAGTTGAAAAGTCCGTTCTGGGTACAAAAGGAAGATGCATAGTCCCTGCATCCTTTTCTGAGGGCATAATTTGATGAGCACTTCATCCAGCACCGGGCGAGTTCGAAGTTCGTCGATCTCTCCGATCGATAAATGGACTTTGTCATTTGCATTGATTAGTATCATCTATGGCATCGTTGTAGCCATAGCTTCAGGATACTTTGGTGTTTTGGTATTGGCTGCGCTGGCTGGTGTGCTTGCTCTTGTCTTTGTGGTCCTGAAACCAGATCTTGGGGTTGCCATGATCCTGGTCGTATTGTTTGCCCAAGTGCAGCGGGTATTTGTAGAAATTAATGGTTGGCCGGGTCCTGGCAGACCATTGGTTGCGTTTATGCTTGGGGTGGTCGTGTTACGATTCATCCTGTTTAGTGAACGCCCTGCCGGTTGGCTGCAGAATAATTTCGTCCTTGGTATTTATGCGATATCGCTTCTGTTCTCAGTTGTCACAGCCAATAACTCGACTGTTGCTTTTGACGAGTTCATGAATATCTTTGAGAGTCTGCTGATTTCCTCGATCATCCTATTTATCGTTCAACGTTCACCTTCACTAAAGAATTCGGTCTGGGCGGTCATTATGGCGGGGATTTTCATGGCTTCCATCAGTGTATTCCAAAACCTGACACAGACTTTTGATAATTCGTATTTTGGATTTGGCGGGTGGGAATATTCTGGCTATGTTGGGAGACCACGTATGACCGGTCCCTATGAAACACCCAATCCTTATGCTCAGATATTGTCGGTAATATTCATATTGGCGTTAGAGCGCGCTTGGCATGAAAAAAAACTACTTACTCGCCTTGTTGCGATTTTTGGGGCAGGGGTAATTTCACTGGCATTGATCTATACGGATTCGCGTGGCGGTTTCCTTAGCTTTGTTTTTACGATTTTTGTGTTCTTCCTTTTCAACCGTCCAAATATTTCCTCACTATTCGTGGTTACAACCATTGCGTTGTTGATGCTTCAATTCTTGC
>CAZOYJ010000329.1:0-452 GCA_964583905.1 uncultured Roseivirgaceae bacterium
ACCGATTTCGGATTTTGGATTTCGGATTTGAGATTTCGGATTGGGGCTGAGTAGCGACTACAGAAAAGATTTTACGCCACCCACCGGGTTGTTTTTTACCACGATCGAACTATTTATATTTGGCATTATGGACATGAAAACCAAACCCCCGCATTTAGGCCGCAAGATTGGCCGCATCCGCGAACTGTTAGGCGTGAAGCAGGAGAGCCTGGCCGAACAGTTGGGCATTTCGCAACAGGCGGTTTCAAAAATTGAAAACAGCGAGCAGGTGGAAGACGCTACGGTGGAACGGATTGCGAAGGCGCTAGGGGTGAGTGCGGAGGCCATTAAGAATTTCAATGATGAAACGCTGATCTTTCATATACAAAACATGAACGATCAATCATCCGCATATAATCAGAATTACAATTACCAATGTACGTTCAACCCCTTTGACAAGATCGTTGAACTCT
>CAZOYJ010000329.1:462-3034 GCA_964583905.1 uncultured Roseivirgaceae bacterium
ACGATACCAGTACGGGCGCTTTCCAAAACTATAACTGTACATTCAATCCTGTTGAAAAAATCGTTGAACTCTACGAAGCCCTTCTGAAATCCGAGCGTGAAAAATTGCGTTACTGGAGAAGGTGTTGGGGGAGAGGCAGCAGTAATCCAATTAAAGTAGCCAGCAAGCAGGTAGGGAAAGATGTGTGGGAGAGGTTGAGGGAATCAACACATGACACTAAATGACATAAAGAATCACTATCTATGCCTATAGATGTAAATGAATTATGGGTTTTTAGGATCATTTCTGTACAAAATCTTGAAACAGACCTAATGGACGGGTTGTATTCTAAAAGAAATGCTCCGGAAAATCCGGGTCGTATTGTTATGGGTAACAAAGAGATTATTGGAGAACGAGATAGTCGTATTGTTAAATGCTATCCCGACACGGTTGTCAATGATTATGTGCCATTCTATTTTTCGGTCAGAACGCCTATGTTATATAACCTAATTACCGGTCAAGGAGTACCCCGAATGGAGCAAAGAGATATTGTCTATCTTTGTTGCAAGATGACCGACCTGACATCTATGAACAAACCCTGGTGCTTCACTGATGGCAATGCTGCCAAGCGGATCACTAAGTTTTACAATGACCTTACCCACATTGATAAAATTGATTGGGTTTCCATCCAATCAGAAGATTTCAGACAGGTAAATGCAGATGGAGACGAGGATCGCATTCGTAAAAAGCATGCTGAGTTTCTTGTGAAGGACAAGGTGCCTCGCAGCAAGATTACCCGTATAGCAGTTCTGAACAATCAAGTTAGAACACAAGTTGAAGGTATTATGGCTCACTGCAACATAGACATTGAAGTGAAAGTAAAACCTAAATTTTATTTCTGATGAAATTTATAACAGGAAACCTATTGTCATCTGAAGCGCAAGCTTTGGTTAACACAGTCAACACCGTTGGTGTGATGGGTAAGGGTATTGCTTTACAGTTCAAGGAAAGGTATCCACAAAATTTCAAGTTATATGAAAAAGCGTGCAAGGCTGGGGAAATGCAAATTGGCAAAATGCTGGTGGTGAAAGAAAATACGTTGGAAGGGGATAAACTGATCATCAATTTCCCCACCAAGACTGAATGGTTTAAAAAATCCCAGTACAGCTACATTGAGGAAGGGTTGAAAGACCTCGTCAGGGTAATTAAAGAGTATAAAGTCAGTAGTATCGCTATTCCCCCATTAGGTTGCGGAAATGGAGGCTTGCAATGGGATAAAGTAAAGAAATTGATAAGCGAGTATTTGGGTAACCTGATGGATGTTGACATTCAGGTTTATGAACCCAATGAATCCGTGAAAGAAATTCTTCAAAAGGAGAGGTCCGTTAAAGATGTTAACCTTACACCTGCGAAGGCGATGATTCTTTTGGCGCTTTATAAATATGAAAAATTCGGAGAACCCGCTTCAGTTTTTGCAGCAAACAAGTTGGCCTATTTTCTTCAGGAAAGTGGTGAGAATTTGAAATTCAAATTTGAGCAATATACGTACGGTCCATACGCTCAGGCCATGGACAAATTTTTGTACGCCATGAACGGCAAGTATTTAAAAGGCCTTGAACAGATGACGGCCACACCATTTGAACCGCTTGAGTTAGATTATTCTAAGCGTGAAGAAGTTGTGGAATACGCAAAGAAGGAACTGAGTAAGGAACAGATGGATCGCCTTAAAACTTTGTTTAAAGCAATTGAAGGCTTCGAATCATCATTATCACTGGAAATACTCTCATCAACTCACTTTGTGTTGAAAAATAATCCATCCATTGATCGTAAGGAGCTTTTCAATAAAGTTAAATGGAACCCTCGCAAGCAAAATCTCATAACAGAAGAGTATGTTGACATTGCCTACAATCATTTAAAGGAATACGGCCAACAGTTGCAAATTGCATAGAAATTTTTCTGCTAATAAGTAACGTTGCGTGCTGGCCCGGCACAATCACAGTTTTAACTGGCCCAACCACGGAGCAATTAAAGAATTGACTGTTCAGCGACTTAACATAGAGGGATAGGTTATTAAATTACTTAAGTCCCGAGACTTCGGGACCGGGCCTGTCTGCCGGATCCGCCAGTTGGCGGAGTAGGCAGGCTTACCGGAATCTTCACAAAAAGTTTTTTTAGCGCGGAGTTTTAGTACTCCTTTCTTCCTCATCCACCACCGGGCTGGGCAGCGACACTCTCCCGGAGAGACGGGATGAAACATTTGGTAAGCTTTGGCTTGCAGGGTAGGAGTTGCGGCCTGACAATGTGTGTTGCTGTTGCGCTAAAGAGCCTTCAGAACAAAAAAAACGAAGCTAATTGGACAAACCTGCTAAATTGAAAGAGAAATTAGATAAAGATGTCAGGATCGCTACGCCCTTCCATCCCGCAAACAACCGTAAAAGCTCTTTTTGCAAGATCAGGGAATCGTTGCGCCCTATGTCAGTGTACTATAATAGAACTTCCTCACTCGGAGGGAGGCAAAGTAGTAAGTATTGCTAAAATTGCTCACATCAATTCTATATCCATTGATGGTCCGCGTGGAATACCTGGACCCACA
>CAZOYJ010000330.1:0-3030 GCA_964583905.1 uncultured Roseivirgaceae bacterium
TGTTAGCCGGATCTACCCCAATTTCTTCCTGTGCCTCCCGTAAGGCGGTTTCAAAAACAGTTTCGCCTAGTTCGGCTTTTCCTCCGGGCAAACTGATCTGGCCACTGTGGGCGCCCAGGTAATCGGGGCGTTTGATGAGCGGAAAGTAAATCGTGTTACTTTCGGGGTATAGTAAAATCAAAACACTTCCGGGGCGTGGGGGCAACTGGTGTTCAAATTTCGGAATAACCGAACCTGCAGGGGTAGCCCGCAAGGCCTCATGCGCCAACGGTCCGGGCAATTCTTTTGTTAATCGGATTTTTAATTTTTCAATGACGCTACCTAATTCCATGCTATCCAACACCATCCATTACGCATTACAAAAGTTTTCGTTTGGTCATAAATGACGTAAAGTAACCGGGAAAGAATCGCTTCATTAAAATAGCGGTTTTCTCTGCTCCTCCCGAGATAATCAATTCATGTTTCCTCTTTTCAATACCGGCCAGAATTTTTTCTGCAACATACATCGGATCAAGTCCCTTATCTATTTTTACATTACTTTGATTAATGGCCACACCTTCTTTGTTAAAGGAGTTTCTGGCCACGTTTGTTCTTACAAACCCCGGGCACACCAGCATAACATGAACCCCGTCAGCGGTTACCTCAAGGCGAAGCGTATCATAAAATCCCTGTAACGCATGCTTGCTGGCTACATAAGCTGCTTGTTTTCGTACGGGCATTTTACCCAGCACACTGGATATCACTACAATGTGGCCCCGCTTTTTCTCAAGCATCTGTGGTAAAACTGCTTTGGTCAGAGCTGCTCCGCCTAAGAAATTAACCTCCATAATTTTCCGGATCACGTCAAGCGTTAAGTCATTCACCTTCGACCAATGACTTACCCCGGCATTGTTCAGCAAGATGTCCACACCACCAAACTGTTGGATGACACGTGCGGAGGCAGCGGCAAGTTGTTGACTATCCGATACATCGAGTGGCAATACCAAAATTGAATCTTCCGGAAGGTTGCAATTTTGTTTTACCCGTTCCAGTTCATCTTTTCGTCTGGCGGAAAGAATCAGTTTCACGCCCCGCTTTGCAAAGGTGTACGCCAGGGCTTCCCCTATTCCGGAAGATGCACCGGTAATCCAAACCACCTGGTTTTGAAATGCGTTCATGTACCTAAAATTTGGTGAAGATAGCAAAAGGGATGTTTAAACAATCCCCGAAAATCCCATAAAGGCCATGGCAAGAATCCCTGCCGTGATCAGGGCAGCCGGAATACCTTTCATGTATTCGGGTAAATCGGCTTCATCAAGTTGTTCGCGTAAACTGGAGAACAGGATGATGGCGAGGGTAAATCCCATTCCATTACCGATGGCAAACACCACACTTTGAACCAGGTTATACTCCGCCTGAACCACAAGTATGGCTACACCAAGTATAGCGCAGTTGGTGGTTATCAAGGGAAGATAAACCCCCAATGCCTGGTAAAGATCAGGAGCAACTTTTTTCATTACGATCTCTACCACCTGAACCAGGAATGCAATAACAAGGATATACGTTACCGTTTGCAGGTATGCGATATGCCAGGGCTTAAGGATGAACTGCTGAACGAGGTACGTAATAATCGTAGCAATCGTCATTACAAAAACAACCGCTCCGCCCATGCCCAATGCGGTGGATGTACTTTTCGATACCCCCAAAAACGGGCAAACTCCGAGAAATTTCGCCAACACAATGTTGTTGATGAAGACCGCGGAAAGGATGATGATAACGTATTCCATAGTTTAAGTTTGCTTCTTTGCTTTGCTCCCGTGGAGTAACCAATTCATTACAGCTATCATAAATCCAAGTGTAACGAAAGCACCGGGAGCCAGAATAAAAATTAACATTCCATCTGCTTCAACTATAGATAATCCAAACAGGGTTAAACTTCCCAATACCTCGCGAATACCGCCTAGTATCGTAAGCGCCAGTGTAAATCCTATCCCCATGCCCAGTGCATCCACCAAACTTGCCAACACACCTTGGCGGGATGCGAAAGCCTCTGCCCTGCCCAACACTATGCAATTCACTACAATCAACGGAATGAACAACCCAAGCTGATCGTTCAACGCGGGTGTGTACGCTGCCATTAACAATTGCACAACGGTAACAAACGATGCGATAATGACAATAAAGGCCGGAATCCGGACTTTATCCGGAATGAAGTTCTTGAAAGTTGAAATAACCAGGTTGGCCATGATGAGCACAAACAAGGTGGCCACGCCCATCCCTAGTCCGTTAACAGCCGATGAGGTAACACCCAGGGTTGGACAAAGCCCCAACAACAATACCAATACGGGGTTTTCGTGGATGATTCCTTTCAGAAAATTTTGCTTATGGTCAACGGGGGTCATTGTTGTACGGATTTAAAAGTATCGTAAGCCAGTTGAACCGCTTCCGCATACGCACGCGTGGTAATGGTAGCCCCGGAAATTGCATCGATATCTCCGCCATCTTTTTTTACACGCATCTTCATAGTTTCAGGACTCTTGCCCAGAAACTGTTTGATAAAGGAAGAAGAACTGATTTTTGATCCAAGCCCCGGGGTTTCCTTATGATCGATAACCGAGATATTCAGAATTTTTCCTTGCACAGTAAAACCTACCATCAGCCAGATATCACCGTTATACCCCCTGGATGATTTTGTTTTTACCGCCATGCCGATTAACACACCCGCTTTTTTTCCCGGGTAAAATTCAAGGCTGTCATATCCACCCGGCACGGCCACTTCATATTTTTCCAATACCGGATTGTTATCATATCCTT
Source organism: uncultured Roseivirgaceae bacterium (assembly GCA_964583905.1). GTDB lineage: Bacteria > Bacteroidota > Bacteroidia > Cytophagales > Cyclobacteriaceae > UBA2336. The sequence continues at coordinate 2,794 of CAZOYJ010000330.1, forward strand.
TCAATACCGATTCAATTGCCTTTAACTGTTTTTCAAGTTGCGCTTTGGCGATGGGTTCCTGGGTCCATTTATTAACGAAGCCAAGCGACAACGAGGCAATCAGTGTAATCACAAACAGCGTTACAACCAGGCTGACAAAAGTTGATTGGAGTTTGCTCATATTGTTTTCTTTATCGGTTCAGGTTTTTGGTCAATAACCTTCTGTTGCCCATACCGGGGTGGTTTGGCATACCGGTT
>CAZOYJ010000331.1:0-3014 GCA_964583905.1 uncultured Roseivirgaceae bacterium
ATTAGACTTAAAACATGCCGGCATTCTGGGCAGCCGGCAGGGCAAGGGCGGAGGGTATTTTTTACGAAGGTTGCCTAAAGACGTGAATTTGGCTGAAATTGTGCGGTTGTTCGATGGCGCCATTGCGGCCATCCCCTGTGCAACCTATAAATATTATGAAGCCTGTAACGAATGCCGGGATGAAGCAACTTGCTCCATACGGTTTGCTTTTTTGGAAGTGAGGAATGCCACCGTTGAAAAACTGAAAAAGGACACCCTGCAGTCGCTGATCAGGCGAGCGCAGAAGCTGAAAACCGGTAAGAAACCCGCACGTTAGCACATGCCGACTACACCTTAACAATGTTTTTAGCGGCTTTGAACAAATATCCATTAACCCGCTTCACAGTCCGTGCGTATTTTGTTCAGTTATTTATCTGGAATATGTGGAAGAAAATCTTTGCCTGGGTCATATTAGTTGCCGGATTATCCGGATGTACACGGAATGGAGAGTTCATCCATCCTGAAACGAAACCCCTGATTGAAGCCGTTTATGCTTCAGGCTATGTGGTGTCGGAAAACGAATATCAAGCTTTTTCGCAGGTGGACGGATATGTGGCCGGGAAGCTGGTAAACGATGGAGACGCGGTTAGGAGGAACGATCCACTCTATATAATAGAGGCCGATCAACAATCGGCACGCTACCGGATAGCGAAAGAGACCTATGCGTTGGCTGCCCGTAATTTCCGGAATGATTCGCCCATACTCAGCGAACTGCAGGCTGCCCGCCTGAGCGCCAAATCAAAAATGCAGTTCGATTCGGTGAATTTTGTGCGGTACACCAACTTGTTGAATCAGAATGCAACATCAAAAGCTGAATTCGATCGCATTAAACTCATTTACGACAACGCCCGTAATGATTTTCAACTGGCCGACAGCCGGTATAAAAAAACCTTCAATCAGTTAAGCCTTGAATTAAAAAATGCCGAGAACCAATACCGCATCGCGCAGGATGAATCGGCCCGGTATACCCTCCGCAGCCAGGTGGATGGTATCGTTTTCAAAACGTTTAAAGAGCAGGGTGAATTAATCAGGCGCACGGAAGTGGTGGCCGTAGTGGGAAGCGGAGATTCATTTTACCTCCGGTTGAATGTAGATGAACTGGATATTCAACGCATTCAGATAGGACAACCGGTATTGGTGAAAATTGATGCTTATCCTGAAAAAGTTTTTAAGGCCGAGGTGAGCCGCATTTACCCGTTGGTGGACAGCCGTCAACAATCGCTGCGGATAGATGCGGTGTTAAAAGATGAGTTGCCGGGTGCATTCTCCGGGTTGGCACTTGAGGCAAACATCATCATCCGGAAAAACGATCAGGCCTTGGTCATACCGAAAACAGCGCTCTTGCCGGGCGACTCGGTGTTGATCCGTACCAGCAAGGGCGATGAAAAGATCAAAATCAAAAAAGGTATTTCAACCTTCGATGAAGTGGAAGTGTTGGAAGGACTGGAGGCATCAACCAAAGTGAAAGCTAAACACTGATGAAGCTGGTTGTTGAAATAGCGCAAACGCACCTCGTCTCAAAACCCAAACAAACCATTGTGGCCATGCTGGGGGTTACATTCGGTATCGGTATGTTTATAGCGCTGGTGAGTTTAATGACCGGGTTGAACGATTTTACCGAAGAACTCACCATGACTTCTTCCCCCGACATTCACATCTATAACGACATTACCGAAAGTCGGCCCAGCATTTTGGATGAGGTAAATGCCCAGGGCCTCAACTTCGTGCACCATCAGAAACCTAAAAAAGAAACCGCCAAGGTTCGCAATGCCTTGCAGATTGTTGAAATGATCAGGCGCGATGCGCGGGTGTTGGGTATAGCGCCAACCATCGCTTCACAAGTATTTTATAATTATGGTCCGGTAGAATTACCCGGCTCCATGGCCGGAGTGGATATTCTCGAAGAAGATAAGCTGTTCGACCTGCGCGGTAAGATGAAATCGGGACGTATGGAAGATTTACTTTCGAATAATGATGGCATCATCATTGGTACCGGCATTGCCCGCAAAATGAATGTGAAAGTAGGCGACCGGATTGTGATCACTACACCGCAGGGGCATACCATGCCGCTGAAAATTGTGGGCACGTTCCAGATGGGCATAGGTACGATTGATAACATCCGCAGCTACGCTAACCTGTCAACCGTGCAAACCATTCTTCAACAGGATCATTCCTACATTACCGACATCAACATTAAATTATTGGATAGTAAAACAGCTAAAGAAATTGCGCCCGAATTTCAGGCGATGGCCGGTTATAAAGCCGAAGACTGGGAAACAGCCAATGCCACTTTTTTAACGGGGGTCATTATTCGCAATATCATTACATACTCGGTTTCGGTAACGCTGCTGATTGTGGCGGGCTTCGGTATTTATAATATTTTGAACATGACCATTTACAATAAGATGAAAGACATTGCCATTCTGAAAGCTATGGGTTTTGCCGGAAAGGATGTACGCCAGATTTTCATGATTCAATCGTTGGTTATCGGGTTTGTGGGAAGCGCTTTCGGGTTACTCATTGGCTACATCATTTCCTACCTGATTGCCCAGGCCCCATTTGACGGTGGCGATTTTGTAAGCCTCGATTATTTTCCGGTGAATTTTGATCTAAAGTATTATGTAATCGGAATTGTGTTTGGCGTGGCCACTACGGCATTGGCAGGATATATGCCCTCGCGTAAAGCCGCGAAACTGGATCCGATTGAAATCATTAGGGGGCAGTGAGGGAGGTTTTAGGCATTAGACCTTAGGGGGTAAAGTACACTAACACACCAACACATCAGCACACCAACACATGAACAAAGTATTAAGCACACATAAAATCACAAAATATTTCTACGAGCCGGAAAAATTCAAGGTGCTGAAAGAAATAGACCTTACCGTCTACAAAGGTGAGTTCCTTTCGCTGGTGGGCAAATCGGGATGTGGAAAATCAACGTTGATGTATGTACTCTCCACCATGGACACCGACTA
>CAZOYJ010000332.1:0-3011 GCA_964583905.1 uncultured Roseivirgaceae bacterium
TAATGCCGGTAATCATAACCGGTGCATATTTAATTCTGCGATATGGTTATCAACGGGTGCTGTCGGGTGAGGAAGTTGCTCCACCTGAATATTATCCGGAAGATGTTTCCCGGTCGGTTAAGGCAGCTGAATTTGTAATACTCGGTAGTGTGTATTGGTTTTGGCTGATAGTCTATTACATCCTCGGAGTTTACTTCAGAAAAAATACCCTTGCCCACGCCACCTTTATGACGGCTGCTGCTTTCACCATTCTGGGTCCTTCTGGCGATCGGTTTATATATCATTTTTGCGCTGCTACTGGATTACCGTTCAATGCTATCGCAGAAAATTTTGTGTTTGGAATAGTGTTGGCAATATTTATTGCGCTTTTCTTTCTTCATCGCACAAAGAAACTGCCCTGGTGGCCTTCGGTTGCCGTGCTAACCCTTCACGCAGGCGGAGTACTTCTGTACTATCAATTGCCTTATCGCCCCGTTTGGAATCGACTCGCTTCCCTGCTCTTTTAAAGTAATTGGCCTCGGCAAAATTAAGCTTATACTTGCCAACACGGAATGGGCATGAACGCCCGCCTTACAACACTTTTTATAAGCGCAGTGTGTCATATTCGGACATGATGATTTAACTGGAAATCCGTGTACATCAACGGTATAGCAAATCGGAAATATATTTCAGTTCTTTAGGGATATTATATCCCGATATGAAAAAATCATACAACCTCCAATTTATCATTCTCCTTACCGTTGCATTGGCGCTGGGCGCCTGTTCCGGAAACAATGAAACCGCGAAAGATGAAATTGCGCAGCCCGTTGCTGAAAAAATTCCGCACGAACTTACCGCACTTGGCCACACCAGGCTTGATAACTATTACTGGATGAAACTCACCGATGAACAGAAAATTGCTGAACAAAAAGATGAGCAGACCACCCGGGTAGTGAACTACCTGACCGCTGAAAACGATTACCTGAAAGAAAAAATGAAACACACCGAAGGCTTTCAGGAAAAACTCTACAACGAAATTATTGGTCGCATCAAACAAACGGATGAATCGGTACCCTACAAAAATAATGGGTACTGGTACTACAACCGGTTTGAAGAAGGCCTGGAATACCCCATTTATTGCCGTAAGAAAGAAACCCTCGATGCAGCAGAAGAAATTCTGCTGAACGTTAACGAATTGGCAAAAGGCCATGACTACTACTCCATTACCGGGTTACGCGTTAGTGAAGATAACAACCTGTTGGCGTATGCCGAAGACTCGGTGAGCCGCAGACGCTACACGGTTTATGTTAAGGATCTCCGTACCGGAAAATTGGTGGAGGATCCTATTCCAAATACCGAAGGCTATGTTACCTGGGCTAATGATAACAAAACCTATTTCTACACGAAAAAAGATTCAGTAACGCTGCGCTCACGCTGGATTATAAAACACAAACTGGGGAGCGATACAAAATCTGACCAGGTGGTGTTTGAAGAAAAAGATGAAACCTTTTACACGGGTATCTATAAAACCAAATCAAAAAAATACCTGGTCATCTGGTCGGGTAGTACCTTAACAAATGACTATTTCATTCTCAATGCCAACTCGCCCGATGGCAACTTTAAACAATTCAGCCCACGAGAAAGAGGACTGGAATACTCTATCGATCACTATGGCGACAAGTTCTATGTAGTAACCAACCTCGATGCCTTGAATTTCAAACTGATGGAAACTCCAGAATCAAAAACAGCAAAGGAAAACTGGAAGGACAAAATTCCGCATCGGCAGGACACCCTTTTACAGGGAATAGAAATTTTCAAGGATTACCTCGTATTAAGTGAGCGTGCCAATGCCAATTCATTGATGCGCATTATCGATCAGAAAACCGGCAAGAAACACTACCTGGATTTTGGTGAACCCGCTTATACGGTTTTTCCCTCCACGAATCTCGACTTTGATACCGACCTACTTCGTTATGGATATACTTCGCTGACCACACCAAATTCTACGTACGACTATAACATGAAAACGCGCGAACGTAAACTCCTGAAACAACAGGAAGTGGTGGGCGGTTATAATCCGGATGATTATGTAACCGAACGCTTGTGGGCTACTGCAGCTGATGGAACAAAGATTCCGATGTCAATCGTGTATAAAAAAGGCACTCAAAAAGATGGTAATAATCCAACCCTGATTTATGGTTATGGATCGTATGGCGCCAGCATGAGTCCGTTTTTTTCTTCAACCCGATTAAGTTTGCTGGAGCGTGGATTTGTTTACGCCATTGCACACATCCGGGGCGGTCAGGAAATGGGGCGCCAATGGTATGAGGACGGGAAAATGTTTAAAAAGAAAAATACCTTTACTGATTTTATCGATTGTACCGAACACCTGATTGAAGTAGGATACACAAAGCCTGAAAAACTTTTTGCACAAGGTGGAAGTGCCGGTGGATTACTGATGGGCGCTGTGGTGAACATGCGGCCAGATCTATACAAAGGCGTGATTGCAGCCGTTCCGTTTGTTGATGTAGTTACCACCATGTTGGATGAAACCATTCCCCTTACAACAGGTGAATTTGATGAGTGGGGTAATCCGAAAAACCAGGAATCGTATATGTATATGCTGGAATATTCACCTTACGATCAGGTGAAAGCCCAGGATTATCCAAACATGCTGGTGACTACCGGCTTCCACGACTCTCAGGTACAGTATTGGGAACCGGCCAAGTGGGTGGCTAAACTCCGCGAGATGAAAACCGACAATAATACGTTGCTACTGCGTACGAACATGGAAACGGGGCATGGCGGCACCACCGGTCGCTTCAAAGTGTACCGCGAAACTGCCCAGGAGTATGCCTTCTTATTAGATTTAGCAGGAATTAAAGAATAAGTAAAATATGTCCCGTAAAAACCTCCAAGGTTTGCAAGACCTTGGAAGTTTTTTGTTTACTTCCATTGCTGATTAATATTGAGGAGGCTGAAAGTCCTTGATGAATATTTCTTATCAGGTGTGGCCAGTTCCATCTTAAATA
>CAZOYJ010000333.1:0-3007 GCA_964583905.1 uncultured Roseivirgaceae bacterium
GCTTTGGCCCGGGTCGGCTACGATGCGGTGGTGTTCAAAGAGGAGTTCGTCATCCTGATCATCTTCCGGGTCGAATAAATTTTCGGGTGTATCCATGACAATTTATTTCCCAAAAGTTTTGCCACCTAGCTTAAAGATTATGGGAACAACGTAACGCTGCCTGACCGGTTTTCCTTTTTGAGTACCCGGATTCCAATTGGGGGCTAAGGCAATTACGCGTACGGCTTCTTCATCGCATCCTCCCCCAATACCTTTTATGGCCTTTACATCAGAAATGCTGCCATCCCGATTAATGACAAATTCTACGAACACTTTTCCTTCAATTCCTTTTCTTCTTGCCTCGGAAGGATAACGCAAATGCTTAGACACATGCTCATAAAACTTCGCCATTCCGCCAACAGGCGTAGCGGATTCTTCAACCACCAAAAAGATTTGGTTACCACTTATTGTTGTATCCGGTGCTGTGCGATTTGAAGGACAGGTTTCACACCCGTCAGCAGGTGCCTTCCTCAGGAAATTTAAGAAGGGGTAGTCTTTTTGGGTTACTGTTGATTCTCGTTCAAATCGCTCAGTCACGTCCAGTTTATAAGGAGGGATGAATTTGTTGAGAAATTCAGATTCGTTATTTGATTTCTTGTTCCCATGGGTATCCGTCAGGTAGCCCTCAACAAATTCCCCGCCTTTAAATTTTTCTTTATAAATAAATTCTCCGGTTTCCAGCAAGCATTCCCAATTTCCGTCTTTGTTTCCATTCAAAAAATTACCTCGCACGATAACACGATCGGGAAGTTTATATTCTGTATAGATGTCGTACCAATAGCCGGTTCCATTTTCCAATACTTTGGTATTCGTTGAATCGTAGAAATAATGTATAAAGAATGTTGTATCGGTAAAAGTTACTTCTTGCCTGGGTGTTCCTTCAGGATAAAAGTATTTCCATAATCCAATAGGCTGATTATTGATAAAGTTCCCTTGGGATTCGACCTGGCCATTTTGATAATAAAAGGTAAAATGCCCGTTCGGCACACCTCCTTTGTACGTGCCCGCCATCAATAATTGTCCACTCTTTGTAAAGTCTTTTACCTCTCCGGCAAACTGATTATAGAGCGTGTCAAAAACACAAGCTCTAAAATAAACACTCGATTTTTGGTGTGTTAATTCCCAATGCTCATTATAATAGAATTTACCAATCACCTGACTATAGGCCGCACCTGCGATGAACATAATCAATAAACAGGGTGGGAAAATTGACTTCATGCTGTATTTTGCTTCACGGAACACAAACCTAATGAATTTTTAGGTTTCACGGTTTTGACCATACTATGAAGATTAACGCCCCACATGCATTCGTTCTTTTAAAAGTTTTCATCTTTTCCAGTTTGGTTTTATTATCCTGCATAACAGCCGAGCATGTTATAAGCGAAGATTATTTTTTACCGGGGGTTACTATGGGTATTCTGGATAACCCAAAAATTGATGAGGCCTCCGGACTGGCCATGAGCATCACTCATCCCGGAATGTTGTGGACGCATAACGACAGCGGTGATAAAGCAAGACTGTTTTTAATCGATTCGCTCGGGAAACATCAGGCTACTTTGTGGTTGGATGGAATTGAAAATCGCGATTGGGAGGATTTGGCTGTCGGACCCGGCCCGGATTCAACCCAATCGTATATCTATGTGGGCGAGATCGGGGATAATTTTGCGCAGTATCCGTACAAGTATATTTACCGGTTTAAAGAGCCTATCATCCGTGAAGGCAAGAAAAAAGTAACGATTAAGAAGTTTGATTCTCTCCGGTTTACATTACCCGATGGCGTCCGCGACACGGAAGCGTTGATGATTGATCCGCAAACCAAAGACCTGTACATTTTTTCCAAACGCGAACCGGCTGTAAATCTGTATCGGTTACCCTATCCTCAATCTACCACAGAGATTATGGTAGCTGAAAAAGTATTGGACAAATTGCCGTTTACCTTAATTGTGGCTGCCGATTGGTCGGCCGATGGCAAAGAAATTCTCATTAAAAATTATCAGCAGGTGTTTTATTGGTACAGAGCAGAAAAAGAACCGCTGGACAAACTGCTGCAATCTCCGCCCATTATTCTCCCGTATGTTGAAGAACCGCAAGGCGAAAGTATTGCTTTCGACAGAAGCGGAAAAGGGTATTATACCGTAAGTGAAAAGCGAAAGGGGTTCGTGCCCAAGCTAATGTTTTATAAACGCCTGAAAGAAGAAGATCAAAAGTGAATCCAGGCCTTATTCCTTAAATTACACCTTGTTCTTTCATGGCAGTGGCCACTTTCAGAAATCCGGCAATGTTGGCGCCCACCATGTAATTGCCCGGTTTGCCGTATTCATTGGCTGCCGCCAGGCAGGTGTCGTGAATGTTTTTCATAATGTGTTGGAGCCGCAAGTCTACTTCCTCTTTTGTCCAACTGACGCCCATATAGTTTTGCGTCATCTCCAGTCCGGAGGTGGCCACACCACCGGCATTGGAGGCTTTGCCGGGCGAATACATAATGCCGTTGTCGATCAGCACATTAATGCCTTCAATGGTTACGGGCATGTTGGCGCCTTCGCCCAAAAGTTTTACTCCGTTTTTAACCAGGTTGTTGGCATCGGTTTCGTTTACTTCGTTTTGGGTGGCACACGGAAAAGCGCAGTCGGCTTTTATATCCCACAATGGATTGTGGTCGGCTGTTTCGTCCAGTTCGTGGTACACTACATTTTTATATTTATCGGCATATTCGTTTATGCGGCCACGTTTGTTGTTTTTGAGATCCTTCAGAAACTCTAGTTTTTCTTTTGTAATGCCTTCCTCATCAACAATAAACCCCGATGAATCCGAAGCGGTAATTACTTTTCCGCCAAGTTTATTGATTTTTTCAATGGCGTATTGCGCTACATTACCCGAACCCGAAACCAAACAGGTTTTGCCTTTGATGGAATCGCCACGGGTTTGCAGCATGTTTTCGGCAAAATAAACCAGCCCATAACCGGTGGCT
>CAZOYJ010000334.1:0-2984 GCA_964583905.1 uncultured Roseivirgaceae bacterium
TCCGCTTTTCGCCAAAAGTAGTGTAGTATTCGATGGCTTTCAGTTTATCGGGCAAACCGGTAACCAGTGTGAGGGCGTGAGTTTCATCAAGAATAAGATTGCTCACTTTTAGAGGCAAACCCCGAAAATGAGTTTCACTGAAAGTCGTCATGGCGGTGGATACCGTGTTCTCCAGTTTATCCTCGCGTTTGAATACTACAATAAAGTAGTGCAGGTCATCGGGCTGGTTCGAAAACCGGATACCCTGTTCCTTATCCATCCGAAGTTCAAAGTCCTTTGAACTGGTCAATAGCTTTTTTGCATACTGAGCCAATTCGGTTTCAGGATAGCGTTTAATAAACTCGTCCAGTTGATGTTGATACCGGGCAATGGTTTCGGTTTTGCCGATGATCAGAATAGTTAGTAACTGAAGGTTTGGATAAAATGCAGTCTTGTCCAGGCCCATGGCCTCATTAAGAATCTGTTGTGCAGCGGCATACGCTCCTTGTTCGTATTTTTCATAGGCCGACTTGTACATGATTTTTTGCTTCTCCATTACAATACTCGATTCCAGTAAATAGTCGGGGTTGACCAGGATTTTTGCAAAGGAGGTTTCCGGAAAATCGCGAATTAATTCCTGGGCGTAGGCCTCGGCACGACCCGGTTGAGGTTCCTTGAAAATCAGGTATAGTTTGTACAGCACTTCCGGCCGGTAAGGGGTTTCCGGAAAACGGCTCAGAAGTTTTTCAAAAGAAGCAACGGCATTATCTTTTTCGAGCAGCTTGAAATAATAGATATCGCCCAACGCAAAGTAGGCATCTTCAATTTTGGCCAGGGCTTCCACAACTTTTTCTTCCGTTTTGGGAAGTTGCTGGTTAATCCGGTTGAACTCTTCCACGGCCGGATCACGCTTGATCTCCATGACAGCTTTCTCTTCTGTGCCCGACTGACGGGATCCCCCACCTGCAATAACAGGTTGCCTTCCCGTAATGGGTGTGGCGCGTGACGATCGTCTCCAGTTGTCTTCAAGCGGAATGTTCCCCCAAATTCGTTTAAACTCCTGTTGCCCTAAAGCCAGTGCTGAGGGATTTCCGAAATACCAATCGGACAGTTCAAAGGATGGGTTTGAAGTCATCGCTGAACTTACCTGGTTGATATCAAAGCGGTTGGCTTTTCTTTTCTTTTTGGTTTTAACTTCGGGCACTTTTTGACTTTCCAACACAGCTTGAATGTGCGTCATTAATGCGACTGAATCCAGTTTAGCCATAACCAGCAAACTATCTTGCCATTCTATGGTTTTAAGATTGGTAACAAATTCATTAAGAATTTCCTGCCGGGTTTTAATGGAAGCAAACCCCTCGTAATCAGCGTTAAGCGAAGCTACAGCACTGTCGTAATAGGCTTTGGCCGTTTCGAATTTTCGCAATGTATCGTAATAAATTTCCCCGAGTCTTAAGTAGGCTTCTCCGTCTATCATCCGGTTGTTTCCTTCACGAACAGCTAATTTGTAATTGGTGATTGCGTCACTGATATTTTGTTGCTTACGTTCAAAGACCCCCATTTCATAATAGATCTTGTCTTTGAATTCTTTATTCTTGGTGTCTTTCAAAAGTTTTCTGAATGATTTGCGCGCATTGGCAATGTTCCGGCTCTTGGATATTTCGGCAACCTGGGCCATGTACAGGCGCGCATAAAAATCCACTTCGTATTCCGGATGCGTTTGTAAACACTCTTTGAAAAAATTGTAGGCCTCTGATTCAAACCCGAGTTTCTGGTACACTTGCCCGAGAATAAAATAAATTCTTCCGGGTCGATCTGTTTTGGTAAGCAGGGGCACGGCCTGTGAAAGATTGCGCACCAGTTTATCATCATCGCCCCGAACCTGATAGTGGTGAGCCTTTTCAAGGAACAGGTTTTTTCGATTGGTCTTGTTTAGTTTTTCCTTTTCCAGGTAGTTGAAGGTTGCCTCAGCATTGTTGTATTCGCCATGTTCGGTAAAGGTTCGCGCAAGCAAGATAAGCGCCTGGTGCCGGGTGTTGGCATCGGCTCCTTTGGTGTTTACAAACTTGAAGGTTTGGATGGCATTGCCCCAATCCAGACTATACAAACGCGCTTTGCCAACAACAATGTAGCTGTCGTCCACCCACTTGCTGTTGGGGTGTCGTTGAATGGCAAGCGAAGCCATTTTAACGGCCTCCTGCACTTCATTATCATAACTCAACGCAAGTGTTGAGTCTAATCGGGGAAACAACTGCAACACCCGGTTGTAGTTATCTTTTTGGCTGGCATTAATCGTGGCCTCAATTTTTTTGATTTCATCGCGAGCGTAGAAATAACCGTTATAATGAGCGGTGGTGTTATGAAAGCCCTTGCTCAACCAGGAATTAGATTCCGGGGAGCAACCGGCCAACATCAGCCAGCTCAGAAAACCGAGTATTGTGGTGTTTTTCAACGGGAGAGTAATTCTGTCCTTTGAAACGTAAAAAAAGGGTATTCCATATTTATTATAGTGATAATATCTAATTTTGTGGATTAAAAATCGCGATTTGAGGCCTAAAAAGACATTATCGAATTGGTTAACCAACCGGTACCAGTTAATTATCCGAAATGAGGAGAATTTTTCTGAAAAGACCAGTATGGGGTTTACTTACTCCAAAGTAATCCTTTTTTCGGTGATCGTATTTGCCATTATTTTTTCCATCAGCCTTTTTTTGTCGCAGACCTTGCTGTCCAAATGGTTCGACCCACGGTACGAACAAATGCAGTTGAATAAGCAGTTGGTTGAGTTGGATCAGAAAGTTGACTCCCTATACATTGAAGTGGAGCGAAAAGATCAGTTTATCCTTAGCTTTCAACGAGTGCTCCGGGGCGATACCAGCGACTTCAGCGATCCGGCCAAGGTGTTCAGAAGTGAAGGACAACCCGTAACCCGCCCGGCAGAGTTAAACCTTGTACCGGCCGACACAGCATTTCGAAGCGAGTTTGAAAAAAGCGACCTGGCACTT
>CAZOYJ010000335.1:0-2976 GCA_964583905.1 uncultured Roseivirgaceae bacterium
GTGTTTGGCTACGCGAAGGATTGCTTCGAGTGATTGCCGGATATCGGTTTCGGTTGTTTTACTGCCGGAAATGCTGATGCGCATGGCGGTTCTTCCCTTCCACACGGTGCCGCTGCACCAACAGGTTCCATCGTTTTGTACGGCTTCAATGATCCGGGTTGTTTCTTCATCCGAATGAAAAGCCACCAGCACCTGGTTGGTTTCAATCCGGTTTAAAACTTCGTACCCCGCTTGGGTTAACTGATCGGCCAGGTATTCTGCATATACACAGTTGCGGGTAACCAAATTATCGATACCGGCTTTGCCGAGGGTTCGCAAGGCAGCCCACACATCGATGGCACGCGCCCGCCTCGAGAGTTCAGGTGTATATTGATACGGCACCCGTGCACCGGATTGATCGAGGTAATCGCCTGTCATGCTCATGGCTTTACGCAGATGTTTACCATCGCGCACAATCACGAGTCCGCTATCATACGGAACATTCAACCACTTATGCCCATCGGTTACCCAGGAATCGGCATTTTCATACCCTGCGGTAAGCTGGCGTTTGGATGCACTGGCACCGGCCCATAACCCAAAGGCGCCATCAATATGAATCCAGGTACCTTTGGTTCTGGCTTCCGCGATTAGGGTTCCATCATCCATAGCGCCTGTGTTTACGTTTCCGGCCTGAAGGCAAAGGATGGTTCGATCATCCAACTCCGGAAGCAGTTCCATGCGCATCCGGCCGTTATCATCAGTCGGCACCTTTATTACCCGCTCCATTCCCAACCCCAGCATGCTTAAGGCTTTCAGTACGCTTCCGTGCGCCTCTTCACTGATCACGACTTTAATTTTCGGGGCATCGTATAATCCCTGGGTTTCAACATTCCAGTTGAGGTTGTTGAGCAAGGCTGACCGGGCTGCAGCCAGTGCGCAAAAGTTTGCTACTGTGCCCCCGGTTACAAACCCAACAGACGAGCCTTTTGCAACGGGCAGTATTTCCGTCAGCCATTGTTCCGTTACCGACTCGAGCTTTGCATTCACAGGACTGGTGATGTTCAGCCCTGCATTTTGATCCCAGGCAGTAGCCAGCCAGTTGGCAGCAATGGATGCATAGTTTGCTCCACCAATCACAAAACCAAAATACCGGTTGCCGTTGGAAGCCATGGTTGCCGGTGATCCGTACTCATGCAAAAATCCAATGGTCTGGATCGGATCGTTACCTTGCTCAGGAAGTGCTTCATCAAAAGCAGCAAGACCGGTGAGGGCCTGGGGCGAGGGCGCCACATTACGGCACTCGATTCCGGTGAGGTACTCCAGCGATTTCATGGCGCTGGATAACAAGGTTTGTTTATCGAGGTAATTCATGATTAATACAATACGGTTAGTGCTACATGAAGCAGTTTTAAATTAGAAAGAAATTGGAGTAAATCCGCCATGTCAGCCGAACTGAATTCGATGATAATAATAGCCACCGCCAGAACATTGCCTGCCAGGAGTGCAATCCATTTTGCTTTCGTACTGAAGTACCTGATGTGTTGCCGGAGTTTCATATGTTAGAATTCTAAGCTTGTTGGATCAGCCTTGTCGAAATCCGCGGAACGGAGTGTGCCGTGAAGAGGTCCACGCGGAAATCGAAGGCTTCGTTACGGTTATTTTTTCTTTTTGGTGAACGGAATCAACATGGGCGCAACTTCCTTGTAGCGCAGGTACTTTTCGCCAAATACTTTGATCAGGTCGCGCTCTTCCAGTTTAATCGCGGTAAGCATGTAACCTGTACATAAAGCTGCAAACAAAAAGTGCGCAGCCGTCATGACCGGTGCTGACCAGAAGGCAATCATCCAGCCGAGGTAGAGCGGATGACGAACGTATTTGTAAAACAGCGGAGTTTCAAACGGCAGGTGTGTATACGGCTTGCCGGTAAAGTACAGCCATACCTGGCGTAATCCGAACAAATCGAAATGGTTCAACAAGATTGTACTGATGAGCACAATGCCGAATCCCAAAATGCTGATGCCCTTCAGAACAACTGTAGCTGTGGCCGATTCGACTGCCCAGATGACACCGCCCATCGGCTGCCAGAACACAAACAGCAAAACCATACAAATGCTGGAGAACAGAACGTACGTACTCCGCTCAATGGGTACGGGTACAAATTGAGTCCACCATTTTTTAAAGGCAGGCCGGGCCATAATGCTGTGCTGCAGGGCAAAACCAAGCAACAAGCCGGCATTTACCAGGAGGGCCTGCAAAAATGTTGAAGTGGGTGTACTATCCAGCCCGGTTGGAACGATCAGGTTATTTACGAAACCGATCGCATAACAATAGGTGCCAAAGAATAGAGCGTAACTGATTACACCATAAATAAGGAACAAGAATTTTTTCATATTGATTAAGGAGTTTAAAGTTTCCAACTCCATAGGCTACATGTGTGCCATCAATATACCTCCTGTAAATCAACGAGTTACGGAATTCAGAATTTACGATATTTCATAATTCATGAAAAATCGTGAAGCTGCTCTCGAGATTTGGAAAGGATTCATACCCTGAAATGAACGTGTGGAATGAATTCCGCCAAGTAAAATTCAATCGACCAACACCTCCGTTTTATGTTTGACCTCTCGCATAACAATGGAACTGTTAATGTTTCCAATTCCGGAGAGTTTGGTCAGTTTTCCCAAAACAAAATCTTCATACCTAGGCATATCGGGTACCAATACCTTCATCAGGAAATCGGTTTCCCCGGTTACGTGATAGCATTCCATTACCTCCTCCAGGGCCTGTACTTCCTTCATCAGGTGGGCAATACTGGTGTGGTTGTGCGCTTGCATTTTGATGTGCAGAAATACAATCATCCCCCGATCCAGTTTTTGGTGGTTTAGTACCGCCACATACTTTTTGATGTAGCCCCGCTTTTCCAGTTTACGTACCCGTTCAAACACCGGGGTAATGGATAAGCCGAGCTTTTTAGCCAGGTCTTTATTCGTTAGCCGG
>CAZOYJ010000336.1:0-2966 GCA_964583905.1 uncultured Roseivirgaceae bacterium
AGTTCCTCCATTAACCGACCTAAGTAAGAACCGGGTTTTCCCAATATGTTTAGCTTTTGTTCTTTCATTTTTTAGCTTGCTTTAAGAACCCTCAAAATCCGTTCGTTTACTTTCCGCTTTTTGTCAATGTCAAAGCGTTTCAGATAGCTTTCGGTTGTTTTTACGTCTGAATGCCCCAGCATTTCCCGGATCATGTCGACACTTTCCCCGGTTTGCTTCAGTAAGTTGGCGTAACTATGCCGGGCCCAGTAGGTAGTAATTGCCGGGAGGCTGTTTGCTTCACAAAGTTTTTTCAACTCCGCATTTGTAACCTTTACTTTTTGTTGAATAGCCTTGTATTGTTGCTCCGGGCTCATGCCCTTTTGCAAGATTTCAAACAGGTAAGAACCCGGTCTTTTGTCGGGGTTGCCCAGTTCGTTAATGATTGGCCGGATTGAATCAGTTAAAGGTATCTCAATGGGTGTTTCCTCCGCTTCCGTGTCGCGGGTCTTTTGCCGAATGTAGGTAAGTACATCGCCTTTGATATTGGAGTATTTCAGGTGTGAAATATCTGTGAAGTTCATGCCCTGACAATGGAAGGAAAACAGCCAAAGAAGCTTTGCTTCATGTTCGGGTAAACCGGGTATTGTTTCGGTATTAATGAAGCTTTGTAATTGTTCAACCGTTAAGGCTTCACCCTTTGAACCCGATCCCTTTTTTATCTTGTATTTGTTCTTTTCGCCTGGCCTCCGTGCAAACGGGTAAAACTCTGCTAAGCTTGGATTATCGCTTATAACTTCATTGAAGATAACCCGGATTGATCTCATGTAAATTGCAATACTGTCTTTTGATAATTCACGTTTAAGAAGATAGGCTTCAAACTTTTTCAGCATGGCCGGGGTAAGGTCTACCGGGCTAAAGTCTGTGGCCTGTTTAACGATCCTGAAAGTCCGCCCGTCCGGTTCTTTTATTGCGCCTCTAAACTCCCGTAAGGCTTCAAGGGCTGACTTATACGCGGTATAGGTTCCGATCCGGTTATTTGCCTTCAGGTCGTTCAAATGATCTGAAAAGATTTTCAGAAAACCGCGTTTGCTTTCCTGTTGTAAAAACTCTTTTTCGAAGCGATCCCATGAAAAGGGTTTGCCGTGTGCTGTGGCTGCTTTTAAAGCTTCATCGGCACGTGTGGAGGCTGAAGCAATGGCCTGCTTTGCCTGCTTTAGTTTGGTCGGTGCTTTGGGTTTGTTTACGTGCTCCCATTCATCCGGGGTAAGAAACAAATTTTCGTTTTCAAGTTGTACCGGATAATAGAACGGTTTCCGGTCAAAGGTTATCCGGATTTTAACCGGGTGTTTTCCCTCCTTATTTTCGCTGTGTGCCCACAAGATTACTTCGGAGGTCGGATGCTTTGCTTTGATCTTTTCCATTGCTTAGGTTTTACTTTAAAACAACTTTAAAACATTTTCCTAAAAAGCCTGAAAAAACGCTATAAACGAAAACAAGTTATTCAGGCTAAAAACCGTGTTTTTATAGTGTTAAACAACGATTAGCAAAGATAAGCAAAAGTTAAAATATAACTACGGATCAGAAGGTTCGGGGTTTGAATCCCTGCGAGTGCACGTAAATCCCGGGTATCCAACGATGCCTGGGATTTTTTATTTCCCCACCTTTTTCCCAATAGTATCATTATTTATGGAGTGATGAGCTAAATATCCTGTTGCCTGTTGTCAGAATGACTATTTCCTCCTTTGATTTACATCAACGCAAACTCATTCGCTGAGTTCCCAATCCAATTTCATCTAATCATTCTCTTGAAGGAAATGGCGGACTTTTGTTACAAAATCCTGGTTTCGTTCAATGAATGGGAAGTGCCCGGCATCTTGAATTACCACAAGCTTCGATGTGGTAATGGTGCGATGAATCTTTTGTGGTAGTTCCAACGGGATCGCATCATAGTCCCCGTGCAGGATCAACGTTGGACACTTTATTTTTTTTAAATCGGGGTAAAAATCATATGCAGCAAGCTCATTTGACATAAAGGACAAAGCCTTTCTTTTTTGAACAAAATCGTTTGGAAGAATAAGATTTAGACTATCAATAAAACGTTGATCGTAGAACGATTGCTTGAATGAAAGCCTGAAAAGTTGATTATACGCTCGAAGATCTCCGGAGCTGAGCGCAGCGGACGTTAGAATTTGTGCCCGAAGCGCGCTGTCCTCCTGGTTGTATCTGCTAATAGTTATCCTGTTGGTCACCATGTCAAACTCTCCAAATTTAGGGCTGACTGAATTTACAAGTATTAGCGACCGGATGCTCTCTGGGTACATACTCGCATACAGCATTCCCAACAGACCACCCCACGAATGCGCCAGCACCGTTACCTTTCCAAGATTCAATTCACTGCGTACAACTTCCATATCCCTGATCAGCCAATCAAGAGTCATCTGTGCGCTATCAAGAATCTCAGCGGAATTCCCGCACGAGCGCTGGTCAATAAAAATCAACTTGTGGGTGTCTGCCAGTTTTTGCAGGTGTGGCAGGAAGTAGGTGTGGTTGAGCCCGGGGCCACCATGTACAACCATAACAGGCGCGCCCTTTCCGATAACCCGCACGTTAATTTCGGTGCTATTTATCTGAAGTAAGTGTTCGGTATTCTGGGCTACCCCTCGATGGGCGAAGTTTAAAACGAAAGCCAATATGAATAGTGTTCTCATTGTTTGAGTCATTGCGGTTGGTGTGAAGAACAGAATGGTTCCAACGTTGGTGAGGTTTTTTAGAAATTTGCTGCGCGTAGTGGACTTCATGTCGAAAACTGATAAGGCAACAAAGATGAAACAAAGAAGTAATAAGGCACTCCTAATTTGCAAAAACCCTCGTTGGAGTTACCCACATTACAACATCAAATTATTACAATAATAAATTGACACAGTTTATTTTACAGACCCTTTAGTACGCCTGTATTAAAACGTCAGTCGGAATATTTAATTTTT
>CAZOYJ010000337.1:0-2937 GCA_964583905.1 uncultured Roseivirgaceae bacterium
GAAAGTTGCCTGATAAATTTTCTTCGGGGTGAACATTGCTTCATCTTAAAATAGGTCTGGTGAATACAATATAGAATTCCTGACCGATATATAAAATTTATATCTTTAACCATTCCCAATGCGTAACAGAAGAACATGAATAACCTATATCCGATGACAACGAATAACCGAAGATCCTTCCTTGCGAAAGCATTAGCCTTAGGAGCATCAGCCGTTATGCCCATCGTTAGTTTTGCACAGAAACCATCACCTGATTCACTTCCTTCACTTACCGGGCGAAAAATACTTTTCACGTATGGCGGCTGGGATGGGCACGAGCCTGATAAATTCGTGGACTTCCTGCTTCCGTGGATGAAACAGGAAGGCGCTGAAGTAACCCTCTCCAATTCACTTGAGGTTTATACCGATAAAAATGTGATGGAGAGTACCGACCTGGTTGTTCAGATTTTTACCATGTCGCAAATCACCAAAGAGCAGGAAGCCGGATTGCTCGAAGCCATCAAAACCAACGGCACCGGAATGGCGGGATGGCATGGCGGCATGTGCGATGCCTTCCGGAACAATCCGGAATACCAATACATGACAGGCGGACAATGGGTTTCACATCCGGGTGGTGTAATCGATTATTCCGTTTCCATTCTTGATCGGGATGATCCGGTAACGGCAGGCTTGGAAAATTTCAACATGACGAGTGAGCAATATTATATGCACGTAGACCCCAATGTAAAAGTACTGGCGACCACCCGGTTTAATGGAGACCATGACCCGTGGATTAATGGCAGTGTCATCCCGGTATGTTGGAAAAAGATGTACGGGAAGGGCCGGATATTTTACACTTCACTTGGGCATAACCTTCAACACATAACCGATCGGCCCGAAGCAGTAGCCATTTTAAAACGCGGAATCCAATGGGCTAGCGCCAGCAAATACGATCCGGCAGAAGCCTGGCTGCGACCGGTGTATTCTTAATAGGATGCCTCAGAAAATTTTATCTGATCAATCCATTACACAGCGGAACCCAACCGTTGCATTGCGTTCGAATCCCTGACTTACCCGCAACAAGGCTTGCCTGTAGTGCAACTCACGCGGTCCACCCTGAACATACCACCAACTTGAAGCGGGCTTAAAGTAACTGCCGCCTTTCAGGAGAATATAGCGATAGCTGCCGCTTTCATAAACATCGTTGGTAAGCTGCCATACACAGCCACTGAGATCCTGAAGGCCAAACGGATTAGCTCCTTTCGGGTATTTTCCTACCGGATACAGTTTTCCATCGCCCAGGTTGGCATGTGCAGGATTGATGCCATCAATAGCCTTAACTGTAAGTGTTTCAGTAACATATTGTTCTTTGCGGGTTACGGGTTTGACCTGCTTCCAGGGCCATTCGTTAAGTCGCTCAGTCTGAGCAGCGTATTGCCATTCCACTTCAGTCGGCAATCGTTTGCCGGCCCATGTTGCATAGGCTTGTGCATCTTCATACGAAACATAAATTACCGGATGGAGCTCCTCTCCTTTTACACTTTCACCTTGCTTCCAATGTTTTAAAAAATTAGCTGTATCCGATGGTGTATAGTGTGTGGCATCAATAAAAGCTTTGAACTGGAGGTTGGTTACCGGATGCTTATCCATCCAAAAGCCAGGCATGCTGAACCGTTGCCCGATGTTTTCTTTAGGATAAGGAATAAATTCATCGCCTTGCGTGGCATTGAACTCAAATGTACCGGCCGGAATTTTTACCATACCTGGAGGAGCTTTGGTTGTAACCGATGTCTTAACCGAACGGGTTATCAGACGGGGTGTTCCCGGTTTGATGTTCAGGATCACCTCATCCAGCAACGCGTCATCCTGAAAAGCCTGGATAACTATTTTACCTTCGTACCTGCCAAACAGATCGGGGATAAAAAGCTCATGGTTGCCAGGAGCAACCGTGTGGTACGACCGATCATACGCTGGATTACCGGCCCAGATTCTGAGCTCCGTGCCCGCAGCACAGGAAAGGTTAAGGTGGTTTTGGCTGATTTTGCCGTTGATAAGCCGGGGCAACCGGGCAATGCAGCTTACGGCTCCCTCGTTGTTGGTACCCACATCAGCCACATGAAAACCATCAACCTGAACTTGGGTATACCAACTTGCACCCACTTTTACCGGATGTAACTCCTCGTGATTCCAGAGATCCACGTAATGTAAATCGGCCCGGACTTCCACTTGCATCAGTGCGCCTTTAAAGCCCTGGGGTCTTAGGCTGAACACCGTGAAGATTTCCTTGTTTTCACCAGGCCAGTGGTTTACCCAGATGCTGTCCGCAAACGTCTCCACAAGGGGTTGCCACCGCGTGTTGATGAAGTTGGAATGATTCTCCCGAAGTATCCGGGTTGTTCTTCCTAAAAACCGGTATTGTTCTTCTTCGTATCCGGGATGACCAGGTGCAAATTGATTGATCTCCGTTCCGTAACCATTAAAGAAGGATAAGGCATATTCACGTTTGATAGGTTCCTTAAAAACTTCCGCGACCCGGAAGATCGCGAAGTCGGGCCGGATTAATTTGTTCAGGTTGAGCATAGGCGGATAGTACAAGGCATTGTGCACGCGGCCGCTGATGATACCAGGCATATCTTTCGGAACGGCCATACCTTCGCTGTACATCACTACGCCCGGCTTAATTGTATCGGCAGCATCCTGAAGTTCTTTGCTCGATTCACCCTTTGTGTCCAGCACCACGCCATCCGCTCCCGTTTCTCGAATTAAGGAAGCCAAGCCTTGCAAGTGCCCTTCCGAACGGGTACTCTCATCCCAAGGATTATAGGCGATAAAGAATCTCGTACCGTTGGCCCGTAAAGAATCGGCCAACGCCCGAAGCTTTGGAAGTCCGCCCGGTAAATCACGGTAAAGGTCAAACTGGTTGCGCTGGTCCAAGCCCAGCGAAGGCCAGGTTGGCCA
>CAZOYJ010000338.1:0-2937 GCA_964583905.1 uncultured Roseivirgaceae bacterium
AAAAGAAAAAGCACTGGTGCAGTTTGATAATTTAAAGAACCAGCTGAATCCGCATTTTCTGTTTAATTCCCTTACCTCTTTACATAGTTTGATAACGGAAGATCAACAGTTGGCCTCCAAATTCCTTCAGCAGTTATCGAAGGTTTACCGGTATTTGCTTCAGCATAAAGATAAGAGCGCAATAGCCCTGCATACCGAGCTTGAATTTATCCGAAATTACATATTCCTGTTGGAAACACGTTTTAAAGGTGCGCTGAAAATCAATGTGCAGGTGGAGGCAAGCATGGAGGACAGGCTGATTGTACCGGCTACGTTGCAGATTTTAATTGAGAACGCACTCAAACACAATGTTGTGGATGCTTCAAAACCGCTGATCATTGAAGTGTTCACCAGCGGTGATTATCTTGTAATCAGCAATAATGTACAAAAACGTTCGGTGGTGGAAACCTCCAATAAGGTAGGACTTGAAAACCTGAAGTCGTTGTATGGCTTTCTGGACAATCGCCCGGTGGACGTTGAACAAACCGATGATCGTTTTTATGTTAGGGTTCCCTTACGTTGAAGTTGTGGCACGATGAAAATACTGATTATTGAAGATGAACTGTTGATTGCGAAGAGCCTGCAAACGATGGTACTCCGCCTGGAGCCGGCCGCCACGATCGTGGGCCTGATCAGCAGTGTGGAGGGGGCAAGAAAATGGTTTGGTGAAAATACCCCGCCCGACCTGATAATTTCCGACATCCAACTTTCGGATGGAATCAGCTTTGAGATTTTTGAGTCCCTGCACCTGCATTGTCCTGTGATCTTTACAACCGCGTATGACGAATATGCTATCCGGGCATTTAAACTAAACAGCATCGATTACCTGTTAAAGCCGATTGATGAAAAAGACCTGGAGAAAGCATTGGTAAAATACAAATCATTCACCAGTGAAGCCATACTCGGTGACCAATTAAAAAATTTACTGACACAATGGGGAAGTTCAACCAAAAAATACAAGGAGCGGTTTTTAACCCTGCACCGCAATACCCTTGTGCCCGTTACGCAAGACGAGATCGGGTATTTTCATAAAGACGAGCTGATTTATTTGCACACCCTCACCAATGAACGGTTGATCAGCGAGCACCAAACCCTTGATGAAATTGAGGGGCTGATTGACCCTGAAAAGTTCTTCCGGGTTAACCGCCAATACATCATCCACATTCAAACCGTAGCGAAGATCAAAACCACCCATAAGGGCCTAACCGTTCAACTGAAACCTCCATTTAATATAGAGTTGGATATCAGCCGGGAGAAGGCAGGGGCTTTTAAAAAGTGGGTGGGGTAGAGCTAGCTATATGAGAGTTCCTGTTGTCTTTCTGTCACCAAGACGGAAGTTCAATGAAGGTATTCGGGAAGATTAATTCCTGCTTTCAATTGCGGATCAGCTTCAGGTGTTTGCCGCATTAATTTCAGCGGCACAACCCCCGCCCAAATATCCAGGTCGTAATCTTCATCATCATCTTTGGGCGGACCGGTGCGGATTTTAGCCGAAGCTTCTTCAATATTGAATGAAAGCACCATCGTTTTCTTCCACTCGCTGTCATTCGGCAGGCGGATGTCATCCCAGCGACCGGGTTGCATTTTATTGGTGAAGACTTCCAATGCGGTATACAGTTCGGTTTGATCGGTAACTTTTTCGGGTGTGGAAAACAGAATAACCGACCGGTAATTTACCGAGTGATGAAAAGCCGAGCGGGCCAACACCAAGCCATCCAGTAAGGTAATGCTGATGCAAACCGGTAATTTTTTCCCAGCCAGTTCACGCATATAATAACTGCCAACCGATCCGTGGATATACAGCTTATCACCTATCCTGCAAAAACCGGTTGGGATTTGAAAGGGTTGGCCATCTTGTACAAAAGCTACAGTGCAATACAAGGCTTCATCCAAAATGGAGTAAATGGTTTCTTTGTCGTAGACACCGCGATTGGGTAAGCGGGTAATGGTGGTTCTGTCAGTTTTTTGAAATTCGCTCATACTATTTTGAAATTTCCAATACTATTTTTCCGAAGTGGTTCCCTTTTTCCATGTGTTCGATGGCCTCGTTGATTTGTGCCAACGGATACACCGAATCAATAACCGGTTTGATGTTTCGGCTTTCGATAAAATCAAGCATCGATAAAAACTCATCGCGTGTGCCCATGGTGGTGCCGAAAATGGAGAGTTGCTTCCAATACAACAGGCGCGATGAAATTTCAGGAATATTCCCGGCCGTACGCCCGAAAATAACAATGCGCCCTCCGGGCATCATCAATTCGGGAAAGGTTGAAAACTGTTTGCCGCCTGCACTGTCGATGATAATGTCAAAACCTCCCGCAGCTTTCATGGCCTTTAATGGCCACTCGGTATCGCGATAATTAAATCCATCAATCGCGCCAAGCGCTTTTGCTTTTTCAATTTTCTCATCGGTGCCTGACGTAACATACACCCGTGCCTTATAGTGAACCGCAAACTGCAACGCCCAAAGCGCGGCACCGCCACCCGTTCCGGTAATCAATACCTTTTCGTTTGCGCGTAACCGGGCCTTGCTGAACAGCGCACGGTATGCCGTTAGTGCTGAAAGTGGAACGGCAGCCGATTCCGCAAAGGCGAGGTTTTCCGGTTTTTCGAAAATGTATTTTTTGGAGATTACGAGATAATCGCTGAAGGTTCCGTTATCGGGATACCCCAGAATTTTAAAGGAGTTTCCCTGCACCACCGGGTTGCTACCCCACTCCAGGCTGGGGTTAATGATTACTTCCATCCCGATAAGGAGTGGATCAGCATCTTCGCCAACGGCTTCTATAACTCCCGATCCATCAGAACCCAGAATTACTTCTTGTGCATCGGGCAAGGGCTGCTCGCGCAAGATCCAGATGTCGCGGTGATTGAGTGCGGCATTTTTCAGGCGAACCA
>CAZOYJ010000339.1:0-2926 GCA_964583905.1 uncultured Roseivirgaceae bacterium
CGACATCGTCTCCGAGGTGGATGCCCAGTCATCGATTCTGCCGGAGCAATACCTGAAATCGCCGGAAACGATGAGAAAATTGTTCGCGGACATTCCTGAAGCCGTGGCCAATACGGCCAAAATTGCCAATCAATGCCAGTTTACCTGGCAGTCACCAAAGATCTTTCCTGTATCCGACTATTTCAGCTGCGCCTCGATCAGAGATCTTGCTGAAACCGCGCTGGAGGCACGATTCGATCATCCGTTATACGCCCCAGCCCGAGAGACCTGCCCGTTGCCAGCTGTCGGTAAAACGAGGGATTGCTACCGGAAGCGGATTGAAATGGAGCTCGAATTCCTAGAAAAGCATCAATTGTCCAGTGCGTTCGTAAAATTATCGGAAATGTGCCGCGCAGTGAAAGCCCGAGGCCACGCTATGTCTCCCGGTGAGGGGTGGGTGATGTTATCGCTGGTCGCCTACCTGCTGGATATCGTGGATATGGATCCCGTTGCCCATGAGCTGGCATTTGATGTGGATGAAATCGAGACGCTGTGTTGCAGCGCACCCACGGGAGCCAATACGCTCAGGGAGTTCCATCTGAAGATGGATAGCAATATCTATACGGGATTCCTTAAGCCGTTGCTATTTATGCATCCTGAAAATTCCGTAGCCGCAGTAACCCATTCGAATTACCGCCCGTTACCGGATCTGATCGGCCGGATCGCCAAGGCGCTGGAAAAGGACACGGCGTGGAAAGAGGAGTTCATGTCCGCGATTCTAAATGCCGATGGCATGGTGTCAGCTGAGGAGTACGATAAGTCGAGCTTCTGCCGGCGGGAGCCATTGGCAATACAACTCTATCTTGCGCTACATCGGATCGCCGACTTACCTTTATCGATCACCATCGAAAAAAGTGAATTTGCCCTGAGTGGAGATCGATTGGAACCGCGGTTTCCTCGTTACCTCAAAATGAAATCCCCTCTTTTCCACGTGGATAGGGCGTTGGCTCGGAAGCTTGAAATGACGATTTTTAAGTTCGAGTCATGCCACTACCTGTCCATTATTGGCGGGCTGCAACAAAGGTTGCGAAAAAAAGCCGGTCTACACTGGATTGCGCAAACACATTACCTAATTTCCGAAAGCGACTGGACGGTACTATTCAATAAATCCAGAAAATACGGAACACAGCAGTTGTTCAGAGCGGACCCAGGCGATGAATCCTGGGCGCTAAGTCAATTCAGGCTTATGGAGAAAAGCCTCGCGAATCCGAACAGAAGCGAGGCAGAAGCGATTTGTCTGGAGCAAGATCAGGCTCCCTCTTTTCTGAACCGGTATGTTGTGCTCATGGATTCCATACTCATCGATATGGGGCCTAATATTCATCGAGAAACGCTGCTAATGTGCCCGAACTATCGCAAAGCTATAGCCTTGCGATTGATCCACATTGAGTTCGCGTTAAGAAAAGCGATCCATGAATTTCCTAGAGAATGCGATTCAATCGTGTCAGGAATATTCTACTTATTCGATCGAGGATTTGAAATTGGCGGTGACAATGGATTGTTCAGCTTGTAGAAGTCGCCACCGCCGACCGGGCGGAGCGTCGCTGATCAACTTTGCTCTTCTTCGCTTCAGTCACTCGACTACTTTGTTATTTGGCATTCACTCGCATTTCAGGCGATAAATAGTTGTTGTAAAACTGTGCGAGCCATGACCCTATGTCCACCTTCGGCCGGGAACGCAAAACCAAGCCCTTCTTGGGCGATCACGTCGGGTGAGTCCGCAGGCTTTCACCAAACCAATCAAAAAAAGCGAAGCCAAAAAATTCCAAGCAATAAAAAAGCGGCCGAAGCCGCTTTTTTATTGCTGACTGGCCGCGATCAGAAGTTAAAGCGTCCACCAATCTGGAACTGAAATTCCGAGGCATCCATCAGACGACTGACATTCGTCATGGCGGACCACTGGGGGGTAATGTGATAAACGCCTTCAGCGGTGAGATAGGTTTCATCATAATCGCCAGTAATGTGACGAAACGATCCGCGTAATTCAATCTGGCGGTCAATCATCGTACGGATACCGCCTTCCAGAAACAGCCCCATGTCGGAATCAGAGAAGCTACCGCATCTAAAATTATTGTTGTTAAAATTTCCCCGGCAGTTTCTAAACTTGGCAGTACGATTGGCAAGTCCGCCCTCGGCATAAAGATCAAAGCCTTGCATGGGAAGGATAAAACCGCCTCTGCCGGATAAGGTGGAAAACTCATAACCCGAAGCGCTAGCAAAATCATAACCAGCTGCTACATAAACCTGCTCGTTAATCCGGAATGAGCCATTGGTAAAAAAACCATCGATACTACCGGAGCCTGTCCAGAACTGGTATCCGGCCTGTGCATTGGTATAACTAATATTATTGCCGGCAATAGCGCCAGCAGAAACGGTGAGCATTGCTGCACCCAAAACCAACGTTTTAAACTTCATGAACTTTCCTTAGTGTTGCGATAGCGATTTTGCAGATTGCATGGCCACGCAAGTGACTGGCATGATGCACTAAACAAACCCTAAGTACAAGGAACCAATAGATTTGTTTAAGGCCGCCCTAGTTCGACACTCCCCCCGCAACAGTTTGTTTTTTTAATCATAAATATTTCGACCGAAGTTTAATTCGCCAGCAAAAGGCTACCCCGCCGGGCGCCATGGCGTTCTTCAGATTCGTAAAATATCGCGCATAACCCTGCATGAGATTGATGTACCCATAAACCGAAGACGAAATTTTATTTGGGATTCACTCGCAATTCAGGCGATAAATAGTTGTTGTAAAACTGTGCGAGCCCCAGTCTTTATATTGGATATCAGGGCAGGTGAAGTGCTCAAAGACTGTTTCCAGGTAGTGACGAGACCTGTTATAGCAACACAGTCCGTAATCCTGATTAAACACGGCAAAAAATGAACA
>CAZOYJ010000340.1:0-2914 GCA_964583905.1 uncultured Roseivirgaceae bacterium
GAAACCAATGCTTCCGGTACAAACCATTGCGGATTGTGGTTGGCCTCCATGTGTATTACCGGCCAACCCTTTTTCCGGGCACGCTCGGCCTGCGCTGCAAAATCATCCGCTTTAGGATCCATTCCTTTTTCTACCGTAAAAATATAGGCGGTAGAAATTTTAAGACGATCCTGATTTTTAAGTACCAGCTTGTCGGAAAAGGTTTTATACGGATGCGGCACATCGATGGGATGCGGCTTGCCAGCCGGCACCCAGGTGGGTATCACAAAACCATCTGCCACCATATTTTTCAACCGGTCCCGACTTGAATCCACAACCAGGCTGATCAGGTTTTCGCCATCCTCCGGCACAAAGGCATCGAGGTAGATCAGCTTTCCGATCCGCTCCGGAATGCTATCGGCTACACCGGTAACCACCATGCCCCCGTAGCTATGGCCCACCAGGATGATGTCTTTCAGATTTTCAAAAAGGATCAGGCTCACCACATCGTTGATGTGCGTGCTTAACCCGATTTCCGGTGAACTTAAATGAGCCCGCTCGCCCAACCCGGTTAAGGTCGGACGATAAACGATGTGTCCTTTCGCGGTAAGCAGCGGATCAATTTTTTTGAATTGCCAGCCCCCGCCCCATGCGCCATGCACGATAACATACACCGGCTTGGCCGATCCTTGTGCAACCGAAAGGGTACAAACACAAAGTGAAATCAGAATGATTAAAACAGGTATGGTGCGTTTCATACGTTGTATTGAGTGTAAGGTGAATCTGGATTTAATAATGTCATCACTTAATCTGAATTCAAGTTCAACAGGTTTAGTCCGGTAAAGGTGTGGTAATCCACCACGTATTTCCAAACGGATCCTTCACGCCACAGGTTCTACCGTATTCCTTGTCTTCCAGGGGATTGATTACCGTTGCACCGGCTTGCAACGCCTTTTCAAAAGTATGGTCTGCCTGTTCAACGGTAATGTACATGCCGGCCGGTTGGTCATGCCATAACTCACCGCTTTCGCCAAGCATGATAACCGAGGTGCCCATTTTGATTTCCGCGTGCAGTATGCTGCCATCCTCATTTCGATATACCGCCAACTCCTCGGCTTGAAAGACATCCTTTACAAAAGCTAAGAAGCGGTCAACCCCTTTCAAAATCAAGTAGGGCATTACCGTTGGATAGTTCGCTGACGTGTTCATACAGGATTAATTTGATTTCAGTTTGGATGCAAATTCCTGTTCATCAAATCCCAACACCAAAACCTTTCCATTCCGCTCAATCAACGGGCGTTTGATGATACTGGGTTTCTCCAACATCAAGGCAATGGCTGCTTTCTCGTTTGATGTTTTCTTTTGGGCAGGCTCATCCAGTTTCCGCCAGGTGGTGCCGCGTTTGTTTACCAGGCTCTCCCAGCCCACCTGCCTGCACCAATCCTTCAATTTGGTTTCGGTGATGCCTTTTGTTTTATAGTCGTGAAATTCAAAATCCACTTTATTCTTTTTCAGCCAGTGCAGGGCTGACTTTACGGTATTGCAGTTCTTTATCCCATAAACAATCATGGCTGAAAGATAAGCAAACAGGAGTTTATTCAGGAAAGTCTTCCGCCCTTTCAGGGCTTGTTCCTTTACCTATTTCTTGCCCGGGACTGCATCCCGGGCTTTTCTGTTGCGCCCTTTCAGGGCTAAATGAAATCCAGAAAATTCAGGCTGAATTTCTTCGGCATAAAGTTACTATGTACAACCCAAGGCATAAAAGGCCGCAACACATCAGCTCAGGGTAAAGAGCAAGCAAATCTAAAGGCGAGACCGAAACGCCCACCGATGCAAAGGCCTGAAAGGCCGCAACACATCAGCTCAGGGTGAAGCCCTGAGCAATTCATTACAACAAGCCAACAAGCCCTGAAGGGGCGAAAGATTTAGAACATGGTGATCGGAAAGATTTTAGTCGTTATGAATTTTGTAACAGTATTCAGGCTTGAAAGGCCGTGACACACCAACTTAGGGACATCTCTAAAAACTCAAAATTTTTCATCTTCCTCCCCTTATTCCCCTCCGGAGGGGAACAATAGGAGAGTTTTTAGAGATGTCCTTAAGGTGAAGCCCTGAGCTAATCCCAAACGTAACGCTCATCATACTCCACATGATACCGCTTCAAAAAATCACGATACTCATCTTGAAAGGTTCTGGTTTTATGATGCTCCTGTTGATTTTCGATATACTGCTTTACTTCTTCAATTTCCGCAGGATTAACCGAAAAAGCACCATACCCGTTTTGCCAGTAAAAATCCCTTAGCCGTTCACCTTTTGTCTTAATCCATTTCGATGAACTTGATTTCACTTCTTCCAAAAGTTTTACAAGCGGAATTTTCTTCGAAAGATTACACAAGACATGCACATGATCGCGGTGCCCGCCAATCTTTATCGGTGAACACTCCAGGTTTTTACAAATTCCGGCCAGGTAGTCTTATAATTCCGTTTCAACAGCAGGAATAATCAGCGGTGCCCGGTGCTTGGTGCTGAATACAATATGAATATAATTCCGTACCAGGGATTGTGCCATACGAGCTGGAGTATCCAGTTATTAGCCCATCACCACTTAAATAAATTTATACAAAAGCAAAAAACGGATCAAAGTAATACCCTAATTTAACCGCATTGATTTAATACTACTATGAAAAATCTTTCAATCTTTTTCCTGTTTGTATGGATTTCCTTACCCCTCATCGCCCAACCCGATTACTTCTATCCGCAGGCAAAATCCTTCAATAGCACAATTCCAACTCCGGAAGATTTCCTCGGCTACCCCATCGGCTCACACCACACCCGGCACGATAAGGTGGTGGAATATTTTAAAACCCTCGCCAGCCTTTCGAACCGCGTAACGCTGATGGAAATCGGAAGCACCTACGAAAACCGGGTGCAGATT
>CAZOYJ010000341.1:0-2908 GCA_964583905.1 uncultured Roseivirgaceae bacterium
GGCCGAGTCTTTGTTCCTTTTGTCATGCTGCCGAAAACCGAACGCGGCCGGGTTTATAAAAGGGGAAAAAATTATCCGCTCAATTGGACATCCGGCAATTTAAGCGGCCAGGTGAATATTGAATTGTTTAAAGGACAGGACCGGATACCCGTTGAGAACAACGCACCCAATGTAGGGAAATACGAGTGGCATATCCCTGCTTCATTGAAGAAGGGATCGGACTATCGGCTGAAGTTTACAAACAGCAGGGACCGGAATGATTTTGTGTACAGCAATGAATTCACCATCAAACCAAAGGTTCCATTTGTTGCAAAACTGTTCGGGTTGGCGGCCATAGGTGCAGGCGCGGTATTTCTTGGCGGTGGGGATGACGGAGGGGGCACAACACAAGAACAATCCTTACCGGGTCATCCGGGTAAACCAAATTAGTTATGAGGTATTCATTAAAAACACTACCGATAATCCTCCTGGTTTTAACCGGATGGATTTGCGTGCCCGCCCAAAATGTAACGGTGAAATCAAATGAACTGGTCCTTGATTTCAGCGACCAAAAAAAAAACTATGCCTCTTCTTTACCTAACATTTTGTGGTTCTCCCCTGAACATGAGGTTTCCTTTCTTAAAGAAGGGAAAATCGTGCTGAATGCTACTGTTAGTTCTCGCCACCCCTTACAGAGTGTTACCATCACCATTCTCGACAAAGTTAGCAGTGAGAAGATAGGGAGTGCATCCATAAAAATAACAGAGGAAAATAACCGGCTTGTAAAAGTTGAGAGAAACCTTACACTTACAGATGGCATCAACGAAATCGAACTGGTTGCTGAGAATATGGATGGGCTAAAGTCAATATCCAGAAAGACCGTCCATGTCGGATCAACGGTCTTGGCGGATGCTTCCAAACTAAAACGGGCGGATTATGCGCTTATTTTTGCCACCGATAAATATGATAACTGGCCGGATCTGGTCAATCCCATTCTCGATGGCCGGACAGTTGCCAACGAATTAAAAACAGCTTATGGATTTAAGGTTGACCTGGTGGAAAACCCGACCCAGGAACAAGTGTTACTTAAACTAAGGGAGTATGCTGAGAAGAAGTATGAACAAATGGACCAGCTATTTATCTTTTTTGCGGGTCATGGTTTTTATGACGACACCTTTAAAGAAGGTTTTGTAGTGACCAAAGAATCGCTTCCATCTGATCCGGGACGCAGTTCCTACCTTGCACATAGTCGCATCCGCTCAGCAATAAACAACAATCCGTGTGAACATATTTTCCTCGTTATGGATGTGTGTTTTGGAGGGACTTTTGACGAAGATGTTGCTTCCAGAAATATTGATGATGTTTATGGTGAGCCTTCACAATCAGAGATCATTATCCGCAAGCTCCAGTTCCGGACGCGTAAATACCTTACCAGTGGTGGGAAGGAATACGTATCGGATGGTGTAGCGGGAAGACACTCCCCATTCGCCAAACAATTCATAGAAGCGCTTCAATCACGGGGAGGTAATGATGGCATCCTTACATTAAATGAATTGATGACCTATTTAGAAAAACTCAGAACCGCCCCACAATTCGGAAAATTCGGATCGGATAAACAAGGAAGTGAATTTGTGTTTGTAGTAAGGTGAGCACCACTACCGCTTTAAAAACTTACTTCCATCCCACAAACCCACACCAAATACTTGCCAGTCCGACAAAGTGTTCGTGATGAGGCTTTATTTTAAAAAACTCCCTTCGCAATCAAACACCAACGCTGCCATACAGATTTTTCCCTTGCCTTCTAAAAATCAATTGCCCGCTCTGCGCATTTTTTGTAAATTGAGGTATAATAATCATGCAAAAAGAAATGCCATATATCATCAACCCCGCCCTGTTGTGGGAGTATGACCTGGAGACTTTCAACTACGAGAAGTCATATAAAATTGTAATTGAACGCGTGTTACAGATGGGTAATCTGGAGGAGTGGCGGAATATGGTTAAGTTCTATTCCAAAGAACAAATACTGGAAACTATAGAATGGAGCGCTCAATTAGATCAAAGGGACAAAGAGTTTTCAATGTGGTTCTTAACCTCGGGCTTCCTTCATGCTGCATAAGCACCCCTCCCATGTTGACCCTAAAACATTCCAATTGATTCAGGAACTGCAAGCCCTACCTGAGTTGAAAGACTTTTATTTGGTTGGCGGAACGGCACTGGCACTTCAGTTAGGGCACAGAAATTCGGTGGATATTGACCTGTTCACGCAAAACGAATTTAGAGAAGATGACATTTATGGTTTACTCACACCACGGTACCGTGTAGAAGAAATCTTCCGCAGAAAGCATACCATCATTTTACTTGTCAACAACATCAAAACTGACTTCATCCGGCACAATTACCCGTACATCCTTCCACCTATAACCGAAGAAGGAATTACTTTTCTAAGTAAGGAAGATGTTGCCGCTATGAAACTGCATGCCATCATTCAAAGCGGCAAACGACTGAAAGATTTCATTGATATTTATTTCCTCCTTCAGGAATTTAGTATGGAGCAACTGATTCAGTTTTTCATAAAGAAATACACATATACCAATCCCATGATTGCGCTGAAAGCCGTTAATTTCTTTGCCGAGATTGATGAAAATATAGACCCACCCAAACTTCTGAAACCGCTGCCGCTCCAACAAATCAAGAAAAGAATTCAGGATGCTACTATAAATCCCGATAAAATATTCTAAGGTTACTTCTTCATAGTTTACCTCTTTCGCTCACTTCCCTGCGATCAGCCCATTTGGAGAAACTCAGAACTGCACCACAATTCGGAAAATTTGGTTCGGATAAACAAGGAAGTGAATTTTTGTTTGTCGTGAGGTGATCTCCCCTACCGCTTCAAAAACTTATACGTCCCCTTAAACTTGGTTTCTTCATC
>CAZOYJ010000342.1:0-224 GCA_964583905.1 uncultured Roseivirgaceae bacterium
TTTTTCATCTTTCTTTAATTTAAATTATTAATACTTCTTTTCACTTTTTAAAAACCTAACAGCTTACCTCAGGGAAATCCTCGTACATTGAAAAATAATTTCGCAAACACGGTAGTATTCATGTCAGTAATTTGGGTTTTGGGTTAACTTATTTCCGCTGAGCAGAATTTGTGAGATGGGTATTGGCAACAACTCATGTTTGCCGGCCACAAAATTTGTTTTTC
>CAZOYJ010000342.1:234-2905 GCA_964583905.1 uncultured Roseivirgaceae bacterium
CGTCATCAAATCCGCGTTCTTAGTGTACTTTTCAAACTTTTTTAAGTACTGAAATAAATCATCCATACTACTTCTTCTTTCTTCTCAAACGGAACACATAAGCCAAAACTTCTGCAACTGCGGCAAAAAGCTCTCTTGGTATAACTTGACCCACTTCTAAGCTTTTAAAAATTGTTCGCGCTAATGGTTTATTTTCTACAATTGGAATATCGTGCTCCATGGCCAACTCAATTCTGCGTTCGTGCCAGATATCACTTATCGTAACGCCCGATTTAGGTGACAATTCTGCCCGATCGCGGATCAGGTTGATTTTTCCGTCAGGATCACCCTGCCCCAGATGAACGGCTGCTTCGGCATGCATGAGCAATACATCGGCATACCGGAGAATGCGGATATTTTTTGGCCGGTTCTTATCAGCCGGATTAGCAAATTGTTCCATTTCGCGACTGGTGTACGCCTTGTAATTGTAATACAGGTTTTGAACGGAGTCGGAACTGGGCACTCTGAATCCATCCCACAAAATGGTTCCTTGTCGGGTTCCTGAATTATCAATGAAAATAACGGTGCCTTCTTTTCGAACATCACCGGGCTCGTAAGCATTGATCAGGTTTGTATTGGGAATATTAAATCCCCATCCTAAATCATCCCAACCGCCAACACCACCCTGACGGACTCCCTGGGAAACCGTGTACAGGTTAGGATTCAGATTAGCGTTATTAAAAGAGCCGGTTTGAATTTCGAATACAGATTCAATGTTGTTATCCCCCACCTGGCGCCAAATGGTGGCATAGTTTTCGGCCAGGGCATACCGGCCCGAAGTAATCACCGCATCGGTAAGGTCAAATACTTTTTGCCAGTCGGCCTGCGCATTGGGGTTATCAGCAAAAGATGCTTTGTACATATAGACTTTTGCCAACAACGACTGCGCTGCGCCTTTCGTGGCATGACCCGGAGCGCGCGCACCTCTTAGCAGCAAGTTATCCACCGCAAATTGTAAGTCCTGGATAATGTTGTCGTACACCGCAGCCACGGAAGCGCGGGTTTGAAATGCGGGATCGGTGTTGGCATCGTTGGCATCATCGGGCACGCGCAACACCAGCGGAACACCTCCATACATGCGTACAAGATTAAAATATAAATATCCCCTCAGGAAGCGCACTTCACCGATCAACTGATTTTTGAAGTTTTCGTTGATCGCGGCAACTTCAAGCGCTTTCAATGCCTGGTTGGCGGCACCAATGCTGTTGTAATGCCCACTCCATAAGGTTTCACAAAACTTATTGGTAGGCGTGAGTGTAAAATTGTCCATGTCTCCCACAGGAACCAACTGATCGGAGGGCGAACTTCCTTTGTCGGCATCATCCGACATAATGCTGGAGGCAGTAATAAATGCAAACCCATGCACATCGCCATTTCCCCACGAATCGCCTTGCAATAAACTGTGGTACACTCCGGTTACGAGCTTTTGTGCCAATGCCGGATCGGTAGCGGTAGTAACTCCACCTTGAATAGGTACATTTAAGAAATCATCGCTGCACGTGGTGAGCAGCATAATCAGGCTGATGGCGAAAGTGAATTTGTACAATTTTGTTCTCATCATCTTCGTCAAATTAAAATCCCACACTTAAACCTGCTGCAATAGTGCGTGTTGTCGGGTAGGCACTTAGCTCAATGCCCGAACTGATCGGATCGCCCGGTAATTCCGGGGTGAACCCGCTGTACTTTTTATAGGTAATCGGGTTTTGTGAGGTAGCGAAAACCCGGAGGCTTGAAATTCTAAGTCGGCTAAGTGTTTCGGCAGGAAAGGTATACCCAACTGTAATGTTGTTGATCCGCAGGAAGAACCCCGACTCAACATAATAGGTTGAAGCCAGTTGGTTGCCCACGTTCGCGGCCGGTTCGGTTTGCGATTGATTTTCGGATGTCCACCGGTTGTAAACCACATCGCGTTCTACATTATCTTTTCCCTCCACCCGAACAGCCTTTTTTCCATTGTAAACCTTGTTGCCGGCATTGCCATAAAACGCAACGGCAAAATCCCAATTCTTGTAATTGGCCGCTGTATTCAATCCGAAATACGCCACGGGTTGATACGACCCGGCAATCACCCGGTCGTTGTCGTCAATTTGTCCGTCATTGTTTTTATCCAGGTATTTAAAATCGCCAGCCTTTGCATTGGGTTGAATGAGCCCCCCCTGTTGATTGGTGTAGGCCGCTACTTCAGCCCCTGAGTTAAACACACCGATAACCTGCAAAACATAAAAACTGCCGATGGGATGGCCGTTGTCGGTATACGTGGTAAATCCCTGGGCAGCGCCAATACCACCGCCAAAAATAGCCTGGCCGCCATTCAGATCTACCACTTTATTCTTATCGAAGGTCGCATTACCGCTGATGGTGTAGGAGAAAGAAGGGTTAACCTGTTGATTCCAGTTCAGGAGCACCTCTACTCCAGTATTTTGAATGGAGGCAACATTGGTAAGAATAACGCCATCGATATCGCCAACTGTTCTGGGTATGGGCACATTGATCAAGGCGTTCTGCACCTTTTTGTTGTAGTAGTTTACTTCACCGGTAAGCCTGGATTGGAGAAAAGCAAATTCCACTGCCGCGTTATACTCTTCAGTTATTTCCC
This sequence comes from uncultured Roseivirgaceae bacterium, assembly GCA_964583905.1. Lineage (GTDB taxonomy): Bacteria > Bacteroidota > Bacteroidia > Cytophagales > Cyclobacteriaceae > UBA2336. Next base: position 2,870 of record CAZOYJ010000342.1, read on the forward strand.
AGGTAATGTTTGGATCGATTATCTGATTGATTTGTG
>CAZOYJ010000343.1:0-2871 GCA_964583905.1 uncultured Roseivirgaceae bacterium
CAGTGCAGCAAATCCAAACTTCAAAGGCCTCCGGTTTAACCGAAACTACGGCAAATCGGCAGCGCTTCAAACGGCTTTTCGTGCCGCGCAGGGCGATGTGGTGATTACCATGGATGCCGACCTGCAAGACAGCCCGGATGAAATCCCTTCCTTGTATAAAATGATTAAAGAGGAGGGCTACCACCTGGTATCGGGCTGGAAAAAAAAGCGCAAAGACCCGATTACCAAAACCATTCCTTCACGGTTTTTCAATGCGGTGACACGAAGAATATCGGGTATCAAAATCCACGACTTCAATTGCGGACTGAAAGCGTACGATCAATCGGTTGTAAAAAACATTTCGGTGTATGGCGAAATGCACCGCTACATTCCGGTAATTGCCAAATGGGCGGGCTTCAGAAAAATCGGGGAGAAGGTAGTGGAACACCATGAACGAAAATACGGACGCACCAAATTTGGCTTTGAACGTTTCGTTCGTGGATTTCTGGATTTGCTGACGATCACGTTTGTTGGCCGTTTTGCCTTGCGGCCGATGCACTTCTTTGGAACATTAGGAATCTTTTCGTTCCTGCTTGGCTTTGCGTTTACCGTTAAAATTTTCTGGGATAAGATCGACTCCATATACTTTTCTCAAATTCCGCTTAAGCGGGATATTACGCAACAACCGATTTTTTACCTCGCCCTTGTAGCGGTGGTAATTGGCGTTCAGTTGTTCGTTACAGGCTTCCTGGCCGAACTGATTACCCGGCAATCGCTCTCCAAAAGGGATTACCTGGTTATTGACAAAGTGGGGATGGAGCCTGTAGTGTCAAATCAATCGCTGTCAGTCGGCTCGTAAAACTTCATTTCTAAGCTTTGATGCCGAGTTGGATTTATAGAAATAAGTATTACTTTTACTGAATAATAGTAATACTATCATTTTAACTCGCATTATCTTCAACCTGTTATAAAAAATGAATCTTAACTCATTAACAGCCAACTTCAGACAAGATTTATCGGCCAGTATAGTGGTTTTCTTTGTTGCTGTACCCCTTTGTCTGGGCATAGCATTAGCTTCGGGTGCCCCACTTTTTGCCGGAATCATTGCCGGAATTGTTGGTGGAATTGTGGTAGGCATGGCCAGTGGGTCGCAATTAGGCGTAAGCGGTCCGGCTGCCGGGCTTGCGGTTATTGTACTTAATGCTATTGCTACGCTGGGCTCGTGGGAAGCCTTCTTGTTTGCCGTTGTTATTTCGGGCGGCATACAAATAATCATGGGCTATTTGCGGCTCGGTTCCATTGCCTATTATTTCCCTACTTCGGTAATAAAAGGTATGCTCACCGGCATCGGCCTCATTATTATCCTGAAGCAGATACCCCATGCACTGGGTTATGATAAAGATTATGAAGGAGACCTTGCGTTTGTTTCACCGGAAGGCGTAAATACATTTACCCAGTTGGAAACAACCTTAAAGTATATTTCGCCAGCGGCAGTGATTTTAAGTATACTCTCGCTTCTTATTCTTTTACTGTGGGAGAACGTGCTACAAAAAAAGCACAGACTGTTCCGTGTACTGCAAGGCCCATTGGTGGTGGTGGCACTCGGCATTTTGCTCAATGTTGTTTTCATGAGCGGGGTAGTTAACCTGCGCTTTCAACCCGACCAGTTGGTACGCCTTCCGGTAGCTTCATCGGTGCCGGAGTTTTTCGGTCAATTTACCTTACCGGATTTTTCCCAGTTTTTAAATCCTGACATTTATTTGGTGGCTGTGGTATTGGCTATTATTGCCAGCCTGGAAACGTTGTTGTGCGTAGAAGCCACCGACAAGCTTGATCCGTATAAGCGGGTAACGCCCACCAATCAGGAACTTAAGGCACAAGGTCTCGGCAACATGTTATCCGGTTTTATTGGCGGACTGCCCGTTACGCAGGTGATTGTAAGAAGCTCGGCAAACATAACGTTTGGAGGAAGAACTAAACTTTCCACCATCCTACACGGGGCGTTGTTGCTTTTGTGTGTTATTGCTATTCCCAATGTGCTTAACATGATACCGCTGGCGTCCCTGGCGTGTATTCTGCTGGTGGTAGGATATAAACTTGCTAAACCTCCACTGTTTAAAGCCATGTACCAATTGGGGTGGCAGCAGTTTATTCCTTTTATGGCAACGGTTGCCGGTATCTTGTTCACCGATCTGTTAAAAGGCATTTTCATTGGAATGGTTGTGGCGATCATATTCATATTACGCGCCCATTTTAAAAATGCTTACGTGTTTTTGCAGGAAAGCAATAACGGCTCGGAGAGCGTGAGAATGGTGTTGGCCGAAGAAGTATCGTTTTTAAATAAGGGGAGTATCATGAATGCCCTGCAACGGATTAACCAAGGCGCGCGGGTAACAATCGATGCACGTAAAACTAAGATCATTGATCATGATGTGATTGAAGTAATCCGGGATTTTACCATAAGCTCGAAAAACAGAAACATTGATGTGGTGGTTATAGGAATACCCAGTATGGAGGCCGAAAACAAATACCAATCCATTATGGAGAAAAGCATGGAAGAAAGTAAAGTGATCGAACAGAAATAATATCAATAAGCTTGAAGTTTGTAAGTAAAATCGTAAACATAAAATCAATACCATGAAAACGTTGACCAAAGAAATGCAGGCTCAATTAACACCTGAAGGGTGTGTGCAGTTATTAAAAGAAGGTAACAAGCGATTTGTCAACAATCTGAAGTTCAACCGTAACCTGTTGCAGCAGGTTAATGAAACTTCGGATGGGCAGCATCCGTTTGCATTTATCCTGAGTTGTATCGATTCGCGAACTTCGGCTGAATTGATTTTTGACCAGGGCCTTGGCGATATTTTTAGTTGTAGGATTGCCGGAAACATT
>CAZOYJ010000344.1:0-2858 GCA_964583905.1 uncultured Roseivirgaceae bacterium
CGGATGTAGCTGCCGAAAAGCTTCGCCAACAGAATCCGTTAATTTCTGTCATTCCCTACCCGGTAAAACTTACCCGGAGTAATTGCCTGGAGATCATCAATCCATATGACCTTGTGCTGGATGGCTCCGATAACTTTCAAACCCGCTACCTGGTAAACGATGCCTGTGTGTTGGCCGATAAGCCCCTGGTATACGGTTCGGTTCTCCAATACGAAGGCCAGGTGTCGGTCTTCAATGTGCCGTTCGAAACTTCACGCTCATGCAATTATCGAGATCTGTTTCCCGAACCCCCAACGCCCCATGAAGTTCCGAATTGCGAACAAGCCGGAGTATTGGGCGTGCTTCCCGGAATCATCGGAAGCCTGATGGCTACCGAAGCCATCAAGTATTTTACCAACCTGGCCGATACCTTAACCAACCGATTGTTGATTGTTGATATTTTGACGTATGAAATTACCCGCATCAAAATACCAAACCGGAATTCAAGAGCCGGTATTGTGGAGTTGATTGATTATGATGCATTTTGTGGTGTAGAAAATAGTAACAAAAGTCCCCTGATTATGAAAGAGATTACCGTACAGCAATTAAAGACATCGTTGGACTCGAATGAAGCGCTTCAACTCATCGATATCCGCGAGCCGAAAGAACGCGAATTCACCCATATCGGTGGCGTGCACATACCCATGCAGGAGATTCCCGGGAAACTAGAGTTAATTGAAACCGACAAGAAGGTAATTGTGTACTGCCGGAGTGGCGCCCGAAGTGAACACCTGATTCATTGGCTGGAAAAAAACCACGGATACAAAAATTTATACAACCTGAAAGGCGGCATTCTGGCCTGGGCAAAGGAAATTGATCCCTCCATCCGGGTTTACTGACTGGTGTGGAATTTTTTTGCCGGCCAAATCAAACTTCCAACAACCATGGCGATAAAGCTAACGGCCACTGCCGGAACCAAAGCCGGAATCTCGAGTGGATAGAGCGCATAAAAGATCCAGGTGGCCATGCCCAGCATCATGGAGAGGATCGCTCCTATGGGGCTCCTGCGTTTCCAATACATTCCCAGTACCATGGGAACAAATAACGACACTAAGCTGAAAATGGAAGACCCGCCAACCAACTCATAAATATTCGACTTCAGGCAGGCTAATATTGTCGCGATGGCACTAATCACGAGCAACGACATCCGCGTAAGCCATAGAAAATGCACATCGGTAGGTTTATGCTTCATCAAAGGCTTTAAAATATTTTCCGTGAATACGGCTGCCGGTGCCAGCATCGATGAACTTGTAGTACTCATTACGGCCGACAGCAACGACCCGAAGAACAAAATCTGGATGGGCATGGAGGCATGTTGTAAAACCATGGTAGGCAACGTGAGTTGCGTATCGCCATCCAACTGATCGGGGTATAAGTATTTCACACACAAACTGATAAACAAGGGTAGCATGGCAATGGTCAGGTAAAAACCGGTAGCATAATAACACGAACGTTCCGCTACTTTCGCTGATCCGGATGACATCACCCGTTGAAAAATATCCTGTGAAGGAATAGACCCCAAGCCTAACACCGACCAGGCTGCCAGGTAAGTTAAAACAGAAACCGCATTGGCATCCGGGAAAAACCTGAAGGTATCCGCAGGAGCCGACTGAATTACATGGGCCACGCCACCGGCTTTACCGGCAAGCGTATACGCCAGCACACTGAGTCCAACTACAATAACGATGCTTTGGATAAAGTCGGTAATGGAAATGGCCCACATGCCGCCAACAAAAGTATATACAGTAACCACAACGGCACTTCCAACGATACCTTGCCACACGGGTATTCCGGTTACAACATTCAGGATTAATCCAAGCGCAACCAACTGGCCGGCTATATATCCGAAGTAGGAAGGCACCATAAATACACTGGCAATAAATTCTGTTTTGCGATCGAACCGCACGCGAAAAAAATCACCCAGGGTTAACAGGTTCATCGCGTACAGTTTGCGCGCAAAGAACAACCCGAACAACAACAGGCATAAGGCAGCTCCGAACGGATCTTCGATAACGGAATAAAGTCCCCCTTTCAAAAACTCGGATGAAGCGCCAAAAACAGTTTCCGAGCCGAACCAGGTGGCAAACAATGCGGAGGTGCTGAGCACGATGGGCAAACTCCTGCCCGCCAACATAAAATCGCTTGAATTTTTTATTTTACGGGAAGCCCAAAAGCCCACCAGAACGGTAAGCGCCAGGTAAACCATAATGGAGATCAGCAACAAGGCTTCGGCAAGTTTAAATTTTGCCTAAAGATTACTGATTTCTCTTTAACTGAAAAGTGCGGGTGATGTTAAATCCAAAATGAATGCCGCCATCAAAAAAGTCATCAAAGGTCTGTGCCGCCATTCTACGCTCCATCATACCTAAGGTGTTGGTGAAAATCAGTTGAAACACATGTCCTCCGGTTTCAATCTCCACGCCTACCCCGATGGCATCGTAATTCGGATTGTTAGCGTTCTCATTTAAGCGCGGGTAATACTCCACATTAACAGACAAGCTCCGCGTAATGGATTTACGTCCGCCTAAACCCAGGGCAAACAACAGGTTCTCTTCAGTTGCCTGATCAACCGTATTCCGGTGAACCATAAGCGGGGCCAGTTGAAATGAAAATCCGGAAGAGAATTTACGTGCGATCAATACTTGCAGGGTTTGAGCAAAAGCATCGGATGCCGATAGTTCAGGAAAGTTTCTTGGCATGGAGGAATTATAAACCATGCTACCCAGGCCGGTAACCGTTACGGGAAAACCACTCTGCACCTGTCGAAGGAGCTTATACTTTACAAATCCATCGTATGATTTATCAAACGAACTTCTGCC
>CAZOYJ010000345.1:0-2858 GCA_964583905.1 uncultured Roseivirgaceae bacterium
AAATATTAACAAGTAAATCAAAGATAGTTTTACGGAAATCATGTTGGTGAAGAACACCAACATGGGCAGGGACGGCAGGGCAGTACCGGGCTGAATTATTTTTGTTTGTGTTTGCGTCATCCTAGTCTTTGTTGGTGTTGTGCGAAGGCAAGTGGGTTGATTCACCAACAAAACTGCGCCTCTTGAGGTTCTACAAAATTGATTGAAATATTAACAAGTAAATCAAAGATAGTTTTACGGAAATCATGTTGGTGAAGAACACCAACATGGGCAGGGACGGCAGGGCAGTACCGGGCTGAATTATTTTTGTTTGTGTTTGCGTCATCCTAGTCTTTGTTGGTGTTGTGCGAAGGCAAGTGGGTTGATTCACCAACAAAACTGCGCCTCTTGAGGTTCTACAAAATTGATTGAAATATTAACAAGTAAATCAAAGATAGTTTTACGGAAATCATGTTGGTGAAGAACGCCAACATGGGCAGGAAAGCTGGGTAAAAAAATATGGCGCCCACGTTGGATTGGTATGGGAAGATGGCAGGGCAGTGCCTGGCTAAATTATTTTTGTTTTGTGTTTATGCAGTGATATTGCCTAGCCTTTGTTGATGTTGTGCGAAGGCAAGTGGGTTGATTCACCAACAAAACTGCGCCTCTTGAGGTTCTACAAAATTGATTGAAATATTAACAAGTAAATCAAAGATAGTTTTACGGAAATCATGTTGGTGAAGAACATCAACATGGGCAGGGACGGCAGGGCGGTACCGGGCTGATTTATTTTCGGTTGTATTTATGCAATGATATTGCCTTGATAGTGCTCTATTAAATTCAACTCTTTAGATTTAAGGTCCAAGCCAGAACTTTGCTGTAGTACCAAAGTATTTTGAAAGCCTCAATGCCGTGTCGGCTGTTATTCTCCTATTACCTTTAATGATTTCTGAAATTTTGAATCAGATAAATACAACCGGTTTATCTGATGTTGGAATTTTTACAATGTGATAGGGCTGAGTTACAATTGAAGTGAAGTTTCCTTTCTTCAGGTTCTTCACCGTTACAGCAATGTTGCTTTCGGTTTCTACCACCTTCGTTATATCTATACTATGGCCACCATTGTATTTAATTTCCTCAAATACTGCAATAATCTGAAACCGGTTAAAATCCATATCAATCTCGGTAAAGCTTGAGGACACATCATTTAGGGTATTCATGGCTTCTATTAATTGAAACCATTCAACTTTATTTGTAATGACACTATTTTGCTTGGAGATATTTTGTGCCCCATTACAACACAAATCACCTTTGCCTATTGTAAAAACTGTAAGCGCTTCAAGTTGACTGTATTCTTCGCATCTAAATGCGAGAAAAAGAATGGATGAAACTAATAGTGCAACTCTTTTCATGTCAGAATTTATTTTTAATTACCCAACATAAGTTGTTATGCTAAAATGTTATCAAAGGTAGTTAATAATTAATTTTGAATCCTTTGCTTAGCTCTGAGTTAAGGGGAATTGATGGAGAGAAAAAGTGCCAAAGGTGAAATGCCATTTATTAGTATTGAAAATTTACCTTCAGATCGCTACCGAAATAATTCCAGTTGGTGGGAAAATCGGTTTCTGACTTTCATTACCTCATTCACTATTCCTACATCGCGAATCACATACACGTCCGTTTCCCGGTGGCGGGAGGCTACTACAATTTGTGTGTTGCCGGCATGGTGGTGAAATAATTCCTGCACCAGTTCGGGTTTATTGTTGTGCTGCGACAAGTGTGCTAAAAACAAATGACTCATGTGGGCAGGCCGGTGATCGGTAAACACTTTCAGTGCTTCTGCATTGGATAGATGTCCGCGACCACCACGGATGCGTTGTTTCAATGCATATGGGTACGCGCTGCGTTCCAGCAGGTGATCATCGTAATTCGCTTCCAGGAAGGCAGCATGACATTGGCTGAAATGGTTCAGTACATGATCGCACGGCTTGCCAATATCGGTGAACACACCAACGGTAATCCTTTTTTCAGGATGATCATCCGGTGAGGTGATGATAAAACTATGGGGATCGATGGCATCATGATATTTTGGAAAGCCGGTGATGGTTAGCTTGCCAATGGAAATAGGTTCGTAGGGACGAAAGTGCCGGATAACCGAATCAGGAAGATCATGACGGACTTGTCGATTCGTGTTAGGTGTAATGTAAACCGGGAGTGAATGCCGCTTCGATAATGCCGGTATGCCATGTACATGATCGCCATGCTCGTGTGATACAAGGATTGCTTTTATCTTTTTAATATCGAGGTTGAGGCGCTGTAATCGTTTTTCTGTTTCGCGGCAGGAGATGCCCCCGTCAATAAGCACCGCCTCCTGGTCATTACCAATGTAATAGCAATTGCCGTTGCTTCCGGAATTTAGTGAGGCGACAAATAATGGCATAGGGGCGCGGATGGTGAAGGCCCAAAGATAATTCCAATCTTTTAGTATCTTTCATGTATCGTTAACTAAATCCATGTCCTATGACACAAGCTGCCAAATCGTTGTATGTTTTTTCTATTTACCTGTTGCTCCTGGGCGTCATCCTGATTGTTTTTCCCAACACCTTGCTAACGCTGTCGATGATGCCGGAAACCAGCGAAGTTTGGATACGCGTGGTGGGTATGCTGGTCTTCAACCTGGGGTTATATTATTTTCTGATGGCGCCCACCAACCATACGCTGTTTCTTACCCTTACCGTATATATCCGGGCTTCTATAATCCTATGGTTTATTCTTTTTGTGCTGATGGAGTGGGTATCTCCCTTGCTGATTGTGTTTGGAGTTTTTGACTTACTTAGTGCTATTTGGACCTACACAGCGTTGCGAAAATCGTGATGTGA
>CAZOYJ010000346.1:0-2851 GCA_964583905.1 uncultured Roseivirgaceae bacterium
CCGATGTGGTTGACAGTGAACTTGAAACCGATGCCAAGTTTTCATTTACATTTTACAAGTCCGATAAAAAGTGATACAAAAGGGGCTGGCATTTGTTGTGGAAGATTTGCGGAGGGCTTCAAAGCCAAAATGATGTATACTTTAAGCACCGGTTTCCTACCTATAGCCGAGTATCTATAAATTCGTTTGGTGAGACTTTAAGCACCTAAGCAAAGGCAACAAATCCTGCCTGAAACGCCACCTTGGCTAAGTTCCCAGCCTGTCTGCGCAGTAAAGTGTCAGCAAATGGTGAATCCGTGCTAACTCCCTTGCGGAGTATGATCCTATTTTTGGATTAGAAATTCCTGCCACATGAAAAAAGTAACAGTAATAATTGCCTGGATGGCCCTAAATAACGGTCTATTTCAAATAGAAACACTGGCCCAGGAAAATAGCAAGCGGGACCATATAGTGGTTGGGTTATCATACTGTGCGGCCCAGGGTGAGGTGATCCTCAATAAAAAAGCTGTTGGACTGGAACTGGGCGGGTTCCGGCAGAAAAGCCCAAACTATGCTTTCGGTATTTCAGCAGACTTCATTTTTTCATCCACTAAGAGTCACCCTGTCCATATTCCCAATAACCTGATGACCAATGAGAGCCTTGATCCGGCATTTCTGGTATTTGCACTGACAACAGTCCATCGGGTTGATCTGAACCCGGAGTCGAAGGTCAGATTGTTTATGGAAGGAAAGGGAGGCTTCCGATTTGCCAATTATTCAGTAACGCATACCAGCTATCTGTTATTTGTCAAATCAGAAGACAGGATTTACAACGATACTTCCTTTGGCCTATGCCTGGGGCTTTCGACTGGCATTTATATTCCCCTTACCTCCGATTTAAGGTATGGCATACGACTAAAAACAGGTTTACATACCGGCACCTCTGTGAAATATGCCGACATTTATTATGATGATGCCGATACCTTCCGGTTTAGTCAACAAAAAAAATCAAATGCAACTTATTGGCAAACTTCGGTAGACCTGGTTTGGAGCTTTAACCAATCAATAAAGTGAATGAATGAACTTTAAAAGAATTTTAAAATTATTGGCTTTAGGACAGGAATTTTTGTTTGCGAATGTTGCGATTATCGGTGAGACTATGCCTATTATTTTGTTGCTGTAATTCACGCTTTTTTATCAGGCAATTAAGCTCACGATCAAATTTAATTTTTGTACAAATTTTATGAAATTGATTATGAACAAGACAACATTTTTTGGAATAACATTGTCTATCTCAATTTTATTATTGGGGTGCAGTGACGAAGAATCGGGGCCTATGTGGCGAGCACTAAAGCCAATGCCAACTGCACGACACAGCTTTGGAATGGTTGATTATAATGGACAATTGTATGCAATCGGTGGGTATAATGCAACTGGCGTAAAAACTGTGGAGGCTTACGACCCTGCTACTGACACCTGGACCACTAAAGCCAGCATGCCTACAGGCCGGGGTTATTTGGTAGTTGCTAAAGCCAATGGAAAAATCTACGCTATTGGGGGTATAACTGGTGGAAATCTTGATAACATATCTTACCTATACACTAACGAGGAATATGATCCAGTTACAGATGAATGGACGTCAAAGACCCCATTGCCTTTAGCTGTTTTGGCACCCAATAGTGTGTTAGGGAATCAGTTTATAAGCGGCACAACAATAAATAACAAAATATACATTGCTGGCGGAAGTGCAGGAGCGGATATACCTACTTTTGTATATGATCCTGTCACTAATGAGTGGAGCCAGGATGGAGCCCCTCTTTCCAAATTTAATCTTCAGCCCTATACGTCTGTTTCAACGAATGGTGAACTTTATGTAAGCCACGGGGCGGAATTTCTGAAATATTTACCTGCAGATGATGAGTGGCGTTTGCTTAAGCCTTTAAGTGTACCTCGCTATGGAGCAGCACTCGCTTCTTCAGATGAAATGATTTATGCTGTAGGAGGTTACATGTATGGTACGAATGACTACATCATACGAGAGGATGTTGAAAGGTATTCTTTGGGCACAGGAAATTGGAACCATGTCACATCATTAAAAAGCAATAGACACTCGTCTGCGGCTGTTATGTTAAACGGGAGACTTTATGTTGCTGGTGGTGCAACTCGTGTGAATTATTCAAATATACCCGTTGCGGATTTCGAGGTTTTGGAAGTAGAGTAATTCTGAATATCTAATGCCTTAGCAGAGACCTTAAAATGAGAAAATTGATTGAACCGATTATAACAAAGCTTATGAAAATTAAGATCAACAAGAGCATTCGTCCTTGAATAAAATTAATTTCTCCATGAGCTTATTGAAACGCATGCTCCTGATAGCAGGGGTTGTAATCAGTGAATGGGCCCTGGCCCAAGAAAGACTTTTTACCGGGTATTCAAAAAAAGATGCAAGTATTGGTGGTGTCACAACTGTTGTTTCCTTTAATCATCTTAGACCCAAGTTCGCCATTGGAATAGAAGGTGAATACATGTTAGGCGGGGGATTTGGATTTGGCACAGTACTGGCTGGAGGTCCAGATTATTTTGAAATAGGTGGCGGCTTCCTGGGGCTTTTAGGGTTAGGGTTATTACAATCGAATGACAGACAAGCAGGTGTGGTGGGAATTTTGTTACTCCCACTCATTATCGAGAATCCATGTTTTCATTTTAAGCCACGGAATGACGGGGAAGTTGTATTGTCGATAAGTTTAATGCAGATTCGATATATGTGGGAAAAAAATTCATATTATGATACCGATGTCTTTGCCTCCGGATCGGTAATACTAAGGTATGCAAGGTATCACCGTAGAAATTGGAATCATTCATTTTTTGTTGA
>CAZOYJ010000347.1:0-2833 GCA_964583905.1 uncultured Roseivirgaceae bacterium
GTAACCTATGTCTTGCAGTAAGCAAAAGAACCGTTGCGGTCTTACCACTCAGGTCCCATTACATAAATTTAAATCGAAGGTATTTAATCAGTTCACCCTTTGAAGCAAACTCTTCTTCGTAGCGGGTTTTGATATCAAAGCATTCGGGCTGCAAATCGGATTGGTACAGGTTATCGGTAAATTTCAGGTCGGTAATGTCCGCGCGCTCTGCCAGCACCTCCAGGGTGTAGTTGTACAGCCCGGTGTTGTCGGTTTTTATGCGGATGTACCCGCCCGGCTTCAGTAATTTCTTATACATTTCCAGAAACCGCGGACTGGTTAATCGCCTCTTCATATCGCGCTTCCGCGGACGGGGATCCGGAAACGTAATCCAGATTTCATCGGCCTCGTTTTCTTTGAAGAAATTTTCGATGAGCAAAATCTGGGTTCGTAAAAATGCTACGTTCGGCAGGCCTTGCTCAACGGCCCAGGTACTGCCCTTCCAGATGCGCTCGCCTTTTATATCTATACCGATATAATTTCGGTCAGGAAACTGACTGGCCAGTCCTATGGTGTACTCTCCCCTTCCACACGCAAGTTCGAGTGTAATCGGATGATTGTTTTTAAAGTACAGTTCGTTCCATTTTCCCTTGATGGCATGGTACAAAGACTTCGATCGCTCCAGCACATTCTCCCGTTCTTCAATAATTCTGAATCGTTCTTGTTTCCGTTTCACAAAATTTATACGTTTTCAATTTCTGCCACTACAAACGTGCTCCCGCCTATGAAAATAAAATCATCGGATTCGGCTGATGCTTTTGCCTTGCCGATCGCTTCGTTAACATCAGGCACCACTTCCCCCTTTAAACCTACAGCTTCTGCTTCTTCGGCCAACACCGTTGCATCAAGCGCCCGTGGAATTTTAGCCTGGCAAAAATAATAGAACGCATCGTTGGGCAATAGTTCCAGGATTTCCTTTCTCGATTTATCCTTTACCATCCCGAAAACGATAAAAAGCTTACGGTAACGTTGTTGCCGGATTTGGCGAACTACTTCGCGTATGCCATCTACATTATGCCCTGTGTCACAGACCATCAGAGGCTTTTCTTGCAACCGTTGCCACCTGCCCTTTAGCCCGGTTTGCACTACGGTTCCTTCCAACCCCGATTTAATGTGTTCCGGAGAGATCGTGAGTCCCCTTGACTTCACTACATCGATTGCTTTCAATACCCCCGGCAGATTTTTTACCTGGTAGCTTCCCTGCAACGGAAGGTTAAGATCGGCCAGGAACAATTGATCGGTATGATACACATTCACGTATCCCGATGAAGTGTATTCAGCTCGGAATTCGGCTGCACCAAACCAAATGGGAGCCGACCGGTCTTGCGCAGTTTCGATAAACACGGATTTGACATCATCCTGACTTTCACTAATCACAACCGGCACTCCGGGCTTGATAATCCCTGCTTTTTCAGCTGCAATCTTCGCCAGCGTATCGCCCAGAAATTCCTGGTGATCGAACCCGATATTGGTAATGATTGAAACCTCAGGCGTAATGACGTTGGTGGAATCATACCGGCCGCCCATGCCCACTTCAAAAATGGCAATGTCCACCTGATGCTGAACAAAATATTCAAACGCCATAGCCACCGTAATCTCAAAGAAGGAAGGTTTGATTTCATCGATGTGGGATTTCATCCGGTTAACGAATGCCACGACAAATTGCTGGTCGACTTCAGCGCCATTAACCCGAATGCGTTCGGTAAACGACTTTAAATGAGGTGAAGTGTATAAGCCCGTTTTATACCCGGCCGATTGCAATACAGAAGCCAGCATGTGCGAAGTGCTTCCTTTGCCGTTTGTGCCGGCCACGTGTACGGATTTTAATTTCTGGTGAGGATTTTCGAGAAGCTTGCAAAGCGCCATCGTATTGGTAAGGTCTTTCCGGTAGGCTGCTGCGCCCACCCGTTGAAACATGGGCAGGTTGGCATACAGGTAGTGAAGGGTTTCGGAATACGATTGGAACATGCGGGCGCAAATCTCAGCAGAGTAGAATGAAAATCCAATGCTGGTGCATCAGAATTTGAATTATCCGATTTTCAGTTTAGATGGATCACTTCGGGTGTCAAATTTGAGCTCGATATACACGATATTAAGTTCTTCGCTAAACCTATAGATGATTTTATAATTTCCTTCAACCAAATACCGGTATTATAGTTCAGTTCCTTGCAAACCTTCCTGAACCGGGCCCGATTCAGGATAACGTTCCAACTGATGCGTACGGTCGAGGATTTTTGAAACTACCCGTTGAGCAGACGTTTGTGAATTAATGGCCAGAAAATCATAAATGATTTCAAGATCAATCAATGCTTCGGCTGACCAGATACAACGAGCCTTAATCACTTTTTGAATTTCGATTCAAAATAGGCTTCAATTTCAGCTTGAGAATAGACATTTCCCTTACGAATGGCTTCTTCAGATTTGTTAAGCCGTGTCACGATTTCATCCGTTGTTTCAGGTGTACGCGCCTGATAAGCTTCCAGTACAGACTGCAATCGAAGATTTTCCACCTGCTTAATGAGGTGCTCATCCTGAAGCCGGGTGATCCATTCGATTAATTCAACCTTTTTATTTGCTAAGTCCATAATTATTAAGAAGTCTATTTACTTCTTACTTGATACTACCCTAAAAGTAATAGTTCCTTCATTAATTTTCTTAACCATTGTCCCTTTTGGTGTAAATTCTAGATTTTCGATGAGCTTCTTAAATATTTTCTCAGCTTCTAAACTAAGTCCCCTTGTAATTGGAGTTACACCCATTACTTCACCATTTTCATCGACTGATACCTTAAAAG
>CAZOYJ010000348.1:0-2825 GCA_964583905.1 uncultured Roseivirgaceae bacterium
GCAGGGGATCCATGCTTGTTGCACTGGTAAGCAACACGAATTCTTATCTTGCCCAGCATGCCGATTATGTGTTGAATGCCACGATTACGGAAGAGGCATGCCCGAACAACCTGGCGCCTACCACCAGTACAACCGCTCATATGGCATTAGGCGATGCTCTGGCCATTAGTCTGCTCGAATTGCGGAATTTTACCAGTGAAGATTTTGCCCAGTTTCATCCGGGCGGATCGCTGGGTAAGCAACTCTACCTGAAGGTATCGGATATCGTGGACGGGAATGCGGTGCCTATGGTACAACCCGACTCTGCCCTTAAAGATGTAATCATTGAAATCTCTACCAAGCGGTTAGGCTGTACAGCCGTAGTTGATCAGGATCAGAAACTTTTAGGGATTATTACCGATGGCGATTTAAGAAGAATGCTTGAAAAAAATAGTCAATTGGAGGGCATAAAGGCTTCCGATATTATGACCCCTAATCCCAAGTCGATAGCCAATGATGAGTTTGCTGCGCGCGCGCTGCAACAGATGCAGGAAAATAGTATTACGCAGCTTGTCGTAACCGCAAATAATAAAGTAAAGGGCTTTATTCATTTACACGATTTATTGAAAGAAGGAATAGTATAGTTCTTCACCCTATTACCGGATCATGAAAAATAACCTTTATGTAGTGCTGATGGCCGGTGGCGTTGGTGTTCGCTTCTGGCCGTATAGCCGCAACGCAAGACCCAAGCAATTTCTGGATGTATTAGGTATTGGCAAATCATTGTTGCAATCCACATACGATCGTTTCCTTTCGCTGTGCGACCAGGAAAACATTTACGTGGTTTCACACGAGGAGCACCGACATATTGTACAGGAACAATTACCCGAATTAGCCGACAGCCAGATTCTGGGCGAACCTATGCGTAAGAACACGGCCGCCTGCATTGCGTATGCCAGCTACAAAATTAAATTACGAAATGACCAGGCTGTAATTGTGGTGAGTCCCTCCGATCACCTTATTTTAAAAGAAGATGAATTTATCAGTACCATTTCGAAAGCCGTAAGCCAGGCAGAAGGCCAGGACAAGCTGATTACGTTGGGTATAACACCAACCCGCCCGGAAACCGGTTACGGATACATTCAGTTTTTGCCCGACAAAAAAATTCTGAAAAAGGTGAAAACCTTTACCGAGAAACCTGAAATTTCGCTTGCGCGGAAATTCTTAGAAAGCGGAGACTTTGTGTGGAACTCTGGAATTTTTATATGGGGTGTTCAGGCTATTCTAAAAGCATTAAAGCAACACCTGCCCGAAATGGCCGAAGATTTCGAAGAAAACATTTCTATGCTCGACACCCCCGGTGAAAAGCAAGCCATAGAAAAAGTGTATGCACATTGCAAAAGTATTTCCATCGATTACGGGGTGATGGAAAAAGCTAAAAACGTTTATGTGTGCCAGGCAAATTTCAGTTGGTCAGATTTGGGGTCGTGGAATTCCATACACGACATCTCAACAAAAGATAAAAGCAACAATACCGTAACCGGCCACACCCTGGTTTACGATACCCGGAACTCGATAATCCGTTCCTCATCGCCCGAGCGCCTGATTATCGTACAGGGATTGAATGGATACCTGGTGGGCGAATTTGGCAATGTGGTGATTGTGTGCGAAAAAGACCGGGAAGATTTATTCCGCCAGTTTGTAAACGATGTTAAGGCCATGAAGGGTGGTAGTGAGTTTTTATAGACCGACCCGGTGTTTTTGAAAAAAGCCACTCAAACGCTGGTTTGCCCAGTATTTTTGTATTGTTAATACATTCACGGAGGTTACGCTATGCCCTTTTTTACACTAATGATTACCAACCCCTTAGTGTATGCAGGTACTTGTAACTTATCCGCAGGATATAGACCTCCTCAAGAAGGAAGGACTATTACAGAATACGCGCAGCAACATATTGATTGCGGGCCGAAGTCAGTTCATCCAAACCCGGCTTATTCAAAAACTTGATGGTCTTTTCAACACCCATATCGTAGACCTCGATAATACCCAGGCCCACCTCATGCATGAGCCGCCCGGGGTACTGTTAATCGACTTGACTGTGGATTGTGCCAAAGCGCTGCAACTTTGTTACCGGATAAAACTCAACGGAAAAATTAATCATGTGCCGGTTATACTGGTTGGCGAACATGTGGACATTAACCTAAAACTTGCAGGCCTGCAATTTGGAGCAAACGATTGCATGTTTGGAGAAGATTACCAGACAGAACTGGTCTGGCGCATCAATAATCATATCCAACTGTGTAAAAATCTCCGGGAAAAACTGAACCAGAATTCAATACAAGTTAAAAACGCCATGTCACCAACCTCCGACAGTTATTTATTGCTGCGCATAATAAAGGTCGTGGAAGATAACCTTGCAGATCCTTCATTTAGTGTGACTTCGTTTGCCAAGGAGTTGGCCATGAGCCAAATCCAACTCTATCGAAAGGTATCTTTATTAACAGGCCTGACGCCCAACGATTACATCCGAAAGATGCGCCTGCAACGGGCTGCCGATTTGTTGATCATGAAAACCGGAAATATCAGCGAGGTGGCCTATAAGGTGGGCTTTACTAGCCTGTCGTATTTTGCAAAATGTTTTCGGGAGCAATTCGCCTGTTCACCCACCGACTTTGTCAATAACAAAAAACCTTCAGCAAGTCATTTAACGCTGGAGAAGTCGGTTAACCTGTTTGCCGGTTAAAAATTTGGCAGCTAAATTTTAGCTGATTTTTAATTTTTGCCGCACCACCTCATACAGGGCAATCCCTGCTGCCACCGAAACATTAAGCGATCCGATTTTTCCG
>CAZOYJ010000349.1:0-2802 GCA_964583905.1 uncultured Roseivirgaceae bacterium
TGCCAGTAGCCGGGGAGAAACAATTGCAGCCCAAATTTTATGAAGCCCATGCCCGGTATGCCCTCCAGCCTGAATTTAAAACCGTGCATTTTAAAAAGGATCAATTAAAAAAATTTGCCCGCGATTTTTGTACGATTTATAACAAAGCCTGGGCAAAGCATGGCGGCAACAAGGAGATGAGTGAGGCGCAAGCCGTAAAGGTGTTTGAGTCCATGAAGCAGGTGATCGATGAGCGGTTGGTGTGGTTTGCCTATCATCGTGACGAGCCCATTTCCATGTGGATAAACATTCCGGATTTAAACCAGGCGTTTAAATATTTGAACGGGAAATGGAACCTGTGGGGAAAACTGAAGTTTCTGTACTACTTAAAACTCGGCAAATGCGACCGGTTTGTGGGGTTGATCTATGGCGTTGTTCCGGAATTCCAGGGCACGGGTGTAGATTATTTCATGATCGTTGAAGCCGAGAAGGGATTTAAGAAGGGTACGCATTATAAATCGGTGGAGTTGCTGTGGCAGGGCGATTTCAATCCGAAGATGCTGAACATTTCCAAAAACCTGGGCGGCATTCAAAGTCGCAAGTTGATTACCTACCGGTATATTTTTGATCGGAGCCATCCGTTCAAGCGCCATCCGGTTATTCAGTAAGATTGCCCGGTTCGTGTTGCCAGACTATTATCTGGCCCTTATCTTTATCGCCATCAAAAACGTAATACCATCCTTATGAATCGCTATAAACTTCTGCTGATCGGATTTCTATTTTTTGTTCGCACGGTTGCCCTTGCCGATGAGGGCATGTGGATCCCCATGCTACTGGCCAAGCTCAACGAAAAGGAAATGCGCGGCATGGGCATGAAGCTCACGGCTGATGATATCTACAGCATCAGCAAGGGCAGTTTAAAAGATGCCATTGTAAGCTTTGGCGGATTTTGCACGGGCGAGGTGATTTCATCGCAAGGCCTGGTGCTCACCAATCACCATTGTGGGTTTGGTGCGATCCAGAGCCACACAACACTTCAAAACAATTACATCGATCATGGGTTCTGGGCAATGGACAAAAAGCAAGAATTACCCAACGCGAATTTATTTGTCACGTTTATTGTGCGCATTGATGACGTTACCGCCCGGGCGCTGGCGGGGGTTACGGAATCCATGACGGAGGCCGAGCGGCAGTCGCAGGTTGACAAAAACATAACTGCGATTCGAAATGCCGTTCAGAAGGAGGCGCACCAAGGCGTGTTTGTCAGGCCCTTTTATGAAGGCAACCAGTATTTTTTGTTTGTTACCGAAACGTATAACGATGTGCGGTTGGTAGGCGCCCCGCCCTCGTCTATTGGAAACTTCGGCAAGGATACCGACAACTGGATGTGGCCGCGCCACACGGGTGACTTTGCGTTGTTCCGCATTTATGCCGGCAAAGACAACAAACCGGCAGCGTATTCGCCCGATAATGTTCCATACAAACCAAAAAAGTCGCTGTCGATTTCCTTGGATGGAGTGGCCCAGGATGATTTCACTATGGTCTTCGGTTTTCCGGGGCGAACCAACCAATACCTTCCCGGTGTGGCCGTACAACAATTGATGGACGTGAACAATCCTGCTAAAATAAAAATCCGCGATCACATTCTGGGAGTTATGGACAGCCACATGCGCACGGATCCACAGATTAAGATTCAGTATGCGGCCAAGTGGGCTTCCGTTTCCAATGCGTGGAAGAAATGGCAAGGGGAGTTGTTGGGCTTAACCCGGGTAGATGGCCTGGGCCGCAAGCAACAGTACGAAGCTGAGTTCCTAAAGCGGGTAAATGCCGATGCGGAGCTTTCGAAAAAATACGCAACGGTGTTGCGTGATGTACAATCCGCTTACGCAGAATTAAAACCTTACGGCTTGGCGCGTGATTATTACACCGAGATTGTCAGCCGCCTGGAATTGTTCACCATTGCCGCGCAACTAAACGGATTGGTAGCGGCTTACGAGAAAGATGGGGCGGAAGGTTACGCCAATCGGTTAGGGCAAGTGAAGAGCAGGCTCACTTCTTTTTACCAGGATTACAGTCCGGTAGTAGACCGGAAGATGTTTGAAGTATTGCTGGCGCTATACGTAAACGATCAGGAGGCGAAATACCAGGCTGCGTTGGTTACCGAAAAATTAAAGTCACACTCAGGTGATTTTGTGAGGTTGGCCAATACGCTGTTTTCAGAAACCGATTTGCACGACCAGTCCAAAACGTTGGCCCTGCTCGACAAGCCTGCGGGTGAAGTGGTTGAAATTCTCCGGAAGGATGCGGCAGTCCGCCTGTTCCTCGACATGCAGCAGGTGTATCAACGACAAGTGCAATCGCCTCTTAATGAAATCCAGGATCGGGTTAACCGGTTACAGCGCCTCTATATGGCGGCACAACTGGAAGTGTTTCCTGAAAAACGTTTTTATCCTGATGCCAACAGCACCTTACGGCTTACCTATGGAAAGGTAAACGGGTATACACCCCGCGATGGAATTCGCTTTGATTACTATACGTACCTCGATGGGGTGCTGGAAAAGTATAAGCCGGGCGATTATGAGTTTGATTTGCCCCAGAAGTTAATTGAGCTGCATGCCAAGAAAGATTATGGCCTGTATGCCGTAAACGGAAAGCTGCCGGTGAACTTCATTGCCGCCAATCATACCACAGGCGGAAACTCGGGCAGCCCGGCATTGGATGCGTGGGGTAACCTGGTGGGGTTAAACTTCGACCGCGTGTGGGAGGGAACGATGAGCGACATTAATTATGATCCAACCATTTGCCGGAATATTATGGTTGATA
>CAZOYJ010000350.1:0-2778 GCA_964583905.1 uncultured Roseivirgaceae bacterium
TGGGATGGTGTTGGGGGTGGTTGGCAATGAGTTGATTAGTTGATTCGTTAATTCGTTGATGGGGTTTTGATCATTTCAGATTCCACTGGTAGAATAAGTCGCAAATAATTCATCTCACACCGATTTCTTATTGCCCTAATGAAGCTAATGAAATCACATTAATTCCGTCTTTCATCGTGTAACTGATTCCAGTTCCTGTAATAATGTTGAGCGATTTTGGCGGTTTGATTTTTTTATCGTCCAGGATGGAAACAAATTTATTGAGGTTTGCAGCGGCTTCCTCAATTTGTCCTGTTCCAAGTTTTATTTCAAAAGCGCACCAATCGCCATTGTATTTTTGCACAATGCTGTCTACTTCCAGGCCACTTGAATCGCGATAATGATATACTTTGGCATCATTGGCTTGAGCATACACACGCAATTCGTGTATAGCCAATGATTCAAATAAAAAACCTGCAAAATTCAAGTCGTTTAAGAGTGAATTTTTATCTGCGCCAAGCGCAGCTACGGCCAGGCTTACATCGGTATAGTGACGTTTTGACGATTTTCGTAATGCCGATGACGAACGGATATGTGTGTTCCAGGCAGGCTGGTCCTCGATGATCATCAGCCGGTTAAGGGCATCGAGGTAATCGTAAACGGTTGGCCTGGTAATTCCTGCATGATCATTTTCACGGACATCGCGTTCCAACGCTGATATATCCACCAATGTTGATGTATTTCGGGCCAGTGAACGCAACAGGCTTCTGACTTTTACCGGGTCGCGCCTGATGTCAGAAACACGGCTCATATCTGCTTCGGCAAGTAATTCAACATACGCGCGGTTTAAATCGGCTGCCTGCATCACCGTTTTATGTAAGAGCGTTGGAAAACCGCCAATTACAATTCTTTCAATAATAAATTCCAGATCGGTGGGTTGATCATACACATCCATTTTTTCGCCTGCCAACAGTTTTTGTAAGCTTATTTTACCGGAAGAAAAACCTAACTCCTGCCACGACATGGTGCGCATATCCACCATGGTGAACCTGCCAGCTCCAGAATGCATTTTTACCGATTCTTCAGGGTTGGCCGAGCCCGTTAGTATAAACTGCGCATTTTTTTGGCGCTCGTCAATTTCATGACGTATGTAGTTCCAAAGTTTAGGCTGTACCTGCCACTCGTCAATTAGCCGTGGGGTTTCGCCCAACAGCAGGCGTTTGGGTGCTGTGCTGATGAGTGCCTCTATTTGCTCATCCCTGTCTACATTCAAAACACTCCTGGCTAATTGCTTTGCTGACTCTGTCTTTCCACAAGCCTTCGGGCCCCTGATGAGTACTGCACCTGAAGAATTGAGTTTCCGCTGTAATTCCTTGTCGGTTATACGATTTTTATATTCCACTCCATGTGCGTTTGCATAGCAAATATACAGCTATTTTACATTTTTTAACAAAATCATTTTACATTTTTTAACAAAATCATTTTACATATTTTAAGTAATATGGTTTACATATTAAGGTTGAGGTGGGCGTTTAACCTTAGCCTTACGCTTAGCCTCACCCATAATACACCTCATCCCCATCCTTCTTATCCTTCCCATAATACCGCCTGCACCCACATCCTAACATCCTAAGGCTCCCTCTCCAACAACCAATTGCTTTGCCTCCTGCTTGCGATAGTTGAAATCAGGTTATGATTATATTTACTTGTTGCAGGCAAGCCATAACCAGGATTGACGTAACCCGCACCAGACAGACATGAAGAAAATTATTCCAATCATTTTTGTTTCTGTAATGGTCACAGGTTGCATAAAAATCAATCAGGACTTCAAAATAAAGAATGAGCGTTTTTCAAAAGAATTAATTCAACTCAAAGATTACTTTCACATTCCTGGTCTGTCTGTCATTATTAAGCAGGGTGACCAAATTGTATATGAACACTACATGGGTTTTGCCGACATAGAACATCAAATAGCCATCGACTCATCCACAACAATCCCTATGGCATCGCTGACAAAAATGTTTACCGGAGTTTTAATGATGCAGTTGGTTGAAGCCAAAAAAATCGCATGGGATGAGCCAATCAACAACTATGTTTCTGACAAAGGGATTCCCGATTCTATAAAAATCAAGCATGTACTCGCGCACACCTCGCAGGGAAATGTAGGGCAAAACTTCTATTACAGCGGCCGCTTTGGTTGGTTGACAACCGTGATTGAAAAAGCATCCGGAACAACTTTTGACAACGCAATGCAGGAGAAAATAATTCAACCACTTAAACTTAAACATACCTATCTGCTAAAGGATTCCGCGCAAATACGGAAGGAAGCCAGAAAAATAGCATTGCCCTATTTCTATGAAGGCAGGATAAAAGCCGGATTCATAGAGTACGGGTATTCTGCCGCTGCGGGTATTACCTCAACTGTTCGCGATCTAACAATATTCAGCAAGGCAATGGATGACAATTCGCTCATGACAGAAGAATCCAGGGTAAGAATGTTTACTCCGGCCAAAAGCAAGTTACAATATGGGTATGGTATTTTTAGCCAGCAATTCAACGGCAAGAAGTTGATCTGGGGATATGGACAGTATGATTGCTATTCAAGTCTATTTTTGAAAGTGCCTGAAAAGGATATTACCCTTGTCATGGCTGCAAACAATAATTTGATGAGCGACCCGGCTCGTTTAATTTACGGTGATGTAACCTATTCATTGTTTGCCATTAGCTTTCTGAAAAATTATGTATTCGATAGGTTGGATATACCGCTTATGGAAGACGAAAATTCTCTCACCACGTTAG
>CAZOYJ010000351.1:0-2770 GCA_964583905.1 uncultured Roseivirgaceae bacterium
AAGGGTGGCGCCATCATTAAAACTTATCATGGCCCTGAGCCCCGGGTATCGGTGCGATACGCCATCAACGAGACGCGTTCGGTTAAGTTAAGCTATAACCGGTTGCAGCAGTTTCTGCACCTGGTTTCCAATACTGCGGCCATTACACCGGTGGATATCTGGCAACCAAGCAATGCTTATTTCAAACCCCAGGTAGCCGATATGCTTTCGTTGGGTTATTATATAGAGTTGAAAGACCGAATGTATGAAGCCTTTGCCGAACTCTATTACCGTAAAACACGCAACATCCTCGATTTCAAAGACGGAGCCGATTTGATTCTTAATCCACAACTGGAGACCGCCTTACTCTTGGGCGAAAGCGATGCCTATGGGTTGGAAACTTCGCTTACAAAGCTGAAGGGCCGCCTTACGGGAAACCTGAATTACACCTATGCCCGATCGTTACGGGTGGTAGACGGTGCCTTTGATAGTGAACGCATTAACGCGGGACAAACCTATCCGGCCAATTACGATCAGCCCCACATGGTTAATATGAGTTGGCGCTATGGCATCACACGGAGGCATCATTTTTCCGGTGGGTTCACCTACCGCACCGGCAGGCCCATGTCGTTGCCCGTATCCGGGTATGAAGTTGACGGGGTTTTGATCTCCCAGTTTTCCGATCGTAACCAATACCGTATTCCGGATTATCACCGGCTTGACATAGCTTTTGTGATTGAAGGTAATCACAAAATCAAAAAGCCCTGGAGCGGCACGTGGGTGATTTCGTGTTACAATGTTTACGCGAGGAAAAATCCGTTTTCGGTTTTCTTCAAGGATGACGGCACCGGTTACCTGCGGCCCTACCGGTTGGCGGTAATCGGCACGGCCATTCCCACGGTAACCTATACGTTTAAATTTTAAGATGTGAAGCGCTACAAAGTCATATCGTTCCTGCTCATTTTACTCAATGCCTGTATAGATCCGTTGGATATACGTGTACCGGTTTATGTAAGTCAGTTGGTGGTGGATGGCGGAATTTATGCCGGGCCCGGTCCGCATACGGTGCGGTTGTTTCTTTCTTCCAATCTCCAAAATAAGGAAGCCTTCCAGACACCGCAGCCTGTAGACCTGGCGCTGGTTCGGGTGCGTATTGACGATGATGCTGAAGTATTTTTTACGCAAACTGCCCCCGGCACCTTTGAATTGGCGGAGGGTATAGTAACAGCCGAACCCGGCAGGCAGTATCAACTGATCATTCGCACAGCCAACCAGGAAGAGTATCGGTCAGTGCCGCAGCAGTTGGAGCCAGCCGGTACACTGGACAACGTATATTTTGAATTTGCTCCACGTTATTTTTATGATCCGCAAACACAATTGTACCAGGATGCATTCCGGGTATATGTTGATGCGCGTGCCGATGCGCAAAGCAACGGGTTGCTCCGGTGGCGCTACACCGGCACGTATGAAATTATCACCCAACCTGAGTTGCAAACCACCGTGATAGGTTCACCTCCTGCTCGTGTTCCCGATCCGTTACCGTGCAGTGGGTACGAGGTAATTTCGGATGGTTCGGGAAATCCGGAATCAGCCCTTCCTACACCATACGGCACAATTTATCGAACCGGTGATTGCACCTGTTGTTCGTGTTGGGTAACGGAACACGATGGACGTGTGCGATTGGGCAACAATCAATTTGTAACCGACAAGACTTTTAATAAAGTTTTAATTGCTGTTATCCCGGCAGATCGCTGGCGTTTTTTTAACAAATATTCCATTGAAGTAGAACAATTAAGTATTTCGGAGGATGTCTATGCTTTCTGGAAACTGGTGCAGGCGCAACAGGAAGGTGCGGGAAGTTTATTTCAGCCCAATGCAGTGATTATAGAAGGCAACATTCAAAACGTTACCACCCCTTCCCGTAAGGCGTTGGGAATATTTACAGTTTCTTCGGTTGTAAAGGACCGCATTTTTATTGAACGATCGGATCTTCCGTACACCATTAATGACCCGGATTTGTTTCGGAATGACTGCCGTTTAAAATTCAAGTCGAGTTCAAATGTCAGGCCCCATTTCTGGTAAATATGAAACCGAAACTGATTCTATACATGGTGTTGACTTGCTGGTTGTGGAAGCCCCTGCACGGCCAGGATATGCGGCAACAAAAACTTGCGGATTATTATGAGCAGAACATTCCTTTAAAAATTCACGTGGCATGTAATCAGCCGGCTTATGCACCAGCCGATACACTTTTCTTTGCCGGGTATTTACTTTCCGCACACGGCTTGGGCCCGATTGCCGGGCGGCAGCTTGTGTACATCGATTTGCTGGATGAAGCCGGTGTTGCCGTTTCGTCACAGTATGTATTGGCGCACAACGGTTTGTTCAAGAACCAGATCATACTTCCCCCTACGCTAACACCCGGTATGTACCTGTTGGTGGCCTACACCAACTGGATGCGCAACAGTGCTGAAGAATTTTATTTCAAAAAAAATATTCTCGTTACAGGCGATACTCGAATCCAGCCCATACCGGTTACACCCGCCTGGCGTTTTCATGCCGAAGGTGGAAATTTTGTAGCGGGGCTAACCAACCGGATGGTGGTGGTGGGCAAGCCCGAAACTTCGGGTGTTATTCGCAACAGTGCGGGTGAAACGGTAGCCAGTTTTACAACGGATGCACTTGGGTATGCTTCCATTATATTCAGGCCAGATCGCGAGTTTGTTTACACGCTTTTTGTACAAGGGGAAGAAGCGGGTATAGAACTTCCCAAACTGATAACCGATGCGCT
>CAZOYJ010000352.1:0-2763 GCA_964583905.1 uncultured Roseivirgaceae bacterium
ACGTGAAAAAGCCGGTAAAGACTACCAAGACTGTATTGATTTACCTTCAGCTTGATGGCCAGCCCGTTGATCCCGCACTTTGGAACCAGGAAAGTCCGTGGAAACCAACCCTGAAAGAAAAAGATGAACACGGTAATTGGAATACCATTGCCTATGAACGCCTGTACGAAGGGTTTGATCCGGACTGGAGGATTTTTGCGCGTGCAACCTCCGATGCCAAAGGGCCAGTAGCTTCTTTCCTGGCTTCATTGGATGCATTGGCAGAACTCAAACAAGAGCCTAATTACAATATGAAAGTGATTATGGACTTTGAAGAAGAACTCGGTTCGCCTAATCTTCCGAAGGCGGTTGAACAATACAAAAGCGATCTGACTGCCGATATGTTCATGATCTTTGATGGACCCCGTCACATCTCCAATCAACCCACGTTGAGTTTTGGCGCGCGCGGCATTTGTGAAATCACACTCACTGTATTCGGGCCGCGTAATCCAGCACACAGTGGAAACTACGGCAATTACACACCCAACCCGGCCATGCGACTGGCACAACTGCTCGCTTCCATGAAAGACGATGAAGGAAGGGTTACGTTACCCGGATTTTACGAGGGTGTGGTCTTGACGGAAGAAGAGAAAAGGATTTTGAAACAAGTACCCGATGACGAAACTGAAATCAAAAAATTCCTCGGCATTGCGGAGCGGGACAAAATAGGCGATAATTTCCAGGAGTCGATTCAGTACCCTACGTTAAACATCCGCGGGTTGGATGCCCTGTATGTGGGTAAGGAAGCGCGCACCTTAATTCCCGATAAGGCCATTGCTGAAATTGACATTCGGCTGGTTCCATCCAGTGATGCCAACCGCTTAATCGGGTTGGTACGTAACCATATCGCCAACAAAGGCTATTATATCATCGACCGTAATCCCACAGAAGAAGAACGGTTCAAATACCCGCGCATTATTTCGTTTCAATCGAGCATTTCATACGGACCGTTTCAAACACCCTTTGATTCAGAAGTTGGTCTTTGGTTAAACCGGGCTATGGTAAAAGCTTTCGGCAAGGAGCCGATTAAAATCCGGATGACGGGCGGATCGATTCCTATTTCTCCCTTTGTTACAACCCTGGGTATCCCGGCTGTAAGCGTACCTACCGTTAACCCCGATAACAACCAGCATGCAGAAAATGAAAATATAAGGGTAGGTAATTATGTGGATGCAGTAAAAACGTTTCTGGCAATTTTAACGGAGAAGCTCTGATCCACATTGCCTTACCGAATTGTACGCATCACCATTTCCGTCAGAAAAACTGTTGTATCCCTCAGTTTGTCTTTCGATACTTCTGTAAGCGAAGGCAGGTGTTCGGCAAAAAATTTCTGATCGTGTGAGCTTTCAATAACCGTTGAAATCAAGGCGGTGGGGTATTTGTAGTTCGGGTTGATTTCGCGAACCATATCGGCCACTGTGTTGCAGAGGCGCTTGTAGCTTCGGTACAACCCTTCTTTATTTACTTTGTCTACTTCTTTATTCAAATACACTTTTGATGATTCGTGTACCACAATGTGATACAACGCTTTTTCATCAATGTGTTCAAAAGCCTGGTCGTTGGTGATGGCCTGAGTGATTAGCTTCAAAGCAGTCGTTAGTTTTTCTGTAGGCTCATGGAGGTTGTTGGTTACGAGTGTCAGCTTGTAATGCATCCAATTCCAGTACCAGTCGAGTAAATAGAGCAATAATTTATGTTTACTCTCAAAATACCGGTATACCGAAGCTTCTGTTGTGCTGATTTCTGCAGCAAGCTTTTTGAAGGTGAAGGCCTCATAACCGATTTTATCAATCAGTTCAATACCGTGCTTGATGATCTTCCGGCCAAGTTCAGACGAGTTGGGATCTTTCAGATACAGTTTTTCATCTACGGCAATCTGTATCTTAACCGTACCAAACTTGCTTGTCGTTTCTAATTCCATAACGAATAATTAACCAACAGTTTGCCATTTTCAATTTCGGGCGAACCTGTCTACCGGAAGGCAGGTTCGCTCGAACGATACATTGCTTTGCTTAACCTGAAGCAAATAATCAAAAGGCAAAACGATTAATCTTCCTTAAGATCAGCCAAGTTAAAATTTTCACCGGTCATAATTTCCTCTTCATAAAAATCAACGACACCGGTTTCCACATCATACATTCCCCCAATGATGGCGATCTCACCTTTATCGAGCATTTCAGCAATGATCTGGCTGCGTTTGGGAATTTCCTGCATCGTCATGTGAACATTGAGTTGGGCTACCTTCTCTACAAACGCAGAGTTTCCGGCCGTACGGTTGTCTTTCTCGGAAGTCTCAGCTGCCACAGCAGGCTTAAGTTTTTCGAGCAGTCCAGTCAGGTTGCCCATCTTCACATCATCGCAGGCGCCTTTCACGGCACCACATTTGGTATGCCCCAGCACCACCACCACTTTTGAACCCGCTACTTTACAGGCAAACTCCATGCTGCCGAGAATATCCTTATTCAAAATGTTTCCGGCAATCCGGCAACTAAAAACATCGCCAAGGCCCTGGTCAAAAATCAATTCAGCCGAAGTACGCGAATCGATGCAACTCAGGATAAATGCAAACGGATGTTGCCCATCCGAAGTGTCATTAACCTGCTGCAACAGGTTACGATTGAACTTCAGATTGTTAACAAATCGCTTGTTACCTTCTTTTAATAACTCCACACACCTTTCAGGTGTTAATTGAGCCTGCATTTCTTTGGTCAACGTTTTCATGGT
>CAZOYJ010000353.1:0-2757 GCA_964583905.1 uncultured Roseivirgaceae bacterium
TTGTTGAGGGTTCAACGTTATACCACACCGGCCGCCCGAAAGGTATTCAGGTAGGCATAGCGTTACGGTATTCGGATTGATATCCTATTTTAGGAATACTTGGAATTTACATTCTAATAATCGTATTTTTTTGGAATTCGAAGCGTGCTTATGCCTGAAATTGGGAGGGCGCAACCCCAAACTTTTCCTTAAAGCATTTCGCGAAATACGACAGGTTATTAAACCCTACCTGGTACGCCACATCGGCTACATTTCCTGCTTTTTGCCTGAACAGATCAGCTGCCCTTAGCAAGCGCATATGTCGGATGAATTCATTGGGCGTGAATTCAGTTAGGGCGTGTAGCTTCCGGTAAAGCTGCGTCTGGCTCATGCCTGTTTCTTTGGCAAATTGCTCAACACCAAAAGTGGAATCTGGAATGTGAGCCTCTACCACTTCCATAATATTTTTCAGGAAGCGCTCATCCATCGATTGAACTTTCACTTCGGCAGGGTGCAGGGCCAGGTGAAGAGCGTATTTTTCCCGAAGCCGCTTTCGATTCTCAATTAGGTTGTTGATGCGCGTTCGTAGCTCTTCCATTACAAACGGTTTGGCGATGTAGTCATCTGCTCCAATATGAAGGCCCTGTAATTTGGTTTCAATGTCGGCCTTAGCCGTAAGCAGGATTACTGGGATGTGACTAGTGCGAGCGTCATTTTTTAGGATTTCACAAAGCTGTAAACCGTCCCGCTTCGGCATCATCAGG
Organism: uncultured Roseivirgaceae bacterium; assembly: GCA_964583905.1. Taxonomy (GTDB): domain Bacteria; phylum Bacteroidota; class Bacteroidia; order Cytophagales; family Cyclobacteriaceae; genus UBA2336. The sequence goes on from CAZOYJ010000353.1 coordinate 744, forward strand.
TCGGTGATAATCAGCGTTGGCATTTTTTCAAGGGCCGTGTTTAATCCTTCCTCACCATCAACAGCTTCCAGTATATGAAAAGACGAACGTAGTTCAGCTTTAACATACTGTCGTAAATCCGTATTGTCTTCAATGATCAGGATTGACTTCTCTGAAGCAGCAGCCTGAAGGGCGGTGTCTTCTTTTTCCAGATCAGTATACCCGGGTTGTTCTGGTAGGGGTTCCGGTTCAAGGGTGAGTTCTTCAACATTTAAATGGTGGAAGCCGAGCGGCAGGCGAACAGTAAAGGTTGAACCTTTGCCAGGTCCACTTTCAACAGAAATAACCCCTTTGTGAAGTTCTACCAGTTCCCTTGTGAGTGCCAGACCAATGCCCGCGCCTTCAAACTTGCGGGTTGATGAGTCATCAACCTGGTAAAAGCGCTGAAAAATTTTGTCGAGATGTTCGGCCGCTATGCCTGGTCCGGTATCGGTTACGGTAATTTCGGCATATCCTTCCGGAAACAATCCACCTGCATCACCTTTCTTTGTCGATAAGGTTATGGTGCCGCCAGCCGGAGTGAACTTAAAAGCATTGGAAAGCAGGTTGGTAACAACCTTCTCCAACTTATCGTGGTCGATGAAAAGTTCGATGTGGTCTTCGATGTTCACGATGAACTGGATTCCTTTTGAATCGGCCATGGAGGCAAACTGGCCGGTGATGGAGGAGATGAATTTCTTCAGGTCGGTGTGCCGCAGGTTAAGCTTTAGTGTGCCTGCTTCGAGCCTGGACAAGTCGAGCAATTGGTTTACCAGCGCCAGCAGGCGCGAGGCGCTTCGGTGCATGAGCGAAAACTCCGCTTTTTCTTCCTGGGTTTGGGCTTGTTTGAGTTTCTTTTCGAGCGGGGCCAGTAAAAGGGTGAGGGGTGTGCGGAATTCGTGGGAGATGTTGGCGAAGAAGCGGGATTTGAGTTTATCAATTTCATGAAGTTTATCGGCTTCAATTTTATTATGAAATGCTTCTGATTTAAGTTTCGATCTAACCAAAGCCTGACGTACTGCAATATAGAGTATTGTTGACCCTAGCATAAAGTAGAGGGTGTAGGCCCACCAGGTTTGCCAAGGTGGATACAGAATGACAATTCTCATTTCTTTTGTTTCGGTTTCCCCAATATTGTGAGGATTTGTTGCTTTAACCTTAAAAGTATACGTGCCTGGTTTTAGGTTGGAGTAAGTAACCTGATTAAAAGATTCTGAGGTGATCCAATCACTATCCACACCGGTTAATAGAAAGTGATAATTGTTTTTTGTAGGATATGCATAATTCAAACTGACAAATTCAAGATTAATAGTGTTTTGGTTGTAGTTCAAAATAATTTCCGATTGGTACTCTATTGATTTTTTATCAGAATCACCTAATTCTGTAATAAATTGATTATTGACCTTAAGAGAGGTTATGTAAATATTTGGCGCATGAGGGAGATTAGTTAACTTTTTTGGGTTGAATGAAAGAATTTGATTATGGCCTCCAAAATAAAATTGCCCATCTTTACCCTTTAGGAATGATCGGTGAATAAATTTATCAAACCGAAGTCCATCTTGTCGAGTATATGTAGTTACTTCATTTGTATTAGAGTTTAGCCGAAGCAGTCCTTTATTCGTTGAGGCCCATATATAGTGGTCATCGATAAGGATGGCGCTGTAGGTACGATCTCTGTATCCATAATTCTTAAACTCTCCTGATGTTAGATTATAGGACCACAATCCTGTTCCATAGGTTCCGAGCCACAATATACTATTGAGGTCTTTTGCCATGATAGTTATGTCAATCGGGTGATGACTTTCATCGCTCCAAAGATTCTTGAAGGATAAATTTTCTTTATTGAACTTATAAAGTCCTCCACCTGAAGCAAGAATGTTATCATATTGATCAACTGTTACCACAGAACTATTGAGTACCTTACCGATAAGGTTGTTGTTTTTTATCCGTAATGTATCACCTATGTGGATCAGAGTAACTCTTCCTTCATCCTTTG
>CAZOYJ010000354.1:0-2743 GCA_964583905.1 uncultured Roseivirgaceae bacterium
ATAATGTTCAACGATCTGCTTACAGAGCGCCAGCCCGATACCGGTACCGGAATATTTTTCGCGGGTATGCAGTCGTTGAAAAATGATAAACACCCGGTCAAAATATTTCGGGTGGATGCCGATACCGTTATCGCTAAAGGCAAACTCCCAGAAGTCGGATTGCTCGCGTACCGAAATACTGATTTCGGGCGGCACGTCTTCCCGTCTGTATTTAAGGGCATTGCTCAACAGGTTCTGCATAAGCTGAAAAATATGCAAGTGGGTAATCTTCACTACCGGAAGCATGGTGCAGGTAATTCGGGCACCCGACTGCTGAATTTTTTTCTGGTAAAACTTCTGTACTTCATTCATTAATTCGTTCATGTTCACTTCTTGCATTTCTTCCTCCTCACGGCCCACGCGTGAAAACTCAAGCAGGTTTAAAATAATCTGGCGCATGCGTTTGGCGCCATCTACCGCGAAGTTGATGTATTTCAACCCTTGCTGATCGATGACATGCCCGTATTTTTTCACCAGCAAACCCATGAAGCTGGTGATCATCCGTAAAGGTTCCTGCAAATCGTGCGAAACTACGTACGCAAATTGCTCCAGTTCTTCGTTCGACAGGGTGAGTTGTTCGTTCAGTTGCCTGAGCGATTGTTCATGCTGTTTGCGCATCGTTATGTCTTGCAAGGCGCCCACCATACGTATTGCCTTTCCGGTTTCATCGCGCAGAATCAGGCCTTTATCCTGAACATGCACAAACCCTCCATTTGCTTCTTTGTACCGGTATTCTTCCATCCAGTTGGTGGCTGTTCTCTTAACTGCAGCCTCCAGGCTTTGGTTGATGCGATCATGGTCGTCCGGATGAATCCGAATACTCCATTCCGAAATATCCGTAACCGGTGAAGCAAGTTGATACCCAAAAAGTGTGGTGAAGCCCTCGCCCCAATACACCCGGTTGGTCATCATGTCCCAATCCCATACGGCATCGGAGGTAGCTTTGGAAACAAGTTTATAGCGCTCGTTGCTTTCCTGTAATTGCTGTAATGCTGTTTCGCGTTTTGTTACATCATTGCAAACCACCATCATGCATTCCCGACCCTTGTGCTTAAACAAATGCCCGGCAACTTCCACCTGAATAAGTTCACGATTTTTTTTACGATGGGTAAAAATTCCAAACCGGATTATCCCATCCCTTAACATATTGTCTGCATGCGCTTTAAGTAGTTTAGGGATTTCAGATTCAGGCCGGATGTCGCGGATAGTCATGTTTAGAAACTCTTCACGGGTATACCCATAGTGATCGATAGCCGTTTGGTTAACGTCTATAATTTGAAGTGTTTCAATGTCGTAAATCCATTTAGGCATTGGATCCAACTGGAACGTGAACTTGTACTTTTCCTCTGAGCTTCTGATTTCTTCATCGGCCTTAAGTTTTTCGGTAACATCGCGGGAGTTTATCACAATACCGCCCACGGCCGGATCGTCCAGCAGGTTGGTGGCGATACTTTCCACCCAGCGCCATTCTCCGTTTTCACCGCGATACCGGAACGGTGAGGTGATTACCCGCCTTTCGGTTTTAAGCCGTTCAAATTCTGCGCGCATTTTCGGGAAATCCTCCGGATGAATAAATTCAAAGGAAGTACGGCCGATGTATCCTTCGGTGCCGAGGTGTTTTACGATTAATGAATTCGGGCTGGCGTAAATGTATTTTCCTTGGGTATCGATAACACTTACCAGGTCGGAGCCTTCCTGCACGAGGCTTTTGAACCTGCGCTCGCTGAGTACCAATTGTTTTTCTGCTTCCAGTTTTTCGGTGGCATCGCGGGCTACACCGTATATCATTCCATCTATCGCGTTCATCCTGATGGACCAGATCATCGGGACGAGTGTTCCGTTTTTGCGCACGTACCGGTTTTCAAAATTAGAAATGTGAACTCCCGCCAAGATTTGTTCACGAATCATAAAGGTCTTCTCCAAATCATCGGGATAGATAAAATTGGTAAAGGATTTACCTTCCACTTCTTCGGGGGTATACCCCCAGATTTTTTCAACGGCTGCACTTACCTTAATAAACCTGCCCCCGGCATCCAACACACAAATAATATCACCCGATTGGTCCATAATATTTTGCAGGGCCTCCTGATTCTTTCGGGCGGCCTCTTCGGCATTTTTCATTTCGGTAATATCCTCGGCTATCCCATACACGCCAACGATTTTACCTTCTACCCACATAGGCGTTTTAAATGCACGGATCGTTCGCCTTTCACCGGATGTGGTAAGGATAGTGCACGTGTATTGCAGGGTTTCACCCGCACAGGCTTTTTCAAAGTATCCCCGTACCCGGGCTAATTCTTCGGGGGCAATGAAGGAGTCGAATGTTTTTTGTTTTAATTCTTCCGGTGAAGTTTCAACGAGTTGTGCTGTTGCATTATTGGCATCCAGAAATTTTCCTGTAAGGTCGAATGAATATACCGCCTGGGGGTTATGCACAAACAGCGATTGATAGCGCTGGAACATGTGCACTAAATCAGCCTCCGCTTTTGCCAGCCGGTTTTTTGCCAACTCTTGGCTGGTAACATCAATGGCGGTGTGCATAATGAATTCCACCTCGCCCTGGTCGTTTAGTACCGGTACATTGTTGGGGTTCCAATACCGCACCTCAAAACCTGGAGTATTACGAATGGGGATGTCGTATTTTTGAATGGGCATGGTGTGAGCCGAGCGGGTTTCAATAACCGTGTGCAACGAGCGGCTAAGG
>CAZOYJ010000355.1:0-2738 GCA_964583905.1 uncultured Roseivirgaceae bacterium
ATCGCCTTTCGCCCATTTCGGGTTCCTGATTTTAATGGCGAATCGTGCTGAGGTGTTGGTCAGTACTTTCAGTGTTGTTGAATTCGATTCCGGAAAGGAGGTTTCCTGCCGGATGGAAACTCCCTTTTCTTTCCAGTTCAGTTCCGAGGGAATAAACAGGTTCACCAACAGGTCTCCGGTTGTGGTTTCAGAATAAATGCCTTCGGTGTATTTGCTGTGGTTCTCCATGCCGCTGCCCACGCAACACGTAAACGAATGGAAGGGCCGGCTAAACGTTTTTTTGGTTCCCATGCGCAGCGGTACAAAATAAGTCATCATGCCATCTTCCGGATTTTGGGAAGCCAGTATATGGTTGTACAATGCGCGCTCGTAATAGTCGCCATACGTTGCGTTTGGATTCAGTGCAAACAAATAGCGCGTCAGCTTCAGCATGTTGTAGGTGTTGCAGGTTTCGCAGGTGTTGTCGCTTAGCCGGTCGTTCAGCTTACCCGGATCGCCACAATACTCATAGTTGCTGTTGCCGCCAATCACATACGTGTGGTGGTTGACCATCGACTCCCAGAAAAAAGTGGCAATGGTTTTATCGGTTTCATTTGCCGTGAGGGCATGCCTTCGGGCACAACCGGTAACTTTGGGGATGTTGGTGTTGGCGTGTTTTCCGGGCATGGGGTCTATCCGTTTGGCAAGTTCACCCAATACAAACTGATCGTGAAACTTAAAGGACAGCTCAAGGTATTTTTTATTGCCCGTTAGCTCATACAGGTGCGCCAGCACATCGTTCATGCCGCCATATTCGCACTTGCGCATTTCTTCCAGTTGGTCATTGCTTAGGTCTTTCAGAATCCAAGCCGCCCAATCGGCTATGCCGGTGGCCACGGTTAGCGCTTTGGCGTTGCCGGTATGCAGATACGCATCGGTTAATCCGGCCATGATTTTGTGCACCGTATACCAGGGCGCCCAGCCGCCATTCAGGTCGAACCCGGAAGATTTGATGATGCCGTGCTGCAGTTTCCAGAAGATGGAATCTTCTTTTGGGATAGCGCCCACATAGCCGGTCTTCCGGGCTTTTTGGCATCTTTCAAGTTCGTCAACGAGGTAGTCAATTCGTTCTTTAAAGCGCGGTTCATCCGTGGAAGCAAACATCATGGCACAAGCCGAGAGGTAGTGGCCGAGGGTGTGGCCCGACAAACCATCGCTTTCCCAGCCGCCATACACTTCGCCCTTGGTGGGTAACCCGGCATGAGCATGGAACCGATGCAGGAGCCGGTCGGGTTCAAGGCTGAGCAGGTAGGCAGCGTCTTTGACCATGGCGTGTTTAAAAGCACTGCCTTCCAGTAACCGCACATCGGCCAGGTTAAAGGCATACGCCAGTGGTGCAGAGGCGGGTTTAACTTTTATTTTATGATTGTTCTTTTCCACCAGGTACGATTGTGCTGTTGTTACCAGCGAGAAAAAGAAGAACAGAATAAGTGTTGAAATTTTTTTCATAATGCGGCAGGCTTAAGCGCACTTCGAATATAGAAAAACTCCGGAGGATTTGAGCGGGGAATTGTTTGGGGATATGGGATACATTAGGCACCCCCAATTCACCAATAAAATTTTGACACCTTGGATATTTACAGGAGGTTCAATTAGCCGAAAGACCCAAAATAGGCATATGTTTATACGATTGATGAATTTAGTCGATATTACGATAAAGTTGAATCGTGCACTTCAACACAGTGACTGTAGTGTTTTGAAATTTATTTAAATTCGTGTAGACTTAAAATATTGACTACTTGAAATATTTTACTGAGTACTTCTATCGAATCAACTCAAGAAAAGGCAATTTTATTCTGAATCAAAGGTTAAAATTCTTTTAGAAATGCACGCAAAGCATCTAATCCTTTTATTAATGGCTTTAATCTTATTTGCAGATGTAAAGAGCCAAGAAAATGCAGTTAAGAAGTATTATGTTACAATTGGAACCGATAATTATTGGACTAAGCCATTTCGGGGATATGAACGGAAGCAGGGAAGAGCTCAATTAATTAAAATTGAAGGCGGAGCTATACAAGTTCTGATGGACGGTGAATATGGGTATGTAGTTGAGTCAGGCATTATTAAAGACGATGAATATTTGGAGTTTAAACGAAATGAGACTCAGCGAAAGGAGTTAATTTTTCAGGAAATACTGACCTCTTATGGGGATAGTTCAATTTTCATAATTCGAGCCAGAGGTGAAGGCGTGGATCTATATGATAAGCCTGCTGGAAGAATTATATCCTACCATTCACGGGATGAAATATTTATGATAATAGGTAATGAACTAAATGCCATGACATTAGAGAATTTTAAATTCCTTAAGGCTAAGACAATTGTTACTGATTCTGTTATTTATGGCTATGTCCACATGGATCAAGTCGAGTTAAATAGAGCTTTGGAGGCTAGTATAATTGGGATGATGGATAATAAACAGTCTGAAATTCAAAAGACAAACTTTGAAAGACGGAAATCTGAGTTAACAGGAAAGTACGGGGCTTTAACAGCACAAAGAATAATGAAAGGTGAAGTTTGGATTGGGATGACAATTGAGCAAGCAATTGAAAGCACAGGACGACCGAAAGTGATTAATGAAACCGTTACTGAAAGAGGAATTGAGTATCAGTATGTTTATGATAATTTGTATCTATACTTTAAAGAGGGGAAATTGAAATCATATCAGAAGCGATACAATTAGTTTGTATAATTTTCAGATT
>CAZOYJ010000356.1:0-2720 GCA_964583905.1 uncultured Roseivirgaceae bacterium
CAATAAGTGCCGCTTTTTTCATTTTAGTACCTACTTTCATGGCTTTGAGGTTTAGATTTTATGTACCCCGAAATTCTCCGTATTATCCATCAGTTTCCATACCCATAACTGGGATAATTACTCCGTAAAAACCGGTAAAATCTGATCAGGCGTAAATCAGGCCTTCACGAATGGCAATGCGGATCAGGTCGGCTGAGTTGCGGGCATCGAGTTTTTTGAGCAGGCTTTTGCGATAGGTTTCGATGGTACGGGGTGAAAGGTGGAGCTGATCGGCCATTTCTTTGCTGGAAACACCTTCGGCTACCAGGCGCAGTACATCGCGCTCGCGGTCGCTAAGCAACGAAAGCATTTTTACATTCGTTTCTTTTTTTACTTCCATCGAGGAAACCTCAAGTACCGATTCGGTAAGCTGGCTGGAATAAAACTTACTGCCCTGCCGCACCATGTCAAGTCCTTGTAAAAATTCCTGGCGTGGAGCATTCTTCAAAATATAACCCCACGCACCGAGCTTGATTAATTTCTGAACGATGGGCTTTTCATGGTGCAGCGTAAGGATGACAATACGCTGATCGGGAACCACCTTCAAAATTTTTTCGGTGGCCTGCAGTCCATTAAGCCGTGGCATTTCCAGGTCCATTAACACGATGTCGGGTTTAAGAATCGGCACTTTTTTCACCGCCTCCTCGCCATCGTTGGCATACCCGATCACTTCCCAATCGGCACTTTGCTCGGTCATGGAAATAATGCCGTCAATCACCAACTGATGATCGTCTACAATAAACAATGTGCATAGTGTATCCATAGTCAATTCAACGGAACCGTAATGGTGACCAGCGTACCGGTATCGCCACCAGGTTCATACTCGATGTTTCCTTTTAGGGTATTGATGCGGCTGTGAATGTTTATCAATCCGTGTCCGTTGTCATTACCCGGAACTGTATCGAATCCTCTTCCATCATCTTCCACCGTCAGACGCAATTTATCTTTTACCTTGAATACTTGTACTGCAACCTGCGTTGCGTGGGCATGTTTAATTACATTATTAACCAGTTCCTGGGCCACCCGGTATAATGTCAGCTCAATTTTTGGATCAAACCGTTCGTTGGCCTGGTGGTGTTCGAACAAACATTTAACCGGTGTGTGTTCAAAAGTTTTCTGTAACAAGTCGTGCAGTGCCGGTACTAAGCCCAACTCCGTTAACGACTTGGGCATCATTTGATGCGACAGTTGCCGTACATCTTGCGAAGCTTCCTTCAGGGTAGTGGTAATGTGCATGGTTTTTTCTTTCAGGTGCTCATTCGGCAATTCTTCCTGTAAGGATTCCAACTTCATCTTTAATCCACTCAACTGCTGACCGATGCCATCGTGCAAATCTTTGGCAATGCGCTGGCGCTCTTCTTCTGTAGCGTGGAATACGGCTTCAAGGCCTTTTTCCTTCTCTTCAATTACCACCTGCTGGAGCTTGGCCTGCTGTCGTGCCTGGTAATACAGGTAATAAAATGTTCCGGATAAGATAAGGATAACGAGGGCAGCAGTCAGAATGATGTTTTGATTGCGGTGCTTAGCCAGGGCCAGGTTTTTTTGCTCAAGTAACAGTTGCTGATCCAGAATCTGCCGTTCCTTTTCGGCTGTTTCGTATTTGATCTGCATTTCGGCAATACTCTCGGCATTTCGTTTTGAAAATCTATTTTCCAGTAACTCTGCCATCCGATTCGAATATTCCACACCTCTATCTACATCATTTTTCATATAATAAGCCGCTGATCCAAACTTGAATAAATCGGGGGAATAAAACTCCAGTTCTGGCTTGTCTTGGATCAATTTTAACCCGGCATTGATATGTTGCAGTGCTTTGTCGGGTTGCCGAAGCTGCACATAATTTCCTGCAACTGCTGCATTAATGTTCATCAGGAATTTTTCGGGTAAGACAATCTGCTTTTCAGGATGTAGAATTTCAAGATTTAGTCTCAACGCTTCCTGTGTTCGGTCCATCGCCACCAGGGTATTGGCCAAGTTTGCGATCAAATCGTAATACTGCCGGAGGAAATTATGCTGACGGGTTAGGGCAATTCCATCGCGGTAAGCCTTTTCAGCTTCCTCATAACGTTTCAAGTGGGTCAGACAAATGCCGATGTTGTTGTACGAAGTGGCTGCCTGGGAAATTAGCTTCGGATCTTTTAACCGGAAGTCGAGCGCCCGGTAATGATAGTCGAGCGCCTTCTCATACAAGGATAACTCCTGGTAAATCAGCCCGATGTTATTGTAGGGTGTACTGATCGGGATTCGTTGTTGCTCATTTAACCTGGCATTTACATCCAATACATTAAAAAAATAATCAAGGGCAGTATTATAATGGCCACGGTTCCAACTGTTCATGCCCAATCCGTTTAAAAACTTAACCTCCAGATCGGACAGGTTAAATTCCCTGCTTTGTTGATAACCTTTGTCGAAGTAAAACTGCGAAGAGTCCAGTACCCCGACCACATCATAATAAACTGCCTTTATATACAAGGCATTAACCTTTCCGTAGGGTATCGGGTTATGACGCAGAATCTCTTCTGCCTCGGTAAGGTATTGCCAGGCCGTTTTGGAATCGTTGAAAATGTAGTGAAAGGCCACCTGAAGCATGGCCGTTACCCGCAGAGAATCCAGTGTGCTGAATTGTGCTACTTGTTTAAGGCTATCGATCCGGTTTTGTTGAGAAAGCGCAGGTGATCCGG
>CAZOYJ010000357.1:0-2695 GCA_964583905.1 uncultured Roseivirgaceae bacterium
GATCAGATTCCTTAACAACCGCAATGGCTTCGGCTGCGGGGGTAGGTACTGGTGGCTTAGGCTCAGGTGGCCTGTGCGGAACAATCTCAAAAACTTCCGCCTGCAACACCGCTTTCAACAATGGTACCTTCGCTAACCCGGCAAACCTATTGTAATTTTCCAACAGGTTTTGATTGTAACGCGATACCAATTCGTTGTACGGATGCCGGTAGTACGATGAAACCTTTCCCTGCTTCGCCTTTACCACCGACTCTACAAATTGTTTTGAGTAGGTTGCCAGGTCTTCGTACGGTGAATACGGGCACAGCCCACTGCTTCGCCCTAACTTTTGAATGCCCGCAAGGTTGGCGTATTCGTTGGTGAGCAATTCGCGCACCTGGCGATCAATTTCTACCGTGTTAACCTCAACCGATGAGTCTTCAAACAACATCCGCTTTGCGGTGTGCAGTTCATTAGTGTCTTCATCCAGCAAAGCCAGCAACGCATTACCGGAAACTACCCAGGAATTTTTTGAGTCAGCCGGTTTATACGCCTCAAAGATAGTTCGCACATCGCGGTACAGCTTCTCCTTTTTCCTGTCAAATGTTTCGGCTAAGAGCTTGAAGCGCTCAATAATGCCGTACACATACTCCATACTGTCTTTTGTGAGTTGTTTTGATGCCGCATCAGCCAATAGCACATTGTTCCATTGATTTAATTCCGTCAGAATTCCATACAACACTTCAGCTTGTGCTTTTAATGGAGCCTGGTAGGCTGCCGGCAGAACTTTGGACTGATCGAGTGTTTTCTGGTAAAGCGTTACCGGTAGCTCATAACTCGTATAGTAGTAATCCAGGTTTACCCGTTGGCCGGATGCGAGGCGTGATCTTCCATAGGAAGCATACGTGTTCAAATTGTGAATAGGGTTCATCATGTGGTTTACCTGGCGCATTCCCTCGTTCAAAAACTCGATATAATTAGAAAGACTTGAAAACACGGTAGCCGTAATGGTGGTGGAAAGCGGAGTCACCTTGATTTCAGTCGAAGGTCTGTCCTCAAACGGGGTTACCTCAATCCGGATTTCCTTTACGGATGACCGGATGCTGAATACCGGCACAAAATTGAGGTGATAAATTCCCCGAAAGCCATTGGGCGTTGCCTGCTTGATAAAGTTATTGTAAAACGAAACGCCTACGTTATTGTAGTAGTTGATCAGGTTTCGGAACACGCGGTTGCTGTGTTCATCCGATTGCTGTTTATCATACGTATAGCCATCTACGCCATTACGTTTAGTGCTTTGCAGCGATTCCATGCCTTCTGCAAACGATTTGTACATGGAGGAGGCCGGGTATTGCACTCCGGCATCGCCTCTTTTTAACGTTTCAATCTTTGATGCATCGTCAAGGATGTGCTTTTGAGCTAACTCAACCGGCCAGCCTGTATGAATGTCTTCATATACATTAAAGGTGCAGGCGTTTAACAACTCCCGTTCAAAAGCCAATTGGTTGCGCATCAACCGGTCGGCTTTGTGATAGGCATTCGCGGCATTATAAGGCTGAAGTTTATTGTATAACTTCTCTGCCTCAGTATGAACTTCAGTTACGATTTTATGGTATGCCTGCACCTGTTCCACCAGGGACTGCACAAGGGTTTCAAATCTTTCAAACCTGTCGGACACGTAATCCTTCAACCGGTAGTAAACTTCAATTTCCTTGCAGGCTTTGTCAATTCCCTGATAGGCCTTGTAAGCTGCTTCCGCTTTCGTGATAAAAGGAGTGCCTGCACTCCCAAGCCCTGGTCCTGTTTTTTGTGCTTCCTGATGATGATAATCGGAAAGAGATAAGGCGCACGTATAAGGCGTAACCACCCGCGACCGTTCACGAAACTCCAACATCCGTTTGTACGGAGTAACCAGCGAAGGGCCGAGTCCTTCTACCTGCTGGGATAACTGGTTTACCAGTTCAAGGTAATTGTTAAATGCTTTTTGCTGCGCTTCGGTAAGAGATTGGGCCGGTGATACAACCGGGAGTAAAAGCAGGGTTATAAACAGGAGCCGTACCATGAGATGAAGATACTAAAAGTTGTTTGTTAACGCAGGGTTACGATGCGTGAACTTATTTATAGTATATTCAGAGAGAAATATGGATGAGCAAGACAAAATTATTGAATTCCGTAATTACGATACCAGCATGGAAGCTAACCTGGCCAAGACCAAGCTGGATGCCTACGGCATTCCCTGTTTTCTTACCGGAGAAAATTTATCCAACCTTTACCCGATAAACAATCCGAAGTTTAGTGGAGTGAGGTTGCATGTGTTCTCAAAGGATGAAGAACAGGCCCGTCAGATCCTGGGGTCGATTGTACCCCTATCCGAAGTGGAGCTTACCCGGTGTCCGCGCTGCCGGTCAACCAATGTTGAAATTACTTACACAAAAAAATTCAGCTCACGGATTTTCACCTTTTTCATGGCGCTGTTTGTTGCCATATGGCCGCCCCGGAAAGTTTATCATTGCCTGGATTGCGGGCATGCGTTTAAATGAATGCTAATGTGCAGATTCAACACGTGTTGCCTGCGTGTTTCTTACGATGTACTCGGCCACCATTAAATTCGGAACCCAGCACAGCCAGGCTACCAGGCGATAGCTGGTCAGGAAATCAAACCCAACTGCATGTTCCAATAAAGGCAACCAGATTCTAAGGGTTACGGCTGCAAAGC
>CAZOYJ010000358.1:0-2661 GCA_964583905.1 uncultured Roseivirgaceae bacterium
TTCTTGCCAAAAACCTTAACACCTGATTATGGATTTGCCAAAAAACGGAATCCTGATGCGTATTTTTATTGGAGAATCCGATCGCTACCGCTCCGTGGCGCTTTATGAAGCCATTGTGGTTAAAGCGCGTGAATTAAATATGGCCGGAGCAACCGTTTTACGGGGTATCATGGGATTTGGAGCTGCTAGCCGGATCCACACCGCAAAAATTCTGCGGCTTTCTGAAGATTTACCGATTGTAATTGAAATTGTTGATACGGAAGAAAAGATTCAGGCTATACTTCCCTTTCTTGATGAAAATGTAAAAGAAGGTCTCATTACCATGGAAGAAGTGAGCGTAATCAAGTACCGTCACGGTAAATCTTGAGAAAAAAGTGTAAGGTGACCGAAGGCGGGAGTTCCTGACACTCGTGCAACTCGGTCAGGATAAACTTCTCGTCCCACTTGAAACAGGCAAGAATGAAAAAGGCGTAGACAACTTGAAGGTATAACGCCTTGACTTGGTACCGAAGGCGGGACTCGAACCCGCATGTCTTGCGACACACGCCCCTGAAACGTGCGTGTCTACCAATTCCACCACTTCGGTAAGTTAATTCCAGATTCCAGATTCAAATTTGAAATCTGGAATCGATCTAGTGCCCAGGACTGGATTCGAACCAGCACACCCTTTCAGGCGCTACCCCCTCAAAGTAGTGTGTCTACCAATTTCACCACCTGGGCAAGGGGTGGCAAAGGTAAAAAGCTTTGGAGATTTTACCAACCATGCTTCCAAGTACCAAAAAGATTGATTTCATGTTTTTCTGAACCGGTACATTCAATTCCTTTCCCGTATTTTTACAATGCATAATTTGGCATGATTTTCCCACCTTAGCCCTTCAAATAAATTTTCAAGAAAAACAATCCGGAAGATTTATCTTTCGGGTTGCAACAATTGAAATCCAACCAAATGACTAATAAACTAAGGATTTTGCTCATCGTAGCGGTGAGCTTTTTAACCGGAAACGTATATGCCTTTCAGGAGCAAGACACTACAAAAGTTCCTAAAAACTGGTTTTTGCTCGATCCGGAAACCGATCATGTACAAGGCGTTAGTGCCGAACGTGCCTACAACACTTTATTAAAAGGAAGGCCCTCACGTACGGTAATCGTTGCGGTAATTGATTCGGGAGTGGATATTTTTCACGAAGACCTGAAAGATGTGATCTGGACCAACCCGGGTGAAATTCCGGGCAACGGCATCGATGACGATAAAAACGGGTATGTGGATGATGTGCACGGCTGGAACTTTATTGGCGGGGCCAACGGAAACGTAAATGAAGATACCTACGAACTAACCCGTGAATACATCCGGCTCAAGGCTAAGTATGGAAACATGGACGAGAAAAAAGTTCCTAAAAAAAGCCAGGCCGAGTTCGCCTACTGGAAAGACATCAGCAGCAAATTTGAAAAACGTGCCGAGGAAGCCCAACAGCAGTACAACATGTACAGCGCTATTTACCGTAACATCTCTTTTGGGTACGATACGCTCAGAAGCATCCTGAATGTAGACAAGATTACAGCTTCCATGGTGGATACGCTGAAATCAAATTCACCGGTTATTGCCTTTTCGAAAAACGCCATGAGCATCATCTTCCAGAATTTTGGCAACGATGCCGATGTGGACGAGGTGCTGGAAGAGTTGAAAGAAGCTGTTGAGTACTACGAAGTTCAGGCCCTGTACGGCTATAACGTTGAATTTGATTCGCGTGAAATTGTGGGCGACAACTACGCCAACGTAAACGAGCGCCATTACGGCAACAACGATGTGAAAGGTCCGGATTCGATGCACGGAACCCACGTGGCCGGGATTATTGCGGCCAACCGGAACAACGATATCGGCATTAAAGGCATTGCCGATAATGTTAAGATCATGCCCATTCGCGCAGTGCCCAATGGCGATGAGCGCGACAAAGACATTGCCAATGCCATTTATTATGCAGTGGATAATGGCGCAAACATTATTAATATGAGCTTTGGTAAATCGTATTCGCCTCAAAAAGATGCAGTAGATAAAGCGGTAAAATATGCCGAATCGAAAGGCGTGTTGCTGGTGCATGCAGCCGGCAACGATGGAGACGACATCGATTCAAAAAACAATTACCCCACCCGTGTTTTCAACGATGGCAAGGAAGCCAGAACCTGGCTTGAAATCGGAGCGTCCTCGTGGGGTGCCGATGAAAACTTTGTAGCCTCCTTTTCCAACTATGGAAAGAAAACTGTGGACGTGTTCTCGCCCGGAGTAAAAATCTACTCCACTGTTCCGGAAAACAAATACAAAAACCAACAAGGCACCAGTATGGCCAGTCCGGCAGCCGCTGGAGTCGCAGCCATAATTATGTCCTATTTCCCCGATCTGACAGCCGTACAGGTTCGGGAAATCCTCACCCAATCTTCGCGCAAGTTCGATGGCTTGCAGGTGATTAAACCCGATAGCCAGGAAAAAGTGGATTTCAACAAGCTTAGTCGCTCTGGCGGTTTAATCAATGCGTATGAAGCCGTGAAGTTAGCCATGACAATGAGCAAGACGGTGGAGAAGTAAGTATTGATTTTTTTTACATCATAAAGAGTCCTGGCAACAGGACTTTTTTGGTTTTTGGTAGCCATGGCTTTTACACTCCCTGC
>CAZOYJ010000359.1:0-2646 GCA_964583905.1 uncultured Roseivirgaceae bacterium
AACAGCTCTTTTTTCGTTTCCGCGGTTAAATACATTTTTTTTTATTTGCTCTTAATTCAGCCGGCAAATATAGGGTAAATTGGCTCAAAACTCCAAAACGGCCAGAATTTTTCAATTAACCGGGTTGGGTTCGATGATCTTTCGTGCGACCAGCCAGCGGTGCACTTTATCAAACACCACCTGGTAGAAATCGGCCTCAAACAGGCGGGCGTCCCTGCGGGCCTGGCGCAGGAAAATTATACCGGCAATCAACAAGATGAAATCAGCCGCCCATACCCCTACCGGAACATCAATGATTCCTTGTTTTGCCCATTTTTCACCGATCATGGTGAGCAGGTAATAAATGATAAAAAACAAGATGGACACGAGGAAAGGCACACCCAAACCACCTTTTTTGATAATCGCGCCCAGAGGTGCCCCTATGAGAAACATGGCGATGCAGGCAAACGAACTGGCCAGAATTTTATGCCATTGGATTAAAAATACCCGTTGGTCGACATCATAAATTTCAAACGAGCTTAGGTTTGAACTCAAGTGCGACTTTACCACGCGGGCTTTGTTCACGGCCGAGGTATAGGCATCTCTTGATACAGGAAGCGACAACACACTGTCGAGTTTAGCCGACACAGTCGAATCGGAAAGTGCCGGTCTGTGCTTTCCCGGTATCATGCGAACGCCCTCAACCGCTGGGTCTTGCATTTTCGTAATCCGTCTGACAGGCTCCCTGTTCCAGCGTTGGCGTTGTTGATCGGTCTGAACAATTGCGGATGAAGGAGCTGGAGTCTCATGTGGAGTGAGGTCCATGTTGGTCACCTCTATGGGTGCGTTTCGGAGCAGGGAGTCGCGTTCGCGTTTGTATTGTTTCAGATCGGCCGGAAGAGTAATGGAATCGTTTCTGGAAAAGTAGTAAAAGTACGTGTTATAATTATTGTATTGGGCAATGCGGTAATTCAGGATCTCCTTGCGCAGCGAGTCTAGGTCGGATTGCAACTCGGACAAGTTGCGCATGATACGGTTGCCCTGAAACCATTTTTTGTCGGTGCGGGCCAATTGAAAAGACGACAAGTCGAACACCACCTGCATTTTATCAAACTTGCTGCGGCTGATGGTTTCGGAATTAGCCTTTGACCGGGTTCCTACCAGGTCCTGTTGTGTGCCGGAGCCTTCGGTATAATTATACCCGTCAAATAATTCCAGCTTCAGGTAGCGTTCATTCAAGATGGTATACATCTTTCCGGAGTCGGCCACGGTTACATCTTTATTGCCATCGTGATTACGGTGATCGTAAATAATGACCTCCTTCAGGGAGATCCCATCCGGAAACTTTTGATTCACTTTAATGCTGATATCCGGTATACCATTGTAAAATGTTCCCTCCCGCAAGTCGAGGGCCGGTTTCTTTTGTTTGATGTCGTACAATAAACTATACGCTTCCAGGGCAGCCTTCGGCACCAGGTTGTTGTTCACGTAAAAAGCTATACCGGTAAGCATGAGGACAAAGAAGAAAATGGGCTGCATGGTTCTTAATAAAGAAATGCCAGCACTTTTAATAGCCGTTAATTCAAAGTGTTCGCCCAGGTTGCCGTACGTGATCAGTGAGGACAACAATACGGCCAACGGCATGGCAATGGGTGTCATAAAAATGGCGAAGTAAAAAAGCAATTGACCGATCACATCTAAGCCCAGTCCTTTGCCAATAATGTCATCGAAATATTTCAGCATGTGCTGGGTGAGCAATATGAATACAACTACCAGGAAGGTTAAGATAAACGGCCCCAGAAAGGAGGATAATACGAGCTTGTCGAGTTTTTTCATCCGGCAGGAAATCGGGACAAAACTAACAAATCAAAGGCCAAAGCAGTAAGGAAGAGGAGCAAATGAACTATCCACCAACCGTTTTCCGTAAATTCTCCACGAGGCTGTCCCACAGGTCGTTCAACTCCTTAACATCTTCAAAATCGGAGTAGTCGGTAACTTTAAGAAATACCGATTGCGTTAATTCGTTAAACTCCAGGCGAAGTTCGAAGTAGGAAGGGTCGCGTTCATCTTCTTCCGTTTCGGGCAAAAACTCAAAGCGGGCAAAGTGATTGGTGCGGTGGGCGGCCAACTTGGCCTTATGTTCTTCGTGATCCCAGATAAAATTATATGTTTTATCCAGGTTGTTGATAGTTACATTGTCTGCAAACCACTCCGATAATCCACCAGCCGATTGGATGTACGGATACAGCATTTTGATAGACGCGTGTATCTCGTAATCGGCTGTGAATAAACTTTTTGTAGCCATGGTTCGCATATCTGTTTTCAAATTATAAGAATTTTTCGGTAAGGCAAAATAAAAAGGGTCAATATAAACCGATCCGTAAATGGGCTTCATTCCGGTAGTACACTTCGCGGTTGTAGGAAAAATGAGTTTTGGCAGAATCATTACAATATTTGTAAGTTTGCGGCCTGTTTGTGATGGTTTAAGGACGTTGACCCAAAACCGTAATTACTTTGCCTGCCTAACAGCAGACAGCCTGTTTGACGAAATACAGGCTTGCATGAGGACGGGCAGACGGTAGGCAGTCTGCGGTAGGCAAGCTTGTCTGGGGTAGGCAGGCTCAGGTGGTTAGAGCGTTGGATTCATATCCGCCAGCGGGCGGACGG
>CAZOYJ010000360.1:0-2601 GCA_964583905.1 uncultured Roseivirgaceae bacterium
GGGAGCTGTTCAACCCACAACATTGTGCTGGAAGAAGGTTGCCTGACATCTAATCCAGATGAAATTTGCATGTATCAATTTGGCCCGGGAGATGTTCGGCAAATACACGATGTTTCAAGCGACTGCAACGTGCCTTACAGGAAAAACAATTCCAGATAGCGGGCTTGATAAAGCCAACCCGGAAATTTTCCGGGTTGGCTACTGATTTCACTTAATAATATACATTTCCATTTCCCGCACTTCTATAGCTAACTCTAATCCATATTTCTTCAATGCTTCCGCCACTAACGCTGGATTTTTCATATCGGTATATATTTCAATATCAACAAGCCTGTCAGTGATGCCAGTTTCATCAATAAAATAAGGATATTCACTATTTTTTAGGTCTGCAGCCAATGAACTTGAAACAAAAGTGAACGGGATGTTAGTAAGTAAAAGGTGAAACACGCTTGACTCGTGCTTTTTTGCTTTATTTTTTGATAGGGGTGGGCCATTGCCAATTTTTCTTAAAACAAGACATTTTACTGACCTCATTTCTGTTGTTACTTCATACCCAAAGGCGCGAACTAGATCTTGTCTGAATATAGCTTGTAGTTCTTCATGAGATTTATTCTTACTAATCAATTCATAACAATAAGTATTGGTGCTATCAATTGCGGATCCCTTTGGGTTAAAGCAATCAACTTCTTCGAGTTCCACCAGAGTAAGAGACCCTGATGGAATATCGTAAGCTCTTAAATACATTGTAAAAAGTGGCATATTAACATAGCGCAATCCACAGGAAGGGTCATTGGGTGTTGAATTCTTCACGTACAAATAAGTTGCCAAACCCAGGCGATGCCGATAGAAGGATGATTGATACAATACATTATCATTTCTTCCATCACTTGGAGCAAGCAAGGACCTTGTAAAGTCCCTGGGCAACAAGGATTGAGCTTGTATTAGGTTGCGGTCTATTGGTTTACCCTCTAATCCATTACGAATGTTTTCAGATGTCAGTCCACTTGCATTTGTCAACGCAATTAGTTTACCCTCTTTTATCCAAACAAAACCACCGAATAGCTTACCATCTTTCGCAATTGATTCATATATCCTAGCCTCAGGATCAATTGCTGTTGGAAGTATTAAATTTTTATTCTTTTTAATACGTGAATAAAAACCTCGGATCATTGCTTCAGGTTCCGATGTAACCGGTAATATTTGAATCCGGTCATTGAACGCTCTTTGAAACTCATCCAATACTGGTAATTTCTCAACACATGGTCTGCATGCACTACCCCAGAAAAAGAGGATTAGCAAATCTTTATCCCTGAAGTCTGCAATGTTAATCTCCTTTTTTGGGTAATCAATCAGTTTATTCAGAGAAATGGAAGGCAACTGATCGCCTACTTTTAAAAACAAACTAGGCTTGGATGCTGTCTGTGCATTAAGTGAATATGAAAAGCCACTAAAGAGAATGATTATTACAAAATGCCTCATATTTTTTTTAAGTTTATAAAGAGTAACTACCATTAACCACCATTAATACCCAGGGTTTTGTGGCAGCAACCGGGCATTGGTCAACAATTCCGATTGTGGAACAGGGTACAACGAATCCGTTGCCTGCCAATCTGGTTTTACGTTTACCAATACCGCATCCGCTTTTCCAGTTCGTATCAAATCAAACCACCGGTGGCCGTTCTCGGCAAATAATTCAACCCGCCTTTCATGTTCTATGGCCTGTAGCAACTCACTTTGGTTAGTGGCCTGTGTGCCGGGCAACCCAGCACGTGAACGGATAACATCCAGATCAGCCTTTGCCCCCTCCAAATTCCCCTGTTGCGCCCGTGCCTCTGCCCGGAGCAGGTACTGTTCCGCCAGGCGCAACATCATGTTGTATTCAGGCCAGGAACCGGAAGGGTTTCGTACCTTGTATTTGGCTGAGAAGTAAAACGTAGTGGTCGCATTGGAAACACTGCCCACCCAATGGGTTCTCCGGCCATCGTTTTCCTCAAAGGCCTCCACCAAACCGGGGCGCAGTGATGCATAGTTGACCGAATTGGGTGGTGACGGAAGAAACAAGAAGGCATCATCGGCACCGAAATTCACCGTCACCGGCATTACCTGCCAGATGGCTTCCTGGCTGGTACTCAGAAATACCTGTGCAGGCGGAACCAGTGTATACAGGTTATGGGTACCGATCACTTTTGTGGCCTCCGCCTCGGCTTTGCTCCATTCACCCTGATAAAGGAATACACGGGCTAACAGGGCAGTGGCGGCAAACTTGTTTGGCCTTACCCGGCCGGTGGTTACATAGGTTTCTGGCAGCAACTGAATGGCTTCGGTGAGGTCGGCCACGATTTTGGCATACACTTCCTCCACCGGAGCTCGCACAACTCCTGCATTGATCAGGTAATCGGTGGTGGTCACGTAAGGAATCTTCCCAAAATAGTTCGTCAACTGAAAATGGATATACGCCCGCATGAACAGGGCCTCGCCCTGCAATTGGGCTTTCATTTGCGGAGTAAGGGACGTTGATGACTTCAAACCTTCCAGGATAGCGTTTGAATAGTAGATCAGCTTATACCCGGTTGACCATATGCCGGTAACCATGGTATTATT
>CAZOYJ010000361.1:0-2571 GCA_964583905.1 uncultured Roseivirgaceae bacterium
ATCGAACCTGCATCAAAAGTTTAGGAAACTTCTATTCTATCCATTGAACTACGGGGCCAGCTTTCTTTTTAATTCTTCTTTACCTACACCGCTTTTATAATATTTTTCTTTTACTCTTGCTGATTTCCAATCGGGATACTCCTCGGTGAGGACTACTACCCATGGACGCAAACCTTTTGTATACCTGTTTTTTCCTCCGTTGTGTTCCTTAAGCCGAAGGTTTACATTTTTACAAATTCCAACATACAAATTCCCGTTGGCTTCACTCTTGATGACATACAAGTATATCATATTTTCTTATAGTCCCGACAGGAATCCCTGACTGCCGTCAGGCAGGGAACCTGCATCAAAAGTTTAGGAAACTTCCCTGACTGCCGTCAGGCAGGTATTCTATCCCTGACTGCCGTCAGGCAGGCATTGAACTACGGGGCCAACGATGTAACGGGTAAATTTAGCTATTATCCGTAAATCTCATTCAATATGCCCGCCAAACGTACACCGGCCTGAAGCAACCGCTCACGAACAATCCCAAAATATTTATAACTGTACTGGTACCCCAACCGTCCGTTGCCGTAATCGTAAACCTGCGGACGGTAGCTTACACTTTCCCTGGCCCAATCACGTACCGTGTGTTTTTGCCACGCCTGGATTTGCGCAACCGAAGGTTTGTCCAGCGATTCGGCCAGTTCAGTATAACTCAATTTGGTATCGTCAATCATGTCGGTGTCCCAAACGCGGTGCAGGTTGCTTTCGGTTCTGAACCAGTTCACCTTTACATCGTTGCCACCCCGATCCGGGCGGCCTACGTGTAGCGGCTGGTGGATATCGCCCACCAGGTGAATCAAAATTTTGATGTATTCAGCTTCTTCCCGCGGACTCAATCTCTTTGATTTCAGTTCGGCAATTACCCGTTCAAGGGTCATTATGATGTCGCCATTCGGGTTCTTTTCGGTTTGCTCGTAGCTGAGGCCATCGGGAATGGTAACCCAATGCCAGTCGTCCATGTGGCGGTACGCTGAATCAGAACGCACTTCATCCATCCACGTACTGGCCATGGCCAGCGACTGCCCGGCTAAAATCCTTTCGATGGCTTTTTTGGCTTTTTTACTGAGGTACTTGTCGGCAATGTGGCCGGTGGCACGGTGGCCGGTAGCCCCCCAACCAAAGGCAGTGTAACTTAAAACAACAAGGAGTGTGACGCTGATCTGTCGGTTCATGGCGTTCATTAATTCAGCACAAATATGTTCAAATTCAGGTAAAGCTGTTTTGTGGAACCTTTATTTTAAATTTATGTTTTGCGAATGGTCTGTATGACCCAGTCTGTTAAACACTCCACCTGCCCGGTGCATGATGCACCTGAACCCACGGAAAGTAAAGCTTCCGGAATGAAAAACCTGTTAACGATCCACGGATCACCAACCAACCCTGACTATGCGAAAGGAAATTACCCTCGGTTTCGACATTAAGGCGCAACCCGATGATGTTACCTGCGGGCCAACCTGCTTGCAGGCACTTTATAACTACTATGCCGATCCCATTTCGTTGAAAGAAGTGATCCGGGAAGTGAAGCAATTCAAATCGGGTGGTACGCTTGCCGTAATGCTGGGCAACCATGCCCTCAAGAGAGGGTACAAAGCTTGTATTTATACCTATAATTTAAATGTTTTTGATCCGACCTGGTTTAAACATCCTTCAAAAAAAATTGTTGAATACCTGAAGAAGCAAATGGAGTTTAAGCATAAGCGTAGAAAGCTACTGATTGGATCCAAGGCATTTATTAAATTTCTGGAATCGGGCGGAGAAATACGCTTTCATGAACTGGACGACAAGCTTATTAAAAGTTACCTGAAACGGGGCATACCGGTACTGACCGGGTTGAGTGCAACGTATTTGTACGGGAGCCAGCGGGAAGTTCCGCAGTTTAACATTTACGATTCCATTAAAGGCGAACCCGTAGGACATTTTGTGGTGGTAAGCGGGTATGACGAAGACAAGAATCTGGCGTACCTGGCCGATCCGATGTCGCCCAACCCAATGAGCAAGGGGCAAACCTACCACGTTTCGTTTAACCGGTTGATCAACAGCATCATGCTGGGCATTGTTACCTACGATGCCAACCTGCTCATAATTGAACCCGGCAAAAAAATGAAGAAACATGCCTAAGCTCATTGTTGTTGAAAATCCGGATAATTGGCAGTTCCAGTTAGAAGATGTGGAGGTAATCACCCCGGCCAAATACATTGCCGGTGAAACCTACCAGCAAACCCGCGGCCTCAAAGTGCTAAATCTTTGTAAGTCGTACCAGTACCAGAGTTACGGCTATTACGTGTCGCTGCTGGCCGAAGCCCGCCACCATAAGGTATTGCCCGGAGTTTCTACCATTCAGGATTTACGGTTTCCATCCATCCTGCGGGAAGATTCGCAGGATTTTGATAACCTCATTCAGCAGTCGTTTAAAAACCAATCGGGCGATCGCGCGGAATTCAATATCTATTTTGGAATAACGCAGGCCGAAGAGCTGAACAGACTGGCGCGCCACCTCTTTCAATACATTCAGGCGCCATCGTTGCG
>CAZOYJ010000362.1:0-2532 GCA_964583905.1 uncultured Roseivirgaceae bacterium
CAAACCGGATACGAACCGCGTATGGCTGTACATCCAATTGGGTCAACAGTATGAAAATAACAACCCTGATTCAGCCATCTGGCTTTATGAACAGGCGTTGAAGCTGAGTGATGAATTGGATTATACGCGCGGGATAATCAGCTATTACACCAATGTTACCTACGTGTATAATCTCCAGGGGTGGTACGACACGGCTTTGGTGCTTAACCAGGAAGCGGTGGAAATCGCACGCGCATTCGGAGATGCTGAACGGTTGGCCGCCTGCCTCGGCAATGTTGGTGCTTCGTACATGCACCTGGACGATCATGAAAAATCGATCAACTTTTTTCTTGAGGCGGCTCAACTGTATGAAAGGCTTCAGCATAAACACAAATTGAGTTCACTGTATTCTAATCTCTGCATCGTGTACCGGTACATCGGGCAGTATGAAAAAGCGGTAGCGTATGGCGAGCGTTCGCTTGCCCTGGCGCGAGAAATCAAAAATCCATATGCCATTGTTTCGGCACTGGTTAATCTGGCCACCTCCTACAGTTCAGCCAATCAGTTGAGAAAGGCAGTGACTGCTCTTGAAGAGGCTGTTCAATTATCGGGGCAAACGAATAATGAATATGCCTTACTGATTGCACTTTTGAATTTGAGCGATGCCCATATGCGGTTGTCGGACTTTGGTCCTATGAAAACCTATTGTACCCAGGCGCTCGAACTTGCCCGGAAACTGGATGACCGTGAATCGGTAACGGTGGCGTTGCGTGGGCTGGCGATTTATCATTTTTCACAGGATCTTCTGGTTGATGCGGAGCGCTATGCCAGGGAAGCGTTGGAAGCTGCGCGGCATAACGGATTACAGGAACATATTGGAAAAGCGTACCAGGTACTTTCAGAGATTGCGCTCCTTAAACGAGATTTCAAAGCCCATAACACCTATCAGTTTATGAGCGATTCTGTAAGCAAAGTTTTATTCAATGAATCCATTGCAAAGAATATTCAAGACCTGGAAGTGAAATACGAGGCTGAACAAAAACAACAACGGATTCTCCAACTTCAGCAAGAAGTTGAAATCAAAGATTTATCGATTCGTCAAAACCGGATGTTCATTATTATTCTGATGGGTTCGCTAATCCTTTTGTTGGCTATTGGCTATCTGATCAGGCGTACATACCGGCAGCGCAAAATTCTATTGGAGAAAGAAAATCAGATGCAGCAGGCAAAAATAGCGCAGTTGGAAAGCGAAAAGTTGTTAACCGCCAGCGAAGCGGTCATTAAAGTTCAGGAGGAGGAAAGGGGCCGCCTTGCCAAGGATTTGCATGACGGTTTGGGAGGGCTATTATCCGGAGTGAAATTCTCTTTAATAAATATGAAAACAAATGTTGTATTGGATGCCGAACATGCGCTCATGTTTGAACGCTCCCTCGACATGCTCAATCATTCCATTGCCGAACTAAGGCGCGTTGCTCATAACATGATGCCCGAGGTGTTGGTGAAGTTTGGTCTTCAGGAGGCGGTAAAAAGTTATTGCGAGTCTATACGGCAAGCGGGAATCTTTCAAATCGATTTTCAGGCTGTAGGTGAAATGGGACGCCTTCCTTCCGGCACAGAAATCATTGTTTACCGGATTGTCCAGGAGTTGCTCAGCAATGCTGGCCGTCATGCAAATGCCACTAAGGCGCTTGTACAATTGGCGCATCACGAAAATGAATTCAGCATTACGGTTGAGGATAACGGCACCGGCTTTGACGTCCGCCAACTCGAGACTGCCTCCGGTGCAGGTTGGAAGAACATCCGTTCGCGTGTAGAATATCTGAAAGGAAAGCTGGATGTTTCATCTGGCGCATCCCATGGCACATCCGTCCACATTACCATTCCGCTCAAGTAATGAAGAGGGTATTCATCGTTGACGACCATCCCCTGGTGATTGAAGGTATGCGCACCATGCTTCAGCAAGTGCCCGCCTTGGAAGTGTGCGGTCATGCCATGAATGCTGCTTCCTGCCTGGGCTATTTCGTTAACAACACCGCTGACCTGGTGTTATTGGATATCAATCTGCCTGATCAAAGCGGTATTGAAGTGTGTCGGGCTTTGCTAAAGCGGAATCCAGCCCTGATCGTTCTGGCGCTCACCAACTTCGACCAGTTAACGTACCTGCAAAGCATGAAAGAAGCTGGGGCAAAAGGTTACCTGTTGAAAAATGCTTCTGTGGATGAATTGCAGGCTGCAATAAAGGCCGTTGTGTCGGGTAAAGAGTATTGGTTGGGCAAGGATTCTGTTAAAGAAAGCATAGACGGAAGAAATGAACCGTTGTTAACGCGAAGAGAAATTCAAGTACTGAAGTTGATTGCTGGAGGACTGACCAATCATGAAATTGCAGAGAAGCTTTTTGTAGGTGACAGTACGGTGGATTCGCACCGTAAGAACCTGCTTTCAAAACTGAATGTAAAAAATACTGCCGCATTGGTGCGCATGGCGATTGAAAGGAAGATTATTTAAGATGGAACTGGCCACACCTGATAAGAAATATTCATCAAGGACTTTCAG
>CAZOYJ010000363.1:0-2515 GCA_964583905.1 uncultured Roseivirgaceae bacterium
TTTCAGCTGGGTATTCGTCTAGTTGGTGAAGAGTGGTAAGTGGTCGATGTCGATACTCAAAATTGTCTTTTTGCCAGCTTCAAACTGAATGGAGTCAAGTATCAAGACACGATCATGTAGCCTGAGCGTAATGTGACTTTTCTTTTGTGATGAAGCGTAGAATGAATACCCTGGCGGCATCGTTACCCATGAATAATAAACCGGGTTTCGATTTACTTCAATGACATAGATTTGTTGGGCCATTCCGGCTTTCATCACATAGGGCGCAAACTGTGTGCTGTCATCAATGGCGTAGGCATAATTAAACTGCCCCGAATAAGGATACGTGAATTGATAGTATTTCATCGTATCAAGTCGCGCGCGCTTTTCCCACTTGCTATACTCCAGGTCAAGAATGGCCATACGCTTATTAACATCCTCCTTGCTGAAGTCGGCACGCCTGCTTCGGCCTGAAGAGGTGGACCCATAATAAGGAAGCGCAGGTGTATAGTAACCGAGCTTGGAAGTTACCGCGAAGGCAGTCAAATCCACATTGGAAACCGGCCGCCCTTCCTGATCTTCAACCTTGATCAGCGCTGCTACCGATTGGCTCGGATAGACTTTGTCGGGAAGATCAACAGACACCGTGAGGATATCATCCGTAAAGGGATACTCTTTAGATAAGATATTTTCCTGACCTCCAAAAGAATAAAGAAGCTCTGCGGTATACGTTCTCGAACGATCTGTAATCGCAGACTTGTAATCCATTGTTGTTCCCGATCCCCTACTCAGCAGATCATCTCCTTGATACACAAACCATGAGACTTCAATTTTCTGTGGGTTATTCAAGGCAACATTAAAGCTGTCTTTCAGAATGCCACCCGTGATTTCCAGTTTTGGAATCAGGTTACGCATGCTGAAGTCGCGTGAAGCCTGTTTGGTTTCAATCCACACATGGGTAATAACCGGGTTTATCTTCTCCTTGAATGGCAACAGCACGCTTAACGAATCAAAATCACTGTGAACGATCTTTGCAGGAACATGCTGCAAAGCAACTCCACTGCTTTGAAGCTCATAGAGGATGCTGTCATTCGAAAACCGGGTTACAATTTCATACTCTGAAAAATAATGTACAGCCGAAACGGGTTGCACAATACGTTGATTTTCGCTATTGGTAACAATGACATCCACATGGTAGGCCGTATTTGACTTTCCAAACAAATCGGACGGGATAGGTATCACTGTTGGAACATCCGGATCCAGCATCATTTTTTTATGAAGCAAGGTATCAGGAAGGATAACAACCGGGTCGAATGTTTCGCGGATGGCGTTCGTTGTTACAATAATGTTTACGGTAGCATCTTTAAGCATAAGCCCATTGACATCGGTCGCCTTAATGATAACCTCATTATCGAGCGGATGAAATTGCCGGTCTGTTTTGAGTTCAACTTCCAGTTTGTTTCCAAACAATTCGTAGTCTTCATACTTGAAATTGCAACTGGCTACTACCCGGCCATTTTTTTCGCGCAACTGCAGGGTGTAATGTTTATCCAGCGTTAATTTAAGCGAATCATGAAGCTGAAACTCACTGGCGTAACTGCCGGGTCGGTGTGGCTTTACAAGCCTGATTTTTTTTGGTCTGCCCTTATCCAGTAACCAAACCTCGAGTTCCTTGCGTAACGGTGTTTTCCCTCCCGTCAAGGCATAGGATTTGAAGCGTACATGTTCATTCGGTTTATACCGGTTTTTATCCGTGATCATGTAGCTGTAGAAATCGGGACCATCATCACTATTGTAGTAATAGTCATTATACCAGGAAGGGACTTCGTGCTTTTCAATATTAAAGACACTTCTAAAACCCTCGAGCTCAACCGTTACGTACCGGTTACTTCCTGTAAACCATTCATTCTCCATTCGATAGGTTTTTGTCAACGTATCGAATCGGATTTTTTTCAAGCCCAGTTTCACTTTAGCATTTTCCCGGATATTTCCTTCGAGGTCAAGTACCTGGAGTGCGAGTGCGCCAAACTCTTTCAATAGAAAAACCTGGTACGGAAAGACGCTGGTGTATTCGCAATGAACTTTATTCTTATCAATACGAACCAGAATAAAATGACCTTTCGATGGGCGATCATTCCAGCCTGTCTCAATATCGAACGTATCGATAACGGTGTGCAACAGCCCCTTGAAGATAGTGTCCGGCTTGGATAGCGTTAGAAGTTTTTGTGCTTCCTTATTGCTGATCTCATACACAAAGCCTTTTTGAGGTGCTGTATTCCAATGGAAGTCTTGGGAGAAGATGGAAAACGGAATGAGCAGAAAGGCTACTCCAGATAACAAGTGGGGTAAATTGTTCATAGTGGTCAGGTAATATAACCAGAAGATGCCAAAAGCATTAAATTTTCATACAAGGACAAAAGATTTTTTTCGCTCTCTTGACGAGTGCTCCTTCTCCTTCCACTTAATGCGGGTATCCGAGGACCTGTATCGTCCCGCTGAATGGCAGAGACAGCTCTGAACAAGTTAATAGGTCATG
>CAZOYJ010000364.1:0-2501 GCA_964583905.1 uncultured Roseivirgaceae bacterium
GGGATAAGCTTCCGTCAACTGCCGGATTTGCACATTGCAGTAAGGACACCAACCTCCTCTGTAAAAGATCAGCAATGTGGGCTTGGCTTTGACAATTACCATCAATGACACTTCATTGCCTTGTGGGTCTTGCAGCACCGCATGGGGTATTTGCTCACCTATAAGTAGGGGCGATATATCGGTGGCCAGTTTTGGGATGCTTTGCTCTTGCGCCATCGCATTGGCACTAAGACAAAATAAGATCAGCAATTCCGAAAATAGCGAATTGGTTTGAGTTCATATATAGCCTGGATTGGCCGGGCTGTATTTTCCCTGTCCGGCCAAAATTGGCCGTTAGGCTTTCCCGTAAAATTGGCATCATAATTACCCTCCTTTCTACGCTTTAGGATGTTTTTGGCCCCGGATCCAAGGTCGGGGTATCCCTGCGGTACCTGCTCAGTACCTTAGTTGCTTGTGCTTATGGTAGTGTTGGAGTACTTCCTTTAGGCTGATGGTTTCCTTCTTCAGCGTTGCGGTGGCATCTTCGACCAGTGCCATGAGCGTCCTGCCCGTTTGCTTTAGCAGTTGCACAAATCCCTGCAGCTTTTCGGCCAACTGGCTGAGCATGTGGGCTATTTGCATCAGTTGGTAGTAGTTTTTCATGGCATTGAAGTTCTTCCTGGCATATTTGTGGCCCAGGGCAAAGCCGTGGTTCTTCTGTGCGTTGAACCCCTGGTTTTCGATCTTCCACCTCATCCTGCCCTGCTCACTGGCCTGGCGGGCATTGTGCGGGCCTATTTCCAGGCTGGTCAGGTGGACGTGCCGTTCGGCCGCCTCCCCGTCCTGCTGGTATTGGCGGTGCTCCAAGAAGCTGACCCTGTGCCCCTGGTAGCAGAGGTTGTTCAGGTAGGCAAAACTTTCGGAGAGCCACTGCCCGTTGCCCAGCTTTTTGACCACCCGTTCGATGGTCGTGGGGGTTTGTGCCTTTATCTCCTTCCACAGGCTTTTGAGCGAATCGTCCTTGAAGGTGA
This sequence comes from uncultured Roseivirgaceae bacterium, assembly GCA_964583905.1. Taxonomy (GTDB): domain Bacteria; phylum Bacteroidota; class Bacteroidia; order Cytophagales; family Cyclobacteriaceae; genus UBA2336. The sequence continues at coordinate 1,011 of CAZOYJ010000364.1, forward strand.
AGATGAAGTCCCACCCATATTCCTTGATGATGCTGAACACGGGCCCAGAGCAGTAGAGCCCATCGGCGGTGACAAGGATGTCCATCCTGGGGTAAGTGGACTTGACCTTGGCGGACAGCCGCTTGAAGGCGGCCTGCTCGCAGTCCTGTTTGTCGAACTTTCCGTTCTGGTTGATGACCCACTCGCTGTCCACCGAAATGCTGAACCCGTTGGCCATGACCAGCTTGGCCTCCACCACGGCCGCATACCATTTGATGTCGTTCTTGGTCTCTTTGTAGGGGCAGTCCTGGTAGGGCTCCTGGTCAAAGGACTGGATGCCCGTGGCGTCAAAGCTCAGGTTGTAAAGGCCCTGGAACTTCCATTTCCCGAACACCTTCCGCTCCATGAGCCTTCGCAGCATCAGTTCCTTGAGCTTCTCCAGCTCCCCACAGGGCAGTTGCCCCAAGAAACAGTGCACCGTGTCCATGATGGGCAGGCGCATGCCAAAAATGGACAGGTAGTTGCCCTCGAGCTTCTTTCCTGCCAACTGGTCGGCCTGGTTGCGCGAGCCCCGCCTGAGCAGGAACATCAGCAAGGCGCCGGAAAGGATTTCCGCCACCTCATAGGTGTGCCGCTTGCGGTGGTCTGGGACTGTGCCGAGCAACTGCTCAAAATCGGGGTAGTGGCGCCGCAGCGCCAGGTAAAAGGACATGATGAACTGTTTGCCTTCAAAGGCTTCAAGGCGCTCCCGCGACTTGCGCTGCCTGATGGACTTGTCCTGTTTTTTGTTGTTCTTGTTCCGACTCTAATAGGATAAAAAGTCAAGGAAAAAAGAGGGGAAAATCATGGTTATATGATTGATATTCAGTAAATTACATTGAAACCCAGGCCGCGTAGGGAAGGTCTCTTCGGGCCTGGGTTTTTTAATTTAAACATCTATAACAAAGATGAGTACTTTTTTCCGCTCATCCGAGCGGAGCTTTGTGCTTTTTTGCAACGTATTGATAATCAGGTTTTTGAAAAACAAAATACAAACCACAAACAATCAATCAGCTTGAAAAATATTTTATGGGGTCATTATAACACCCTGAAAACCAACCCCCTCTATAAAATCGGAATTGCTGATTTCTTTTACCCAATTCGGATCAGCTTGCTCTAATTCCGAAAATATGATTTGGGCAGATTGGTTAATTGCTTGGCTCCACACAAAAGGAACTACCAAATGAGTATTATGGTCTTCAAAATTTTTAATACCGTTTATGATTTTTTCATACTCCTTTTCAGGCTCATCAACGTTCTCCTTCTTCTCAAAAAATATTTTACCCGGATATAATGTTTCTAATTCTTCCTTAATCTCTTGTGCTATTTCTTCCTGAGAATAAATGTATACAAGCGAATAAATTTTCATAGACTTTAAAAACTCATGAGGATTTTCATCTGGCATTTGAATACCTTCTTCGTCTTCATCAATTTCTCGCTTAAAATTCCAGTCAAGAATCAAAGCTTTGAAAG
>CAZOYJ010000365.1:0-2492 GCA_964583905.1 uncultured Roseivirgaceae bacterium
CGTTTCAATTCCTTTGCCCAAACCAAGCCGATGAATTCGGTCAATTGATTGAAGAAAGAATGCCGCATTAAAGTTCCTGTCTAGATAAATAGCATAATGACAGACTTTGTGTAAACTGATTCCTTCTCCACAGGCTTGTGGATTTGCTATCATTACACGACAAGTCGGATCCTCATGGAATTTTCTGATCCTACCTTCACGATGTGCTTCATCTTCATCCGAACCAGTAGTAACGCCTCCGTAGATGGTTACTGGATTGTGTTTTGAAAAAAGCTTTTCAAGTATTAAAATGTTTCGAATAAAATATGACCATATTAGTATTTTATTTTTTGGATTTTCTTCGGTAAGCTCGTCAACTCTTTGCTTTAGATATTCAATCTTAGCGGGTTTTTCGTATTTCTGAAAATCTTCCAACAGCTCCCAAAACTCACGGTTCTGAGGTATGGGAAGTGTATCTTCACCGTACTCATCTTTGGCGGTTAAGAGCATTGGATTCGTGGATGCTTGAAGTAATTTAACAACACTTTTTCCAATTCTTCTGAAATTATTAACTGAAGGCTTGTCCATTCCTGCAAGAGTTCGTGCTGTCTCAGACCTGAATAAACGATATAACTGAGTCTGAATTTTCCCCATTGGTAATACCTTATACTCGATTATTGGATCATCAAGACCTAATTCATTTTTTGTAGTTCTCACAAACAACACGTCTATGGCCTTATTTACATTTGTAACAACTACTTCATAATCCTTGGAATATGGCTGGTCGGGAATTACCCTCTCTCCTGGCCAGAGAAAATCGAACTGCGGTTCAAGATCAAGGTAGTTTTGAGGCATGGGTGTACCAGATAAAATATCTCTTCTCTTAGCCAAATCTGCCAGTTTGATAATCTGGCTATAGCTAATATTATTCATGCCACTTTTAACCCGATGTGATTCGTCAAGTACTAAATGAACATTGTTGTTAATGAAAAAAGGAACCAATTGAGTTATGTCTCGTCTGAGCTTTTCGTAATTAACCAAAACGATGTCGGGTGCTATTTCATTTAGTGCAGTAAAGTCCTCAATATGATTGCGTTGAAGTCTAAGTACTTTGAAAAACTTATCCCCAAATATTTCGTTGATCTCATCCTGCCAAGAGATAAAGGCGTTAATTGGAGAAATAACGAACAGCTTTGACACACGTTCCTTAATTTTAAGAATCGTATGCACAGCGAGGATGGTAGTTGTTTTACCTGCACCGGGTACTGAGAAATTAGCACCATGTTTGAGTTTCAAAAGACGTGTCGTATCTCTTTTTTGTTCACCCTTTAATGATCGATTAAAGCCAGCTTGATTAAGTAACTTATCTAATTCATTATCGTTTAATTCAATTGAAATTGCTTTGTCTTTGACGCTCTTTCTATCCGTAACAATTTCTTCGATTAATTGTTTTGCAAATTCATCATAAGTAATGGATAGATTTTCTCTTTTGTGGATTCTAGCAATACTCTTAAGACCCCTTCTAAGTTCAAACCAAGGGATAGTAAAAACATAATTGTTATAGGTATAGGTGTCCGATAGACTTGAACAAACAATCTTTAGTTCATTCAACACGCGTTCGTTTGTTTTATCAAGAGTTAACTTGGCAATTAGTGAAGTAGGGTCAACTGAGATTTGAATAACATTACTCATAAGTTATCATGTGACTTTAATTCTTCGAGAAGTCTATTTGAACAAGTAATAATCTGTTCCAACTTACTTCGAATACTTTCTAATTTCGAGGTATCAATATCAATCATTAAGCCTTGAAGTTCCCTCAAGGCAGTGCTTACCGATTCATAAACTGATTCAGCATCCTTTTTTTCTCGATTCACAGCCTTTACATCAGCAATTACATCGACCAAGTTTTGGGAAGTTTCAGAGGCATTTAATGGGTTCTCAAACATGGGTGCGGTAGTGTCTGAGTCATCTTCTGACAAGTTATCAAATAAACCTGTCTCATCGGCTTGCTGATTTATTGATTCTTGTTCTGTAGATTTTGAACTTTCGTTAGTTGTCTCCAGTATTTTAATATAGACCTGATCAAAGTTTCTAATCAGATCCATAACATAATTGTATAGTCTTCCTTTGGTTGGCCTATGTTCAATCAAATTGAAAATGCCATTCTGAAGTGATTCTCTTTTCGCTGGATCCTTTGTATATCTCTTAATTGCCTTTTCAAGTTGTCTGAATACTTCTTCCGTATCATCCAACTTACTGTAATCGTATTCACCAGGTATCTTTTTCCAGATAAGAAAGGCGTCAACTAAATCAAGTGTCCTTAGCAAGGACTTAATGTCCTTAAGTTCAAGTCTCAAGTTGGTAGCCAATTCCTTCTCCGATAATTCAAGTCTGGTGTCTTCCTTACCCTTTCTGATATTTCTAAGTTCGTTTATCCAATGATACTCTTCTCTGAAATCCTGTGCTATCTGTAGCTGCTGCTCAAGCATGTAAATATCTTTAGGAGTAGCATC
>CAZOYJ010000366.1:0-2476 GCA_964583905.1 uncultured Roseivirgaceae bacterium
AATTCATCGGCCGAGAGTGAAGCAAATCGGGTGGTTACCATAAACGTATTCGGCAAACTGCTGTACAATCCCAACATGGCAGCCACGGCCGATTGATCGTTGGAAAAAACCGTTTGCGTAACAACCTGGGTTTTTGGGGGTGGGGTTGCAATGAACTCCTCACACGAGCCATGCAGCAGCAGCAACGACACCAGAATAACCTTGATGGTCTTTTGATTTCTAAAATGAAATAAAAACGGAAGTTCAGAATTTAGTTTCCTGCGGATTAAGGTTAAAAGTTGAATTGTACCCCGAGGGTGAGCACCCGAAGGGGTGGAAGTACAAAAGAGCCTGTCTCGGGATCAAGGCCAACATACTTCCGGTTAAATACATGTGTCAGCAGATTCTGACCTTGCACATATACGCTTGATCTGGTCAGCCCCCACTTCTGCAAAAACAGATCGGGCAGTGCATACGCAAGTGAAACATTTTTCAACCGGATAAACGAGGCATCGGTGATGCGTCCATCGGAAGAAGTAAACGCATCATACGCTTCGAAAGCGGGTTGGTTAAAAAATACAAACCGCTGAACATCCGTTTGGTCACCGGGTTTCTGCCACCGGTTAAGAACGGAGGCCGGTTGATTTTCAATACCACCCGGAAGCAGACTGAAGCCTTCGTACACATCGCTTGCCGCCTGGTTGATGAATTGAATAAAGAAAGTCAGGGACACGTTTCCAAAGGCCAACCGATTATGAAGGCCACCATAGTAACGTTGACCTGATTCTTTGGCGGCAACCAAATCGCCAGGAAAATTTATCCGGCCATTTTCATCCAGATCGGCAAACCTATACATGCCGGTTTCCGGGTCCAATCCCGTGTATTGATAGCGTTTGATAGTACTCAGCGACTTGCCCACTTCATACCTATTGGCATATGGCGAATTTTCAATCCCCTCGTATTCGACCAACACATTCCTGGGGATAGTGATGTTCAGCGATGTCGTCCAGCTAAACTTTCCATGCGTTATGTTCTGGGTACTCACCTCAAGTTCCCATCCGGTATTTTGTACCGTAGCGGGCATATTCTGGACAACAGACCCAAAGCCCGTGGTAGTCGGAAGTGGGAATTGTACCAACTGATTGGATGACCGGTTGCGGAAGTAGGCTACACTCGTCATCACCCGGTTCTTCGCCAAGCCGGTTTCCAACGCCACCTCGCCTTTGCGGTTTACCTCCCACCCGTAATTCGGGTTGGTTAACCGGTTGGGTACCATCCCCCGGCCACCCTGGTACGTCACGCGTAGTTGCCCACCTGGTCGCTGCCGGTAGTTCCGTAACTCATCCGCAGCTTCCCGAAACTCAGCCAGTTCTGGTTCTTTAAAAAAACTTCTTCCGTAAAAATCCAGGCCGCACCTGCAGCCCCGAAATTCCCAAACTGTCTATTCGGCCCAAACCGGCTTGATCCATCACGCCTGGCAGTAAGGTTCAATATGTAACGACCATTATAATTGTAATTGATCCGGCTAAATAGGGCAGCATATCTGTACTGATTGTAATCAGCATGCATAATGAGATAAGAGGAGGCTGATAACCGGTTTTCCAATAAAGCATCACTCGTATAACCCAGGCCCCGTAACGCCTGTCCTTGCTGGATGCTCTCCTGAAGGGTTGCACCAATTAGCACGTCAATTTTGTTTTTCGTAGTTACTTCTAAAGCATACCGTATCTGCGGTTCAATAATCCATGTCTTTACCTGATTATCCGTAAAATCTGATGATGTTACTCCATTGCCGAAGAATTTATTCTGTGTTCGCAAGGGTGATGTACTGAACTCCTCCATAGCAGTAACATTATATCCCATACTGTTCTTTAACTCTAGGTTGTCCAATAAGTAGTAGGATAATGTTAGATTGGTGTTGAAGTTTATGGTCTTACCATGATATGGTCGATCCACCTTTGCAAAAGGATTATCCCAGGAGCCTTCTGAACTGGGGCCCCAATAAAGCTGACCACTTTCATCATATCCAGGTGGCGCCACCGGTGGCAAGGTTAACGCATACTGTGTAAGATCTTCCCGGATCAGATGGTTATTGTCTGTAACATAACCAGAAGTCAGTGAAAGATTAAATTTGTCATTATCGGATCGATGAAACAGATTCATATGCGCTGAACCCTTTACATCACTATGTCTTCCGGGAAATACCGTTGTCTCACGGTAAAATCCACCTCGAACAGAAAATTGCGTGTGGGTTGATCCTCCACTTACAGTTAACTGAGCATTCGTTACATGTGCAGTTCCACCAATAAGTTCTTTCTGCCAATCCGTATACCGGGTAGTATCCCATAAAAAAATATCCGGTACAAATGAATGTAAGGATGGATCTAACGGCCAATACCCGTCATTCGCCATCGCCTCCTTTCGCATAGCAATGTATTCCTCCCGGTTCAGCAATTCCATTCTGCGTGTTACCTTTCCTGCACCATGCCATACATTC
>CAZOYJ010000367.1:0-2449 GCA_964583905.1 uncultured Roseivirgaceae bacterium
TAGAGATCCGATTGGAGAACGAGGGGGAGTGAATCTGTATGGGTTCGTGGGGAATGATGGGGTTGGATGGATTGATGTTTTGGGTCTTAAATGTAGTTTTAAAATTGTTGTAGAACGGTTGCAATCATCGCCACGTTTGGGGACTTTATCAGAAATAAAAGCTTATTGCGGAGAAGTAGAAGTGTGGAAAGGAGTTGGTCGCGAACCTCCAATACAAAAGAATCGTTTGGTAGTAAATGATGATGGTACTACACAACTTAAAGATTATCCAGTTAAAGCCGGTGTGTATGATACTAGACTTAGACCAAACGGAAAATATGGTCCAAATCCATCCAAAGATGGTAGATCTGAGGTATTCGAGCCTACCGAACAGCCGCCAATTCGAAGCGATACAACTGAAAAATTCACAGCAATACAGCTACATGCCATACCACTCGGTTCAAGAATTCCTGTAGAGAAGTCAGGTCTTTACATACAGTCAAAAAATGATGTAAATTTATCAGTAAGAGAGGAATATTCAGGATCGGGATGTGTTTGGGTAGGTAAATACTTTAAAGTTGATAAAGAAGCTACGGGGCTTAATTTCTATTTGAGGGATTCGCAAGTTGCCCTCAGAGAATTAATTGAAGAATATAAAAAGTGTTGTTGTAACGGTGGCACTTTTCCCTTTGAGTATCAGGATCATTACGGGCAAAGACCAATATTCTTTTCTATCGGGTCTGGGGTAACTGTGAAAGATCTACAAAATGGTAACATTGATGGATTACCCACTACTCCTGTATATAAAAAAATCAATCCGTAATATGAAACAACTGTTAAATTTAATCTTTATTGTGAAAACTCAAAAAACAGTTAATTTTGTAAGTCTTATATTCTGCTGTTATATCAACGCTTGCACGTTCAGTAATACAAATACTGAAGGGAAGGATGAGATTTTGGATCAGAAAAATATCGGAGATTCCAGTGTTAAATTATCTCTGACGAGAGATCCTAACCATGATATGTTGGTTTATAGTATCACAAAAAATGGCCACATTATTCTTAGCATTCCTTCAAGTCACTTTTCAGAAGAGTCACCACCCCCAAAAATGAACCTAAATACAGGTTCGGGTATTGTGGTTTACCCGCGAGATGATGGACAGGGATTTGTAATTGATGAATGGGTTGGCGCAGCTGTATCAAATTCCGATCCCATATATGTAACATTACATGGAAACAAAGCAAAAATAAGTCGCTACTCAGTTATAGAACTTGATGCGGCATCCAAAGCATCAGAAGGGATTGGTTCGCGGAATGTTTTTATGGGCTGGTTGCCTAGTGGTGATCCTAAGATAAAAACTGTTCTTGATGAATAAAATAACCCCACGCGCCAACCAATAGCGTTGGTCACTTCCCTGCACTTGTTAATTTCCAAATTCTCATCGTACGAGATTACCAAATTCATATCGGGTGATTTTTCGTGAATTTCCACGCTCTGATCGTGTTTTGGTTCCATTGGCGTTGTACTTTCCGGGTGATTGTTCCACGCGTGAGGGTGGGATTTTCTGAGGTATGACAGAGGAGGCTTTGGTCGCCCTGCTATGGATGTTAGATTTGTACGATGCACAGGGCATGGTTTCACGTGAGTGATGCCATGCCCTGTGACGGTTTTGGGCGTCCTTTCGCCCCTCTGATCATAAACGTCGTAAGTGCCTAACCTACGACGTTTATGACTATGACGAAGAATCATCTACTTCCCCCGAGACCGATGTGCTTTAAAAATATTTCATGTTAGGCGGAGTAAGATTGCCAAGAAGTATAACCAGTTTCATGATTCACCGCATGGAAACAATGAAAGTGCAAATGGATGATATGCTGATTACCAGCGTGGCTTTGGAGGAGAAGACATCGAATCCGTTAGCAAGACAAGCATGCTGGCAAGAGCACGGAACCGAGGTTAGCGCATCCGTAAGTAACGAGACCTTGAACCTTCAGGTTGTTTGCAAAGGAGAATCCGTTCTGGTGTTCGTCGGAAGAGTAATCGCGCCGATTACCTTCAATTGCAAACTTGCCGAGAGCAAACGACTCACACTTTCATTCCAATAATATCGTTTGGGTGCAGTCCGCGCGAATTAACGTCACAAGCCGTTAGAATTGGATCTAGGCTCCGCACCGCAAAGCCATACCAACGGGCTGTCACGTGATCTGCGAGCCTTTGGGAACATGTGACTTCGTGGTGTAACAATTAAACTGCCTGGCATATTTTGCAATTAAACTGCCTGGCATATTTTGAAATCAGTAAATCCAGTATCTATAAGGGTTTCATCGATAAATTTAGCCATGATCTGCCCCGCCACCACCTACAACCCAGACAACACCGTCGCCGAAACCAACGGCGATCAAACTTACCGCGTGAGCCACACCTACGATTACGCAGATCGCCAGATCAGCATGACCACCTACGGAACCA
>CAZOYJ010000368.1:0-2442 GCA_964583905.1 uncultured Roseivirgaceae bacterium
CGATCATTACTGCTTCTTCTACCATCTGATGTTTATTGATTTGTGACTACTACTAAAACCCACTTTGCATCGCTTTAGTTTTATATAATCCCTTGGTTGAGTTACATAATTCAGTGAGGCACTCAGGTCTATTCCGAGTTGTTTTATTACCCTACTTGTTTCAAAGGAAGTAATTCTCAGTAAAGAGTTTGTTACACAATACAAGGAATGAATTACACAATTTCAAAAAACGCCATCAAGCGGTTTGCGCTGCTGATCCATGGCCCTTGACTTTTTGAGTTTTGACGGAGTGAAGCCTGTCACTTTTTTGAACTGGGCAGACAAATGAGCTACGCTACTGTACCCTAACCTATTCGCTATTTGACTCAAACTCAACTCATCATAAAATAGCAATTCTTTAACCTTTTCAATTTTCTGCTTAATCACGTACTGTTCAAGTGTAATTCCCACCACTGAGGAAAAAAGACTGCTTAAATAATTGTATTCATAATGCAATTCTTCAGATAGAATCGTTGACCAATTATATTTCCGATCTGTTCCATCTGAGTGATGAATCAAATGGATGACTTTACCCTTAATGGATTCGATAAGTCTTGCTTTGTGGCCATCAATCCGTTCAAATCCCAAATCCATCAAAGAGGCATCAATCCCTTCAAGTTGATTTTTCGAAATCTCGTTTTCTTTCAATTTCACCTCCCCCAACGAAACCTGCTCAGGATGTAAGCCTTGCGACTCCATGGCCTCTTTAACGGCCGTGATACAACGGTTACAAACCATGTTCTTGATGTAAAGGGTTGCCATATCGTATTTATTGTTAATTCAAAGTTCAGTAAAAACCTCTAACAATTTCAATTCCTGCCCATAATATGACGTAAGTCACTCCTCAAAATGAACGCAAATCATAGTTAACAAGGGGCAATACCGCTAGACTTGTAGCATAGTAAATTACCTTTAGTTTTGACAAAACCTTTAAATAATTTAAGATCAATGAAGACCCTTCTTGCCGCTACTGATTTCACGCCAATTGGAAACAATGCCGTAAAATATGCAGTCCGGTTAGCCAGTGAGATGGATAGCAATCTTATCGTATTTCATGTCATGGGTATGCCCAAGTTCAAACCTACCATTAGCGAAGCCCAATTTCTCACCTTGGAGCAAAAGGCAGAAAGCCAGAAACAAAAGAAACTGGAATCGCTGGTGAATGGCTTTTATCAAGAATTGAAAATCAAAAAAGAGAATCGGAACGCTAAAATAATCATCAATACTGGTTTCTTCGTAACGGAAACATTATTAAGAGCAGCTTCGCAATACCAGGCTGACCTGCTCATTGTGGGCACACATGGATTAATTGGATTTAAAATTTTTGGAAGCATTACATCAGAAATAATTCTTAAATCAAAAATACCAGTCCTGGCCGTTCCGGAAAAATACCGATACAAGAAAATGAAATCCATGGTGTATGCTACCGACTTGAATAATCTGGTCAATGAACTCAATGCTACAGTACCCATCGCCAAGCGTCTGGATGCTTCTATTGAAGTACTGTATCTGGATTTCGGATGGCGCAAACCGGTAACGCAACAAGAAATTACCGAGATGGCCAAAAAGGTAAAGTACAATAAAGTGAAAGTAGTAGTGGAGAAGGAAATAAAAGGAATGACCGTTCTGGGGCAGATACAGCAATATCTCAAAGACCATCAAACAGAGTGCCTGGTCATGTTTCCAGAGGAGCGCAGTCTTTTCGACAGACTATTTGTTAGAGGTAAAACGGAGGAACTCGTCTATCGTACACAGTTACCTATGTTAACTTTTAGGAAATCAAATTTCTAATCATTATGAAAATCTTAATTCCTACTGATTTTTCTGTGCTCTCCAGAGTAGCGATTGACTTTGCCATTCAATTGGGGCGGAAATTTAAAGCAGAATTAATTCTACTCAATGTAGTGTATCAGGACGGCCCAGTGAGGGGCTCGCTCAAGGTTAAGGATCTGGAGGAAATACTAATCAATGATGCCCGCAACGAGTGTATACAGATTATTGAATCGTTAAAGTCCCCCTACAATCCAAAAATACAATTCGTAGTAACTCCAGGCTATCCGGTCAATAAAGTGGTAAACAATTATGCCAATAACCACGGCATTGACTTGATCATCATGGGTACGAAAGGTGCCACGGGGCTAAAAAAAATCCTTCTCGGTAGTAACGCTGCATCCGTAATGAACAAAAGTAAGATACCTGTAATTGCGGTTCCTGAATTCGCCAAATTCAACGACCTTAGCGACATCGTGTATGCTACTGATATCTTAGACATTAAGTCGGAAATTCAAAAAGTAGTTTCCTTTGCCAGAAATTTTAATGCACGGGTGCATATTTTGCACATTACTTCCCCCCGTGAAGAAATGATAATCGATGCCAAGGATATGGTATCGCAGCTCATCGATC
>CAZOYJ010000369.1:0-2432 GCA_964583905.1 uncultured Roseivirgaceae bacterium
GCTGTTTCGGATGAGAGCGGTTATTTTGTTATTGAGGATGTCCAACCGGGCAAATTTACAGTTGGGTGTTTTAAGCATGGTTACGAAGCAGGAATCACCACCCTTACTGTTAAAGAAGGCGACAACATTACGTTGTTTATTCTGAAAAAAGACCGAAGGAAAAAAATCAAAAATCCGGAAGCGCAGCAAGAAATTATTAAACGCTTGCTTGCTCCGGGAAAGTTATTTCCGGAATGGAACAGTTTGTGCGTGTTAAAAACTGCCTCACTAGTTCAATACGATAACGATGAGGGAACTATCGCGGGTAAACTGGTTTTTGAAAATAAGGCCTTGGGGTATGAAATCACCGTCCACGTGCTTGATTATTCTCCGGGTAAGCTTACCGTTATCCACCAGTTTTATCCCCTGCGTGGCAGTGAGGACCGGCAAAACCAATGGGAAACAAATCGGCATACGCGCTATCAGTTGAGTGTGAATAATTTCCTGGAGGCCATTCTACAGAATACTTCTGATCTCTTTGATTATAAAGTTTATAATCACCAAAACACACACATCCCACTTAATCATTTTTTGCATATAGGGTTAAGTGGAGAAAGCAATAAACTGGAGCTTGAACAGCGCATTAAAATTGTTCAATCCTATAACGATAAGCCATATGAATCGTGGCTTGAAGCTACCAGTCAATTGAATTTTTCCGATCATGGATTGATTTTAAATCCAGACGAAGTAACCCTAGGCGGAATATTCAGTGAAACAAGTTTGTCGGTTATGCTTCCCCTGGAATATACCCCAGCCATTGAAAAAAAGTATTTTAAGCTTTCACCGTATTTCGAAAAAGTTTATCTGCATACCGATAAACCCTATTATTACCCAGGTGATACCTTATGGTTTAAGGCCTACCTGAATTATGCCGACCTTTTGTACATAGAATCGCTCAGCAAAGTACTTTATGTCGAATTATTCGATCAGACATTTGGTGGACGAATGGTGGAGCAAATAAAGTTGAAAATCTCCGATGGGGAAGCTTGGGGAGAATTTGTATTGCCCGATTCTCTTACGTCTTCGTGGATTGCCCTGCGCGCATACACACAGTGGCAATTGAATTTTGGAACCGAACAGGTATTCAAAAAATATTTTCCACTGGTAAACCGCAAGGTAAACCTGATAAACACCCGGCATGACCTTGAAACCAATCCCAACATTCAGGTATTGCTCGATAAGCAACGCTACAATACCCGCGATAAAATAAAAATGGGCATATCTGTTTTCGATGAAAATAAAAATCCCATTTCAGCATGGCTGTCGGTATCGGTTACCGATCGCTCCATGGTTAGACTGTTGGATGATTCTGTTACCGTCAATACCGCATTTGAAATTAAACCTTTTGATGAGCCGGGTCGTGTGAAACTGGCTATTGAAAAAGGTATCGGAATTCAGGGGCTATTTGTGGACGAAAAAAACTCGCCCACTATGGCTTCACTCACCCTGACTTCCGGACAATTCTCCAATGCCTTTATGTTTGAAACGGACCAGGAAGGAGAGTTTTCCATTGGCGGCCTAGATTTTTCAGGTATGGCAACAGTAGCCTATCGTGCCCAGCGCGGTAAAATGACGATACCTGGAAATGTCATTCTGCAAAGTCCAGAACCCTTACCACCTTTTAAATCCTGGCCCCCAGAAATTAAAAATGTGGAGCGTGCCGATTTCAAGATCGATAAGAACACAACCTTACTGGAAGAGGTGATCATACATGCCAAACAGGTATCTAATGAACAAAGCACAATTAAAAAAACAGAAAAAGAAATTATCCGGATCCTTGGCAATCCAAACTACACGTTAACGGCCGACAGACTGAACCAATCGGCTCACAATGTAATTGAAATGATCCGCGGCCGGGTGCCCGTGCTAACCATTACTTTTGATGGTGTAATTTATGGCTTCCGGTTCAACCGTTCTACATCCATGGTGCTTTCCAACGAACCTGCTGTTTTCATAGATGATACCCCAATGGCAGGCTCTGCACAAATGGCATTGCTAAGCATTAACCCGGGCGATGTGGCTGTGATTGAAATTATGAGCAGTTTGAATGCCATTGCCGGATCGTTGGGCGTTAACGGAATTATTGCGGTATATACAAAAGCAGGTGGACTGCGGGGTAAATTTGAAACCAATCCGGAATTTCAATCCTTTACCGTTACTGGGTTCTCTGCCCCCACGGAATTTACAGGCATTAATCACTCTAAAATGTTTATGCCTCCGCAATCCGATTACCGCACAACTTTGTATTGGAAGCCCGATGTAGTAGCTTCTGCAACGTATGGCCCTGCATGGCTTGAGTTTTATGCATCCGACTCAACAGGGCCTTATCTGGTTACCATCGAAGGGGTTACCAAAGAGGGCAAGCCAGTCCGTTCTGAAAGGCTCATCCTGCT
>CAZOYJ010000370.1:0-2386 GCA_964583905.1 uncultured Roseivirgaceae bacterium
TTGGATAACCTGGAGGAAATCCTCGTTTCATCGGACGTGGGTATAGATACCACGCTAAAAATCATAGACCGGATTCAACAGCGTGTTGCGCGCGATAAATATTTGGGAGCCACTGAACTGGACCGTATTCTGAAAGAAGAAATTGCGGCTCTGTTAGCTGAAAACCATTCAGCCGATGTGAGTGATTTTGAAGTACCCGCTTCGGCAAGACCCTATGTAATTATGGTTGTTGGTGTTAACGGGGTTGGCAAAACCACAACCATTGGCAAATTATCGGCCCAGTTTAAGCATAAGGGCTATACTGTTTTACTAGGTGCAGCCGATACGTTCAGGGCTGCTGCCGTTGACCAATTAAAATTGTGGGGTGAGCGGGTTGGTGTGCCCGTAGTGAGCAAAGGCATGAACACGGATCCGTCAGCAGTTGCTTTTGATGCCGTAACGGAAGGCGTTGAAAAAGGTGTTGATGTAATCATCATTGATACGGCCGGCCGCCTGCATACGAAAGTAAACCTGATGAATGAACTCAGTAAAATCAAGCGGGTTGTTCAAAAAGTAATTCCGGATGCGCCTCACGAAGTACTGCTGGTACTGGATGGAAGTACCGGTCAGAATGCGGTAATTCAGGCGCGTGAATTCACGAAGGCAACCGAAGTAAGCGCATTAGCCATTACCAAACTGGACGGAACCGCTAAAGGGGGTGTAGTCATTGGCATTTCCGATGAATTCAAAATACCGGTAAAATATATTGGCGTTGGCGAAAAGGTTGATGATCTGCAGGTGTTCAGCAAAACAGAATTTGTCGATTCACTCTTCAAAAAGCAGTGACCGATTCTAAGGAAGTTTCGTAACTTGAAATCTCAAGTTCAGCACCTATGACTAAAATGGCTAATAAAGGAAAAATCATTTACCTGCTCTCCATGATGGTAATGGTTTTTGTAATTCTCGGATACCTTTCCGTTACCCAATTGAAAAAATCAGAGATCACGCGAATAACCGATGAACTCATTGAAAACATCCACACAACCAGCCTTGACCTTTTTAAAAACGATGTGGATTTTTTTAACCGCGAACTTGATAAACCCGGCTTTTTTCAAACCGGAGAAAGTATTTACCTCACACACCACTTTGCCCTTATTAAACAGCTGCATGCGCTGATCGTGGATGCTACGGAACAGGAAAACATCGATATTGATAACGATTTGCTGCAAATTGACAGTCTATCTTCTGCATACCATAACGCATTTATTAATCTTTCAACAAAACTCAAAGAAAGAGGCTTTCACGAGTGGGGGCAGGAGGGCGCGTTAGTGGCTGCAGCTAATGCATTAGAAGGCAAAAAAATTATCCTAACCGAAGAGTTGCTTCTCTTACGGATTTTGGAAAAGGACTATATGCTTCAGCGGTTACCCGAACAGGTACAGGATTTACACAAGCTGGCCGATCAACTTATTCAAAAGTATCGTGCAAATGCTGCTGCGCAAGATGCCCTGAAGAATTATATCAATGCCTTCAACGACTACGTAACCATTTCAAACAGCATAGGCCTTTCCAGCCAAACCGGCTTGAAAATGGATCTGAATAACCGTACCGATGAGTTACTGAATGCGATCGGACATTTAAGTTCAAAGGCTGAAGAATTCACGGTGAAATCCTACAGTCATGGAATTACCATGTTCTCCATTTCCATTATAATCGGCATAGCGTTCTGCCTTTTTCTGATTATTTTGATTGTCCGGAAACTTTAGCCTGGGAGGCATTTCGGAATGGGATTCTTACAAACACATAATAATTAAATCCCCAGGTTGTGTTCTTATCGGTTCTTCCATAGCCAGGTACATCATAGGGCTCCAAATTGGATAACCCGGTCATGGATAACCCAAACTTGTACCGGGCCGTATATCCCAGCCATACATACTTCCACATCTTTACGCGCAAACCTCCGGTAAGTTCAACCCAGTTGGCTTGTGTATCCGTATTGGAAAGAAACCGCGGCCCGCTACCCCAGTTGTCATCTGCCCGTATCGTAAGATTCTCGCTGAACGTTCCGGAAGCGTAACGCACACCCATGAACAACATATTTTTTTCCGGATCGGTTTTAAGAAAGTTAATGTCAACGCCAGCCCGCCAATAGGTGCCTTTGTTATTATAGCTTTCATTATCCGTATCAAAATTTCGCTGCCCGCTACCCAATTCAACCGTTAGAAAATACCGGTAAAAATCTACATCTATACTTACTTCCGTACCCTTAAAACTTTCATCGGTTGAGGAGAGTATTATACTCAGCAAATCGGTGCCCACCCGGATACCCGTAGGTAAAAAATCCTTCTTAAGTGTATCCGCTTTTTGTGCATGAACCATCAGCGGAAACAAAACGCCAAGCAATATG
>CAZOYJ010000371.1:0-2365 GCA_964583905.1 uncultured Roseivirgaceae bacterium
GACGTGGTCATCCTGCTGGATTCGATCACCCGCCTGGCTCGGGCGTATAACACAGTGGTACCGTCATCGGGAAAAATTCTTTCGGGTGGTGTGGATGCCAACGCGCTCCATAAACCCAAACGTTTCTTTGGTGCCGCCCGTAATATCGAAGATGGCGGATCGCTCACCATTATTGCCACTGCGTTGATTGACACTGGTTCGAAAATGGACGAAGTGATTTTTGAAGAATTTAAAGGAACCGGTAACATGGAATTGCAGCTTGACCGCAAACTTTCCAACCGAAGAATTTACCCGTCTATTGATGTTCCGGCTTCCGGCACCAGGCGTGAAGATTTGCTGTTGAAAGAGGAAGAGCTGCAACGCGTATGGATTCTTCGCAAGTTTATGGCCGATATGAATTCGGTTGAGGCCATGGAGTTCCTGCAATCTAAAATGAAAGGCACACGAAACAACGAAGAGTTTTTGCTTTCGATGAACGGATAATTCCTATCTGAAATTGCATTCTATACTTAGCCAATGGAAAGTCTCCGTTGGCTAATTTTTTTTACCTTCTCTCACCGAAAAATAGCGTTGCTCCTTAATCGAATTTCCGGATACAACTATTTTATAAAAGAACACACCTCGCCCAACCCATGGTGACAAATCCAGCAACAAGTTGTTGTTGCCTTTTGTCACTTTTCGTGAAACCGAGCCTACCCATTGTTCCGAAACGCTGTTATAAATATCCACCCGTACATTGCCTGCTTTTGGGCAATACAGCGGAAACACGATAGTATAGGGTGGAAGCGGGGATTTGAACATTGTACGGGCATATAAAACATTTTCCTCTGCCAGTAACATAGGTGCTTCCCTCAAGGCATGGCTATAAATGGTGTATCGATAATTGCCCGGTGTAACCAGGGTATCGGTTACCTGGTATTGATTTTCCGCTACTCCCAGGGCATTGCGTTTGATGGGAACAGTGGTTACTGCAGTAGAGGATTTGTCTCGTTCAAATTTGCGGTAGATCGCAAAATGTGTGAGGTGAAGCGCTATTGTATTCGGAACCTGCCACGAAAGTGTAACAATAGAATCCTGTTGATGGACACTGCTTTCCGTAACGGTTTGTTGGGCTGGCGTTACCGGAATACCCTGTGCCTGCGAACTGAAGGCTATTTGAAAATCACAAAAGTCGCCCAGAAATCCATCAATATTAACCAGGTATGTAACTCCGGCTTTAATGGAATCCAACACAACAAACACCTCATCTTCCTTAATCTGCGGAATGCAATGTAAAATGATATACGTGTCAACTTCACACGGATGCCCTTCAATTACCGTAACCTGAATTCCGCGTGAATCCCTGCATTTAGTTGTTGAAATGTTGAGGTAATATTTTCCATCTACCTCCGGCCTGATCACAAACCATTGGTCGTTGTGGTAAATCAGGCACTTGTTCGTTAAGGCTTTATGAATACAGTTCCACTCCACCGTTGCGTGATGAGTACTCGAATTCACCCACCTCGAATCAAGCGTTAACTCCAGCCGGTTCTCAATTTGGTTATTGCTTACCTGGGCGAACAAGCCACTGAAGAAACATCCGAACAGGGCACCAGTCAGTAACCGCTTCATAACGTTATTATCCTTTCCCCTTTCGCTCATGAAATGCACCTTTAAAGGTGGGGTCTTCCCTCCGTTTCTGCCGGTCAATTTCGCGCGCCATTTGCTGGGCTTCTTCAAAAGGTGTTTTTTCTATCTCCACATTGGCTGGAAGTTTTTTTACCGCAATCTTCTCCCGTATAAGCTTTTCAATTTTGCCGATATGGTAGAGTTCGGCATCGGTAACAAAGGTGATGGCTGTGCCCTCGTGAAAGGCCCTGCCGGTACGCCCGATGCGGTGTACGTAATCATCATACACAATGGGTACATCGAAATTGATTACGTGCGATACCTGGGTTACGTCTATGCCGCGTGCGGTAACATCGGTAGTAACCAGGATCCGGATTTTTCCGTCCTTAAACTCATTCACGGCATTGATGCGGCTGTTCTGGCCTTTGTTTGAATGAATCACCCGGATCGGACCGAAGCCCTTTCTTTCCAAATACTTAAACACGTTATCCGCATTCTCTTTCGACCGAGCGAAAATCATAACACGGTTAAAGCCTTCACGATCCTGAAGTAGAAATTCCAAAAAGTTTATTTTGGTTTTCAGGTTGGGTACGTGATACATCTCTTGTTGAACTTTTTTGGCGGGTGTTGCCGGTGGTGTTACCTCCACTTTTATTGGAAACTCCAGGAACTCGGCCGACAGGCGTTCAACGCGATCGTTAAACGTTGCAGAAAAAAGCATGTTCTGTCGCTTTCGCGGAATGACCTCAAAAATTTT
>CAZOYJ010000372.1:0-2355 GCA_964583905.1 uncultured Roseivirgaceae bacterium
TGGAAAAACATCGACCTGGTAAACATGCTGTGCCGGATTGTTGATACTAAACTTAACCGTGAAGAGGGAACCTCAGCGCGGTTGATTACCTATGTGACCGATCGGCCAGGGCACGACTTACGGTATGCCATCGATGCCTCAAAGGTGATCAGTGAAACCGGCTGGAGGCCCGAAACCGATTTTGCCAAGGGCCTTGAAAAAACAGTAGATTGGTACCTGGCTAACACCGAATGGCTGGCTCACGTAACTTCAGGTGAGTACCTGAAGTATTATGATAAAATGTATGCTAACCGCTGATTATCAATAAATTATGAAGGGAATCATTCTTGCCGGTGGCTCCGGAACCCGCCTACACCCCCTCACCCTTGCGGTAAGCAAGCAATTGATGCCGTTGTATGACAAGCCCATGATTTATTATCCGCTTTCGGTTTTGATGATGGCGGGCATTCGCGAAATTCTGATTATCTCTACACCACACGACCTTCCGATGTTCAAGAAACTATTGGGCGATGGTAAGCAACTGGGCTGTTCTTTTTCGTATGCCGAGCAACCCCGTCCGGAAGGATTGGCACAAGCGTTCATCATTGGCGAAGAATTTATTGGCAACGATAGTGTGGCGTTAATTCTCGGTGACAATATTTTTTATGGAAGCGGCTTTGCCAAACTGGTTCAATCCTGTGTTACTCCGGATGGCGGTATTGTGTTTGCCTACCATGTTAATGACCCCGAGCGGTACGGTGTAGTTGAGTTTGATGCACAGATGAACGCGATCTCCATCGAAGAAAAACCCCGGCACCCGAAATCAAATTTTGCAGTACCCGGGTTGTACTTCTACGATAACGCGGTGGTAGAAATTGCCAACTCCATAAAACCCAGTGCCCGGGGCGAGCTGGAAATCACCGAAGTCAACAACGTATACCTTAAAAAAGGGGAACTGAAAGTTGCCGTCATGAATCGCGGTACCGCTTGGCTGGATACCGGAACATTCGATTCGCTCATGCAAGCTTCAACGTTTGTCCAGGTCATTGAACAACGGCAGGGCTTAAAGGTTGGGTGTATTGAAGAAGTGGCCTATCGAATGAAATTCATCACGCGCGATCAATTACTTGCCCTGGCAAAGCCCCTCGAAAAAAGCGGCTATGGCGAATACCTGAAGCGCATCGCCTGATCATTCATAATACAACACCGTCAGCAGGGTAGTACCCACAGCATCAAGGGTTTCCGGGCTGATGATTTCCATGTTGTCTTTCCGGCTGTGGTGAAAGTCGCCAAAGAAACCCTCGGTGGCATCGTAATGTACAATGTTGATCATCGGAATGCGGGCAATGGCATTTACAAAGATGTGATCGTCTGTAATAGCCCCTTCCTTTTTATTAATAAATACATGGCCGTACCCAAGCCTGGAGGCCGTGCGCCAAACCTTTTCCACTACACCCGGTGCATATTCCATGGAAGCGCCTTCTTTGGTGAACAGCGCATTTTTTGCTCCAACCATATCCAGTAAAATGCCGTAGTACGCAGAATAATTTGGAACATGTTTGTTCCGCGACCAATGCTGCGAACCCAGGCACCACCAGGAATCCAGGCCCTTCGGAAGCTTATAATCGGTGTTGTGGCCATACAACCTTTCGGCTGTATACGAATCAAACCCCCAGTCTTCGCCATCAAATAAGATCATATCTACACCAACCTCGGGCGGGCTGCTTACACTGAGCACCCGGGCAATTTCCAACAACACGCCTACTCCACTGCCCCCATCATTGGCCCCATCAAAGGCCGCCTTCGGATTTGTCACATCCTTGTCGGCAAAGGGGCGGGTATCCCAATGGGCCGCCAACAGAATGCGCTTCTTTTTTTCAGGATAAAATGAGGCGATGATATTCCGCAAATAAAGCTTCTGGTTATCGTAGGTTGTGGCTTCGAAATTCTGTTCGATCACCTGTGCACCATACGTTTTAAACTGCGCAACAAAAAAATCGCCTGCTTTTTTATGGGCTGTGGAATTCGGTACCCTGGGGCCAAAATCAACTTGTTTCTGAATAAAGGAATAGGCCGAATCGGCATTGAAGCCGGGCACATCTACAACTTTTGTTGGAATTTCTACCTCACGAGCGGCTTTTCCCTTATCGGATGAACACCCGAACAAGCCAAGCAACACCATCAGAATAAAAAATGATTTACGCATAAGGGTTCAAAGTAAAACAAAAATCACGCCTCCCGGAAGCCGCTTTTAATATTGATCAGCCGGCCATTTGGTGATCCGTTGAAAAACATCTACTTTTGCATCGAAATATGATCAACTAGACGAGGGGACACAAAAGTCCCCTCTTTGTTTTTTCGGTTTAATGGAATTAG
>CAZOYJ010000373.1:0-2353 GCA_964583905.1 uncultured Roseivirgaceae bacterium
GGCCTTGCCTGGGAAAATGGAACCTGGAAAGGGTATCAGCCGGATGCAGGGCAAGAGCCTGTAACCGGGGGCAATTATGCGGCCATGTGGACCAGGCAGGATGGCCTCTGGAAAATCAAATCAGAATTATTTGTGACATTGCCGGTGCTTTTTTAATTTTTAATCTTATCAAAGCCGTGGCTGAGCATCTTAAATCACCAAACTCATCGGCACATTTTTAAGTTTATCGGAAATAGCTGTTGTTTTCCGAACGATCTTACACTTTATAGCGTTGTAAAAGTGTAGTCGCGTAATGGTGATTACCGGAATGTTCTGAAAATTTCAGAATAGATAAACCTCTAATCAAAAATTGTATGAACACAGCAGGGAAAGTAACGATCGGAATTTTAAGTGGTTTAGCTATTGGTATCGCTGCCGGAATCCTGATTGCACCGCAAAGCGGAAGGAAAACGCGCAAGCAATTAATTGGCAAAGGAAAAGAGCTGAAAGACCAGATGGCTGAGTCGTTGGAAGATGTAAAAAAGGCTTACAACAAAAAAGTTGAAGCCTATGCCGGGGAAAGCAAGCACGGCATTGATTCATTAAAAAACAGCCTGAAAGTTTAAACGGAACACATAACATAACTTCAGCCCAATACACCGCGAAACATCGGTGTATTTTTTTTAACAAACCTGACAGGTCTTGGAAGACCTGTCAGGTTTACAGGGTCTTTTTTAGCCGTTAGTAACCGGCTTTCCGCTTCAATGGAAAAACCATCGTTGCTGCACGATCAAATCCGTTCTTTTCGGAAAATCTTAATCCATGAACATCCGGCTCCTACTCCTACTCCTTGCACTTGCCGCAGCATGTCGTCCGGCAACCCAACCCGACTTTCAACACGAGGTAGCACAAGCCCCGTATCCCTGGACGAGCGAACCAACCGGGCGAAACGCTAATGATTTTACGTTTGCCATTATTGGCGATCTGCACAGCGGTGAACGGGAAGGCGTTTTCAATGTGGCAGTGGCACAGCTTAACCTTATTCGCCCCGATTTTGTACTCAGCGTAGGCGATTTGGTGGATGGTGGTACCGAAGACGTAGCCGAATTACAGAAACAATTCGATTATTTTGATGAACGGGCCGCTAACCTGAAAGCGCCCTTCTTTCATGTGGTGGGCAACCACGACATTACCAACCTGACGATGCGAAACTACTGGGAGAACCGATACGGAAAACGGTATTACCATTTTGTGTACAAGCAGGTGTTGTTCCTGGTGCTCGACTCGGAAGATTATGGGGAGGAACGCATGCGCGAGATTTACGAAGCCCGGGCCAAAGCCCTGGAGGTGTTGAAAGGTCCGAATCCCGAACAGGTTCGTCAAACTGAATATTTTGCCATGCCGGAGCGGGCCACCGGTGAAATAGGAGCGGAGCAATCGGCTTATTTTGAAAAGGTAATTGCCGATCATCCGGAAGTGCGCTGGACGTTTCTGTTTATGCACAAGCCCGTTTGGAAGCGTGAAGCAGAAGGCAATCTATCGCGCCTTGAACAGGCTCTGGGTACGCGGCCTTACACCGTGATCAACGGGCATTTTCATGACTACGCCCACACCGTTCGCAACGACCGCGACTACATTATGGTGGCCACCACGAGCGGTGGACAAAGTGCAGTAAGTGAATCGGCTTTTGATCATCTTATGCTTGTCGCGTTTGCGGATGGCGCCCCGGTAATTGCCAACCTTCGCCTGGATGGTATTCTAGATAAGACCGGAAAGATTCCATTGGGCGGTGACAGCTTGTGCTTTCAGGCTTCACGGTGCCGGGAATAAAAACGCCTTATTATCCTTTTCCTGCAAGGCTTTTACAAACCCTGTTACCACGCCAGAACGATTATCCTCGTGGCGAGGAAAAGAAGAAATCGTACTTGCTTACCGGCAAGGCAGGTACGAAGATAGGGTTATTGAAGACATTGGGTAAGCTTAGAGTTTTTATAAGACTAAACTTTTGGATGTTGATTATGCCAATCGGTATTTTGTTCATAGGCGTACCCAATTCTACAGATCAATGCTTCACTCATGCGTCTGCCGATAATTTGAAAACCTATTGGCAAGCCATCTTCTGAAAAACCGCCTGGTATGGTAAGTGATGGGCAGCCGGCAAAATTTGCAGGCTTTGCAAATTTATCAAACGCCCCGGTTAGAGGTTCAACCGGTTTATCCCCTTCACCCGGGGGCTCTTCGGAATAAATCTCCGGAATGCAACAATCCACCGGGCAAACAAAGGCATCTATGGTTTCCAGCATTTCATTAAAGCGAAGCGCAAAATCTTCCTTCGCTTTGAGGGCATCGTTTAATTCGGCTTCGGTTATTGCTA
>CAZOYJ010000374.1:0-2321 GCA_964583905.1 uncultured Roseivirgaceae bacterium
TGTGTGATGAAAACAAAATCATTACCCTGGAACGGATGGATTTCCCCGAGCCGGTAATCTCGGTAGCGGTGGAGCCAAAAACTAAAGCTGATCAGGAAAAAATGGGCATAGCTTTGGGTCGTTTGGCTAAGGAGGACCCTTCTTTCCGTGTGCGCAGTGATCAGGAATCAGGTCAAACTATTATTTCCGGTATGGGTGAGTTGCATCTGGACGTTTTGATAGATCGTATGCGTCGTGAATTTGATGTGGTGGCGACTATTGGTAAACCTCAGGTCGCTTACCGTGAAACTATTAGAAAAAGTGTTGAAGCGGAAGGTAAATTCGTTAAGCAAAGTGGTGGTCGCGGTCAGTTTGGCCATGTCTGGTTGCGTGTAGAGCCGGCTACCGAAGAAGGCGAGGATTACGAGTTTGCTGAAGAAATTTCTGGAGGCTCTGTACCAAAAGAGTTCTGGAACGCTGTTGATAAAGGTATTCAACAACAAATTGAAATGGGTATTTTGGCGGGTTACCCCGTGGTTGGTGTAAAGGCTACTTTATTTGATGGCTCTTATCACGATGTGGATTCGAATGAGAATGCGTTCCGTATGGCGGGTTCTATGGCTTTCAAAAAAGCGTGTTTGGCGGCAAATCCAGTGTTGTTAGAGCCTATTATGAAAGTCGAAGTAGTGACTCCTGAAGATTATATGGGTGATATTGTTGGCGACTTGAATAGACGTCGAGGCATGATAGAAGGTATGGATGAAACGCCATCAGGCAAGGTAATTCGTGCAGAAGTACCTTTAGCGGAAATGTTTGGTTATGCAACTGATGTGCGTTCAATGAGCCAGGGCCGTGCGACCTTCTCAATGGAGTTCAGCAAGTATAATGAAACGCCTAACAATATTGCGCAAGCGATTATCAATAAGGGCGCTGCCTGATAAGTATTAAAGTAAATATCATAAATTGAAAGTGTCATTAACAAATACGAGAGGTTAATAAAGTGTCAAAGGAAAAGTTTGAGCGAAGCAAGCCACACGTCAACGTTGGAACAATCGGTCACGTGGACCATGGTAAAACAACTTTAACCGCAGCTTTAACAAAAGTTTGCGCGGAAGCCTGGGGTGGTCAAGCGGTTGCCTTTGATGGTATTGACAAGGCGCCGGAAGAAAAAGCACGTGGTATTACTATTTCCACATCACACGTTGAGTACAATTCAGCGATACGCCATTACGCGCACGTGGATTGCCCTGGCCATGCCGACTATGTAAAAAACATGATTACCGGTGCGGCGCAAATGGATGGAGCGATTCTGGTTTGTTCAGCAGCAGACGGTCCTATGCCGCAGACACGAGAGCACATTTTATTATCGCGTCAGGTAGGTGTTCCCTACATCGTTGTATTTTTGAATAAATGCGACATGGTGGATGATGAAGAATTATTAGAGTTGGTTGAGATGGAAGTGAGAGAACTTCTGGATCAATACGACTTTCCGGGTGATGACACCCCGATTATTAAAGGTTCAGCTTTGAAGGCGCTGGAAGGCGATCCAAAATACGTTGAAACCGTTAAAGAACTGGTTGCTGCGCTGGATAGTTTTATTCCGGATCCGGTACGCGCTATTGATCAACCCTTCTTGATGCCTATAGAAGACGTGTTTTCGATTTCAGGTCGCGGCACGGTGGTAACCGGTCGTATTGAACGCGGCATCGTTAAAGTGGGTGAAGAGATAGAGATCGTGGGTCTTAAAGACACTTTGACCACCACTTGTACCGGTGTAGAGATGTTCAGAAAGTTGCTTGACGAAGGTCGTGCGGGCGAGAACGTTGGTGTGTTGTTACGCGGTACCAAGCGAGAGGAAGTGGATCGTGGTCAGGTATTGGCGAAGCCGGGTTCAATGAAACCGCATACCCAGTTTGAGGCAGAAGTTTATATTTTGTCGAAAGAAGAAGGCGGTCGTCATACACCATTTTTTAAAGGCTATCGTCCGCAGTTTTATTTCAGAACCACGGATGTGACTGGCGCGGTTGAATTACCGGAAGGTGTTGAGATGGTCATGCCGGGTGACAACATCAAGATGAAAGTTGAGTTGATTGCGCCGATTGCGATGGAAGAAGGTTTACGCTTTGCGATTCGCGAAGGTGGTCGTACGGTAGGTGCGGGAGTGGTTGCTAAAATCTTTGCCTAAGGCTTACTGAAATCATAAGAAGCCGGCCTCGTCAGGGGTTCGGCTTTCTTTTGTTTTAGTGCTTTAAGAGGATAGCAAGGTAAGAATCAGCAAGGTTGTGTAAGGCCAGTAGCTCAATTGGCAGAGCAGCGGTCTCCAAAACCGCAGGTTGGGGGTT
>CAZOYJ010000375.1:0-2280 GCA_964583905.1 uncultured Roseivirgaceae bacterium
TGTGTTGTTCCAATTCTTCGCTGCTCATGGGCTTACTGTGAAGAAACCGTAGAATTTCTTCGCGTAATTCCTTTGACTCGGACAGGTTCTCCCTTCGCTTCCCGGCTATGCACACATCGCACTTTCCGCAGGTTTGCCAGTTATGTTCTCCAAAATAATCAAGGATGTGTTGCATCCGGCAACGATGAGTAACGGTTGCATAGGCAATCATGGCTTCCATTTTGGAATGTGCCAACGCTTTCCGTTCGGCCAGGCGCTTAACATTTAAGGGCAGTTGGTTGGCATCCTGACGGGGCAATACAAACGTTACTTGCGGCCCGTCAACAACCGGTTGATACGACAACACCCGTAGCTCATGCAGGTGTTTGAGTTGGATCCGAACCTCATCTTCCGTGATTTTTAATCCTTTGGCGAGTTGGCTTTCGGCAATTTTCACGAACTCGGTAAAAAGCTGCGCCCCGTATAACCGGAGCAGCATTTTAATCACGGGATCGAAACGGGCATTCGCCACCTGAAATTCATACAGGGCAGCCCGGTCTTTTTCAAAACTAATTTGCGAAGGACTGTAAAAGCTCTCGGTAAATTGTATCAGTCCTTCCTCTTCCAGTTTTTTTAAAGCGCTGTACACTTCCGTGAGATGAAGGCCGAATCGTTCGGCAAAATCATGCAAATCAAAATCAAAACTTTCGCCTTCACCACTCCCCTCCGCCAATTGATAATAATTGGCCAGGCATTGATACACGCGTTTTAAGTAGGGGATTTCCGGGTGCGATACCAAAATTTTTTGTTGAAGGGAGGAAATATCGCCTTCGTTATAAATCACCACGGCAAATGCACGAAGTCCGTCCCGGCCTGCACGCCCGGCTTCCTGATAATACGATTCGAGGTTATCGGGCAAATCCAGGTGCACCACGGTACGCACATCGGATTTATCGATACCCATGCCAAATGCATTGGTGGCAACCATCACGCGCCTTCGGCCTTTAATCCAGTCGTCCTGATGTCTGGTACGCTCCTGAAACGACAAGCCGGCATGGTACACCGTAGCGGAAATATTTTTCTTAACGAGCATTTCCGCCAGTTCACCTGTACCCTTGCGGGAACGTACGTACACGATGGCCGGTCCTTTTACTTTTTGCAGTACCTCAAGCAACTTCTTTTCCTTATTCTCGGCTTTTCGAACCACAAAAGAAAGATTATCGCGGGCGAAAGTACGCTGAATAATGTCGTAAGGTTTTCGGAATGTAAGTTTGTCAACAATATCATCTTTAACCTGAACAGTAGCCGTTGCGGTTAAAGCAATGATGGGTGGGTCAGGAAGGATGTTCCGCAGTTCGGCAATTTTTAAATAGGGCGGGCGAAAATCATACCCCCATTGTGAAATGCAATGCGCTTCGTCAACGGCAATCAGCGCTACATTCATGCGCTTTACCCGTTCAAGAAATAACTCAGTTTGCAGGCGCTCGGGCGATACGTATAAAAACTTTACATCGCCATGAACACAGTTGTCCAGCAACCGGTCAATTTCCGTGCGGCTCATGCCGGAATGAATGGCTACGGCTTGAATACCTTTCTTCTTAAGGCCTTCTACCTGGTCTTTCATTAAGGCGATAAGCGGAGAGATAACGATGCACAATCCATCCATCAGCATGGTGGGCACCTGGAAGCACACCGATTTTCCGCCACCGGTTGGAAGTAAAGCAAGCGTGTCGTGTTTATTCAGTACGGAATTAATTATCTCTTCCTGCTGCGGACGAAAATTCAGGTGCTTCCAGTAACGTTTTAATATGGTGAGTGGGGTCTCCAAATACTTGGTAATCTATTTGTTAGTTATATTTCCCGCTGATCTCGCAGCTGTTCGCTGAAGCAACAAGCTTTTTAAATTTGCTGGAATAACTCTGCGTTTAGCTGATTTACCAGATTATTTTTTCCTTATTCAGAAAAGCCTCAATACCCCGTTTGCAATCCTCCGTGCTTCGGGCAGTGGCATTCATACCGGCTGCAAGGTTCAACGCATCCTCCAATGACCGGCCGTGTATATCGGCAATCAATTTTTTAGTGAGCGCCATACTGTTAGAAGAGTTTGTGGTTATCAGCCAGTTGGTAAATTCCCTTACCCGGGCTTCCAGTTTTTCACGTTCTGCCACTTCATTAATTAAACCCATCCACATCGCACGCTCAGCCGAAATCAGTTCGCCCCCCAACAACAATTCACGCGCCCTCCCCTCCCCGATTTTTCGCACCACAAAAACTGAAACCAAGGCCGGAATAAACCCGATT
>CAZOYJ010000376.1:0-2273 GCA_964583905.1 uncultured Roseivirgaceae bacterium
CACCAACTATTTAGGCGAGCTGATGATCTACACCGGCTTTGCCCTGCTATCTGTTTCGTGGATGGGTTTTATCGGAATCGGAATCTTTTTTCTGTTTGCCTTCCTGCCGAACATGCTAAAAAAAGATAAGTCGCTTGCCCGGTACCCCGGGTTTTCAGTGTATAAAAACCGGACGGGATTACTGTTCCCTAAAATTATGTAGTTAAGTTTGCCCGATGCATCCGTATTTATCCTTGCTCCTCTTCGTCTTCCTCGTTTCATCGTGCAGTAAAAAAATTCTTCCGGAATACGATGCCGAGAAAATACCTGCACCACCCGATTATGCCTCTCCAAACGCCTGGGCAGCGCATCCTGCTAAACCGGATCCGGCCGATTTAGTACCCGGTAAAAACTTTTTTACCCAACCGAACCCTAACCCGGATGTGGATGTATTTTTTGTTCACCCAACCATCTATTCCAAAAAACATAATCCGGAGTGGCCGTGGCAAGGCGATACGTACAATCGTAAACTGAACAATCGGGTCGACAACTCTACCATAAAATACCAGGCCAGTGTCTTTAACGGGAGTGCAAAAGTTTACGCCCCCCGGTACCGGCAGGCACACATCAAAGTGTTTTCAATTTCCGACACCGCGTTAAAAGATCGGGCTTTGCAGTTCGCGTATGAGGATGTAAAAGCTGCCTTCGAATATTACCTGGAGCACGACAACAAAGGCCGGCCCTTTATCCTGGCCTCGCACAGCCAGGGCACCGTGCATGCTGCGCGATTGGTGAAAGACTACATTGAAGGTAAGCCGCTTGCCAATCAATTGGTAGCAGCCTACCTGGTAGGCATTGGGTTAAAAAAAGATCTATTTGAAAAAATTACACCCTGCAACGCACCTTCCGAAACCGGATGCTGGATTTCATGGAACACCTACGAACGCCATTACTATCCTCCGCGCCACCAGGAGTATTTTGCTCCAGCCCTCAGCACGAACCCGCTTACCTGGACTACCGATACTACGTATGCGCCTCCAACCCTCAACGAAGCGTCTGTACTGCGAAATTTTAATAAAGTGCTTGTAAACCTGTGCGATGCACAAAATCACGAGGGCCTGCTCTGGATTACAAAACCAAAATTTCCGGGCAGTGCTTTTTATAAGTCGAAACGCTACCATATTGCCGACTATAATTTATTTTATGGCAACATCCGCTCGAATGTAAAGGTCCGGATTGCTGCTTACAAGGATCAACAACATCAACAACATAATACCTCAAAGGATTAAGTACAGTATCCATGAAAAAAATCTTCACCGATCACGCACCCAAGGCCATTGGCCCATACGCTCACGCAATTCAATCGGGTAACCTGGTTTTCTGCTCCGGGCAAACCCCGCTTAATCCCGTAACCATGGTCATTGAAGGTGCAACCGTAACCGAACAAACCCGGCTTGTGCTCAACAACCTGGAAACTGTGCTAAAAGCTTCGGGTTGCGACCGGAACCATATTGTAAAGACTTCGGTATTCCTGAAGAACTTTGCCGACTTTGAAAAAATGAATGCAGCGTACGCTGAATTTTTTGGCGATCATAAGCCTGCCCGGACCACCGTGGAAGTAAGCCGGCTGCCCAAAGATGCCCTGGTGGAAATTGAATGTATTGCGGAAATCAACGGGAGTCAATTGAATGACCTGAGACGCACAGGCCTGGCCTGAAAATATATCTACTCAGGTTAATAAATAGCTGATCTCAATTCACTTATCTTCACGTATATCCTATACGGGTATTGTACTTTCTTTAACCTAAACCTATTTACCCTATGAAAAGTATCCTCACCATGATGCTGGCTGGTCTGGTATTGACCGCCTGCAATGCCCCTTCTGAAAAAGGATCAGAAACTTCAACACCTGCTGCGTCAACCGTTCCCCTGCCGTACACAGCCGAATATTCATCACAATGGACCCTGGATGTATCCGATCAGGATCTGGCTACGGTACTCAACAGCTATAAAGCCTGGGAAACCGGTGATATGGCTGCCCTCCGTGCAACCCTCTCCGATTCCATCAGCTTTGAAGGTTGGGACGGAACCCTTTATGAGGGCCCTACCGAAGGCTTGCTTGAACGTTGGAAAACTTCCCGCGACAGCCTGAGTTCGGTTGAGATTACCATGGACGCCTGGATTAAGAGTCATTCGGTTGATAAGAATGCCGACTTTGTAAGTGTATGGTATAAGGAAGTGGATACCTATAAGGATGGACGAACCGTATCGGCCTACTGGCAGGACGTGAATAT
>CAZOYJ010000377.1:0-2266 GCA_964583905.1 uncultured Roseivirgaceae bacterium
ATGAATTTTACCCAAGCCGGTTTCGCAAGCCGAGAGTACAACCAATTGTGTTTCACTTAAATTCAAATTCATTGCTTCATAAGCTGTAAGAATTCCATCCTCAAACTCATGGATCGGGTTATACCCCGAACGAATAAAATTTTCAGCCCCCGCAAGAATAAGACCCGACTTAAATAGTGGGTTCTGTCCCTGAAAGGCCAGGCCCTCCTGTGTATCATCATCTAAGAAATACCCGTGTGTAGCGATGTGGACGTGCGATGGGTTCACCATACTTTTAATTGCTGATTCAACAGCATGCATCTCAATATTCAATTCTACTAACTCATAATGTTCCTTCATCGCATTAGCGATCTGCTCCACTTCAAGTTTGGTTCCCGGTAACGGAACGATTCCACTGCCATCCCTTAAAATTCGCGACAATCCTCCACGGAATGACCGGCTTAGTGTTATGCTAGTATTGCTACGAATATCCTTTACCTTGTTATCTTCAATTAAATGATAAGTAGGAAATCCAAATAGATAACCGGTCTTGTTTATTTTTTCAATTTTTGACTCCTCCAATAACGACCGAGAAGAAGTGATTATTCGAAAATCAAACTCTTCCAGTAAATATTTTTCAGTAAACGGGTTCTTGATGGTGTTTAAATTAACGATGCTATAAACTCCATCCGGTGAAAAATAAACCTTTCTTACCTTTAGTTTAATTAATTCATCATTAACAGGCTCCCAAAAATTCTTAAACGTGTATAAATCCTCCAACCTCAGACGAATACCATTTCTGTAGTAATTCAAAAAACGCCCTTCCATTTCATTGCCCTTGTCTAGGGTAACTACTCTGGGGCCGTCTTTCATTTCAGCCGTAAGAATCAAAAAAGAATAGCGTACATCACTGGAGTGTTTCCCTGAGTCGGGGTTAAAAACACGATAGCGCAGACACTCCAAAACGGCTTCCCCTGGTTTTAACTTAGCCTGAATTGACTTCCAGGTGATGCGTGATCGTATAATATTTCTTGAAAACTCTGTTGACCTTCTTACCAGCGACTTTTCCAATTCATTGGATACCCTAACCAGTGAATCAATTACTCTTTGTGATTCATGCGTGCTGTAATAATACGTTAGTAAATCTTTGGCGCCCTCCCATTGCTCATACATCAAAATCAGATCAGCATCGTTACCTGACAAAATCGATTGCCGCACTTTTTCTGTAGCAAATAAGATAAGACCCTTTGTGTTGATGTGGTAATCCAGCAACCTTCCAAGCGATACATGATCAGTAGGATTACTTACCGATAGAGTTGCAAAACTTTCCAAAGACGGTTTAATTTTATGATAGAAGAAATTCGACTTTTCCTCTTCAGTTAAGACCGGAAAGAAATTATCAATCTGCGTGAAGTAATTGTCAAATACATTTTTATAGGCACCCATCGATTCTGTTCGATTCTTTTTCAGCCAGTAATACTGTGCAATACGTTCCTCACATTCAGCATACGATGGGTGCGATTTACCTAATACTTTCTCTCGTACTGTAAGGGCATATTTCAACGTTGACAGGGCCTTCGGAGATTTTATAGACAGATAAGCCGTTCCGAGATTAAAAAGAGCTGTTGCATATTCGGGTGAGTGCTTTCCAAACTGCCTTTCAAATATCATTAATGCTTGTTGTAACAAAGAGACCGTCTCATTATTATTCCCTGCTCTCAGATAAACTTTTGCCAAGTTGTTGAGTCTCTTTGCATAGGATACAGTGTTGGTTTCCTTGTGTTGTTTCAGAATTTCAATAGAACGCTTTATCACGGACTCTGCATCGGCAAGTTTACCCTCATCAATATACAATAGCCCAAGGTTCGAGAGGGTTATGGCAAAGTCGGGGTGATCCAATCCAATGGTTGCACTATCAAATTGAATTAACTTTTTGTAGTAAGCCTCACTTACCGAATATTGCCCTAAACTCTTATAAACAATCGCCAGATTATTTAGTGAAGCATAATAAGAATTTGTTGTTAGCCACTCCTGATTGCTTGATGTATTCAGTACTTTAGTCAGAAGCTCTTCTGCCCGATCATATTTTGCCTGATGTATCAACAGCGAGGCATAATTAGAAAGCGTGACTGTATATATTTCCGATTCCTCTCCATCGGAAATGTGCAGGCGTTCCAGAGCATCAATGAATAGTCGCTCGGCTTTTCGATATTTGCCCGTGTAACTGTACACTTCTGCCAGCTTGCTCAATAAAAGGCCACTCCCTCTGGCAAAATCTGGTGTCTCT
>CAZOYJ010000378.1:0-2247 GCA_964583905.1 uncultured Roseivirgaceae bacterium
TACTTGTACCGCCTTACCTGCAACCCGGCAATGCCCCTACTTTAAACAAGGAAGTAAAAGTACTCATCTGGCAAACCGACAGCATCCCTGGAAAATATACTGTGGAATACCGGCAACAATCCGGAACTCCGGGCAAACCTATGTTGGCAAAAGTGTCTTCCGTAAAACTCTGCCTCAACAACAAAACTACACTCCTGTATCGCGCCCGGTTGTCTTCCCTTAAATTCGATGAGTCATACTCGTTTAAAGTTAGCCTTGGCTCCCGCACAATAGCCGAAGGCTCCTTCGACTCGCGCACCAAAAAATCAAAAACGCGCTTTGCCGTGTTTGCCGATTGTGGTGTGGGCTCACCCGAACAAGCAAAAATTGCCTGGCAAATCCATCAGCAAAAGCCACAGTTTGCGTTGATACCGGGCGACATGGTGTATTCTTACGGCCGTGAAATTGAATACCGCGCACGCTTCTTTCCCTACTACCTCGCCCCCGTGACTTCACCTGAAAGGGGCGCACCGCTGATGAACAACATTCCCTTTTACATGCTGCTGGGTAACCACGATATCTACAGTGCCGATTTTGATAAACATCCGGACGGTCTGGCTTTCTTTTACTATAGCGACTTACCCCTCAATGCCCCGTTAACATCCACCCCGTTGAAGGCTAAAGGTAACGCAAGCCTGGTGAAGGCCTTTACAAAAAATACCGCCCCGCGTTTTCCACGTATCGCCAATTATTCCTTCGATTATGGAAATGTACACTTCGTTAGCCTCGATGCAAACGATTATGTAAACCCACTCGACCCCGAACTTATTGAATGGCTTAGAAATGATCTGCGCTCCAGTAAAGCCGATTGGAAAATTGTTACCTATCATCATCCTGCCTTTAATTCAAGCCCCAAACACTACGACTACCAGATCATGCGCTTGCTTTCACCCCTTCTGGAAGAACTGGGGGTTGACCTGGTACTGGCCGGCCATGTGCACAACTACCAACGTACCGTGCCGCTGAAGTTCGACCCGAAGAAAAATCCAGCCGGCACGAATTATATTATTTCGGATGAAGGACGCGTAGACGGGACCTTTTCGCTCGACCTTCAATTTGATGGCGTTACCCAAACCAAACCCGAGGGTATCATTTACATTGTAAGCGGAGCAGGCGGGGCAGTTTTATACGATTCAGAAATCAGCGAAAACCCCGAATTATGGAAAAAAGGCCCGCCCGAAAATTGGGCACCGTATACCACCAAACTGGTCTCCCATATCCATTCCTTCACCCTGATCGAAACCGATGGCAAAAAACTGGTTTTGAAACAATTGGATGCCGATGGTCAGGTGTTTGACCAGATTACAGTAACAAAATAGCCAATGCTTACACCCAAAATTGAAGGACAACTGCAAAATGGGGCGTGATTTGATTACCCGGTAATTATCCAAATTCTTTACATTTTATCTCCAATCTGCTCACTTTTACCGGTTTACTACATTAAAAGTGCTAACTTGAGTCACCTTTAATTCCGGAAATTCAGGCTTTTGCACTTACATGTGTAAGCTTTCCGGTATTGATGGTTGGCTTACTTAATCACCTTAACGTTCTAACCCATGAAAAAGGCAACCTCCTCTCTCATTCGAACTGCTTTTCTATTCCGCTTAATCACCTGTCAAGGGGCTAAACTAGCGCGCAAAGCACTAGGAGTCTACCTCCTGCTGATTCCGCTTCTGGCCCTGGCACAACCTCAGCAACTTAAACTTGAGCAAGGGCTTAACGGTGGTGTAAATAAAACTCCGGTGGACCCCGTTACCTGGGCAAGTGGTAATTCCAATAACAGCAACTCCCACTTTTCTGAAGGACAATCCATCCCTTATCGCTTAACCATCAATAAGGTTTCAAGAGGTGTGCATGCCGTAGAAATCGAATGGGATATCCGGTACAACAGCAAAAACGCGATCGATTACATCACCGGGTATCAACGGATTTGTGAAACCGTTAACCCACTGGCCGGCCTGACCGGATCATTTAGTGAACCCAGCACCTTCCTTATACCTGCACCAAAAAATAATGTGAACGTTAACGGGCTTAACCAGCCAGCAACTAGCTTCAACACCCTGCCTGCCGATGAACAGGTGCTCACCATTTACAATGGCGTGATCACCGCCATTACTCTGCTGGAAGGCAATCCATCCGCATCCAATTCGTCCACACTCGCCAGAATTCAATTTGACGTAAGCATTAACAACTCAACTGTTGTATTCG
>CAZOYJ010000379.1:0-2246 GCA_964583905.1 uncultured Roseivirgaceae bacterium
GTTTTCATTATTCTTGACCTCTTTGGGAACACCTATAATCATTTTTCAATCGTTTTAAACAGGCTGCAAATATAATCGGCAAATTACAATAGTCAACCTGACTTGTGTCAGACTGGGTTGGCATTTGCTGTCGGATTGGCTATTTTTGGCCATTCAATCCTACGTAATTGATCCACCATTTGTGAGCACGGTTAAAGAATCCAAAGTGAAGTATTCCCAGGCTAAAGTGAAGGAAATTCTGGCCGATTACCGGCTGGCATGTGAAAGTCGTGAGGCCAGTTTGATCGGCCGGAAAGAAGTGTTTATGGGGAAGGCCAAGTTCGGCATTTTTGGCGATGGCAAAGAGGTAGCCCAGATAGCGATGGCAAAAGTATTCCGCAACGGAGATTTTCGTTCGGGGTATTACCGCGACCAAACTTTCATGTTTGCCATTGGCGAATTATCCGTGCAACAATACTTTGCCCAACTGTATGCCCACACCAATGTGAAGGCCGAGCCGGCTTCTGCTGGCCGGTTGATGAACGGGCATTTTGCTACCCGGATGCTGGATGAGCACGGAAACCTAAAGGAGCTTACCGCAGCGAAGAACAGCAGTGCCGACATTTCACCTACAGGAGGGCAAATGCCCCGGTTGGTAGGGTTGGCTTATGCCTCTAAACTTTTTAGGAATAATCCGCAACTTCATGCGTATTCCCACTTGTCAAAAAACGGGAACGAAATAGCCTTTGGTACCATTGGCAATGCTTCGACTTCTGAAGGCATGTTCTTCGAAGCCATCAATGCAGCCGGTGTGCTCCAGGTGCCTATGTTGGTTTCCGTTTGGGATGATCACTACGGTATATCCGTTCCGCAGGAATACCATACTACAAAGCACAGCATTTCAAAAGCTCTTGCCGGATTTGAACGCGATCATGAGCACACCGGGTATGAGATCATCACCGTAAAGGGATGGGATTACCCGGCCTTGCTGGAAGCGTATGAAAAGGCAGAACAAATTTGCCGCGAAGAACACGTACCAGTACTGCTGCATGTGGAGGAGATAACACAACCGCAAGGACATTCTACATCCGGATCGCATGAACGTTATAAATCAAAAGAACGATTAGCCTGGGAGGCTGAGTTTGACTGCATTCGTAAAATGCGGGTATGGATTGAAGAAGAGGTGTTGGTGCTTCCTGAAGAAATAGACGTCATTGAGCGCGAAGCAAAAGAAAGCGCCCGTAAAGCACGCGACAAAGCTTGGAAGGAATTTACTGCCGATATTCAAAAAGATCACGTATCCTTAAAAGCCATTCTAAATAAAATATCTGGTGTTGAAGGTATTGCATCAGTGTTGGCCGAGTTGTCAAAAGCAATCAACCCCGGGAGGTTGGAGGCGGTTAAGGCAGCGAAGAAGGCCATGATTTTACTCCGGGGCAAAAAGGTTGATGGTAGATCGGAATTAACCGACTGGATAAGTGAAATTGAAAAAAGTACGGCTAACCGGTACAGTTCTCACCTGTACAGCGAGTCGGAGTTTTCGGCCCTGAAGGTTGAGGAAGTTAAGCCGGTGTTTACTGAAGAAGAACAATGGGTGGATGGGAGAGAGGTGCTTCGCGCGTGCTTTGATGCAGCACTCGGGCGCGATCCGCTCGTATTTGCTTTTGGTGAAGATGTTGGAAAGATTGGCGATGTAAACCAGGGCTTTGCCGGTTTGCAGGAAAAATATGGTCCGTTACGGGTTACCGATACCGGGATCCGCGAGTGCACCATCATCGGGCAGGGGATAGGCGCTGCCTTGCGCGGGCTACGACCCATTGCCGAGATTCAATACCTCGATTACCTGATCTACGCACTCCCCACCTTATCCGATGACCTGGCTTCTTTGCAGTACCGGACAAGAGGAGGCCAAAAAGCTCCGTTGATTATTCGCACCCGCGGCCACCGGCTGGAGGGCGTTTGGCATGCCGGCTCACCCATTGGAATGATGCTGAATAGCCTTCGCGGTATTTATTTACTCGCACCACGTAACATGACACAGGCTGCCGGGTTTTACAATACCATGCTTCGATCCGATGACCCTGCCATCATCATCGAATGCCTGAATGGATACCGGTTGAAAGAGCGCATCCCGGCCAATATGGGTGAGTTTACCGTGCCGCTTGGCGTACCGGAAGTATTGCGCGAAGGAAGTAATGTATCGATTGTAACCAACGGCTCCATGTGCCGTGTGGTGATGGAGGCAGCCCAACTGTTGGAAGAGGTGG
>CAZOYJ010000380.1:0-2243 GCA_964583905.1 uncultured Roseivirgaceae bacterium
CAAAGCTTTTGCCATTCCACTGGATTGTACCAACGGTAGCTATGCTGAACGCTGTCAGTGTTGAGCTTTTAATAAAGGTTCTGCGTTTCATAAAAAAGTGTTTAGCCGGGAAGAAACCACCGCATCGAAGGTACCTTATTTCTATATGGGATCAACCAGAATGTTAAATAACGTTAAGAAGTCTGACACCGTGAAGATTTCTGACCATTACGATGCGACTTATTCCGTTCTTAACGTTTCAACCGGGTTTTTAGCCGCTGCTTTGAACGACAGGTAAGAAACGGTAAGCAGAACTAGTATAAGCAGGGCGCCTCCTACCATAAAAAAGGAAGCCACCGGAATCGTAATCCGAAAAGCGTAGTCGCGTAAGAAGACTTCTGTGAGATAAACTGCCAATGGAAAGGCAAACAGAAGAGAAATCGCTACCAGCTTTAATAAATCCTTTCCCAATAACGTTACAATCTGGTTCACAGAGGCACCAAATACTTTCCGGACGCCTATTTCTTTGGTGCGTCTGTCAACGTTGAATAAAGTTAAACCGAACAACCCTAAACAAGCGATCACGATGGCAATGCCGGTGAACAGGATTGATAATTTTCTCAAAAATTTCTCGGAATAGAATTGGTTTTCAAAATCCCGATCCAGAAAAGTATAGTGTAAAGCCTGGCCGGGTTCATATTTTCCAAACACTGATTTTACGTGATTTACGGCCGCTTCAGTTTGTTCCGGCTTATAGCGCACAAACAGGTTGGCCAGATACTGGTGCTTTCCAAAAACCAAAACAACCGGATTGATGGGTTCATGAATGTCATTGTGGTGGAAATCTTTAATCACTCCGATGATTTCTCCCTCTTGCTCTCCATAGGCCATGCAACGGATTCGTTGGCCGATAGGGTTAGGGAAGCCCAGCACGGCTGCAGCCTTTTCGGTGATAATGAAATTTACCGAATCAGAAGCCAGCTCCCTGGAAAAATTTCTGCCTTGCACCAGTTGCAAGCGAAGCGTAGCCAGAAAATCTTCATCAATATTCGCGGTATACACCATAACCGGATCGGGAAAAGGATTTTCCAGGCGATTCGCTTCCACCCATCCGTTTATTTCCATCGGACTAGCACCGCCAAAGCCTGCAGCTTCTATAGCCGTGTGTGTCAATAGTTCGGCTTTAATTTCTTGCCAGGAATTTGAATTCCAGGAGGAGCCGAGCCATAGATTAATAACGTTAAACTTATCATAACCCAGCTCCTTGTTTAATAAATAGCTGGTTTGTTGCCACAGCATCAGGGAGCAGAAAATCATGATTACGGATAATGAAAATTGAAAGACAACCAATCCCTTACGGATTCCTGAACCGCTTACACCCGCGTGAAGATTTCCTTTCAATACCAGGGCTGGCTTAAAAGACGAGAGCACAAAGGCAGGGTACACTCCGGCCAGTATTCCGGTAAGGGCAACAATCATTACAATCCCGGCTGTAAAGCGCGGATCGGTGAGGGCAAGTACCAGGTGGGTACCGGTAAAGTAATTAAGGAGCGGTAGCATGAGTTGGGCCAGCAAGAGCGCTAATCCGGTGGCAGAAAGAATCAACATCATGCTTTCAAGCATAAACTGCCGGATGAGTGCCGGCTGTGATGCACCGGTCATTTTACGAACTCCAATTTCGCGCGAGCGCTTTGTGGCTTGTGCGGTTGCCAGGTTCATGTAATTCACGCAAGCCATGATCAGGATAAACAATCCGGCCAGACCAAACGTGATGACATAAACAATCCGGCCTCCCGATTGTTTTCCCTGATCAAAATTCCAATAGAGCCGCCAGTCGTTCATGCCAAACAACAGCGCCTTCATGCTTCCTTCGTCTTTCAGTACTTCTTTTAACCCGATATTTATTTTGTGTTCAACCTGGGGAAGGGACGAAGTCGGATGCAGTTTCAAATGAATCGTGTGCCAGATGTCATCGGGTGTGCGTTGTTTACCGTAAAATGGGGCCACAAACTGAATGTAGTGAAGATTGCTGTTAGCCGGGTAAGCATCGTATACTGCAGTAACCTTAAATTCCTGTTTCTCATTAAGTAAAATGTATTTTCCCAACGCATCGCCATGTTTAAAGAGCAGGTTGGCCGTAGTGTTGGAGATCGCTATGGAGTGGTTATCCGGAATCGGGTGTTCGGCATCCCCTGCCATGAACCGTGCACGGTGTACCCGGAAAAAACAGGTATCGGCATA
Source organism: uncultured Roseivirgaceae bacterium (assembly GCA_964583905.1). Lineage (GTDB taxonomy): Bacteria > Bacteroidota > Bacteroidia > Cytophagales > Cyclobacteriaceae > UBA2336. Next base: position 2,221 of record CAZOYJ010000380.1, read on the forward strand.
CACGCCAATTTTCTGAATGGACT
>CAZOYJ010000381.1:0-2237 GCA_964583905.1 uncultured Roseivirgaceae bacterium
TCCTTTTGCTGATGGCTTTGATGAAAAACAACATAAATATGGTCCGTTTAAACCCATACACGACAAACAAAAGAAATTAAGTGAGCAAATCGCAACGGTGAAGTAATGGTAAGAAGAGTTTTTGGTATACTGTTTTTTCTACTTTCTTTCAGCTCATGGTCGCAACACCAGGATCCCAGCTGGTCGGCACGCAATGCCATCATTAATGCCCAGTGCGTGGAAGATGACAGCCTTTGTAATGTTCTGCATAAAATGGGAACCTTCGAAGGTCATATTCGCAGTTACTTCATGAGCACCGTTAATCACAATGAGTATCCTGATTATTATGCGTTAGGTATGGGTGGCGGATTGGGGTACTACTCACCCATTATCAAGAACTTTCAGATAGGCATGTCGGGGTTTATCATTTATAACCTGGCCTCTTCCAGCCTGGAAACACATGCACCGTTTGCCAATCGATATGAGATTGGACTTTTTGATATTCAAGATCCGGAAAACCATGGCGATCTCGACCGGCTGGAAGATCTCTACCTCCGGTATTATTTCTCACAGGCATCTAAGTCTCATATACAGGTCGGGAAATTCCACCTGAAGACCCCATTGATTAACTTACAGGATGGCCGCATGCGACCAAATCTTCAGGAAGGTTTATGGATAGAATTAAACAACTGGAAAACCATTAAGGTTAAAGGAGGCTTGTTGTGGAAAACATCTCCCCGCGGTACAACGCGCTGGTATGACATGGGGCAATCCATCGGAGTATACCCGGGCGGCCGTGCAACAAATGGTGAAAAGGCTGAGTATGCAGGACATGTAGCAACAAAAAATGTTTGGATTGGCAATATTGAACTGAACCCAATCCGCAACTTGAATTATCAGTTATGGAATTATCATGCTGATCGGTTGTTTAACCTAGCCCTCAATAAAGTTGAATGGAAAAAGAAAAATGCTAACCACACATGGCTAATCGGTTTTCAATATTTATGGCAGAAATCATTGTTTAATGACACACTCTCCATTACACGGCAATTCATAGAAAAAGGTGAGCAATCGCATAGTTTCAGTTCCCGCCTGAGCATGACCAACAATTACAGGGGTGATGAATGGAACCTGAATTATACGCGCATAACCAGTCATGGTCGTTTCTTGTTTCCGCGTGAGTGGGGAGTGGAATCGTTTTATACATTTATGCAACGCGAACGTTCAGAAGGAATGGGTGATATACATGCCATTATGCTTCAGAATAACCGTATGCTTGACAAGCATAAACATTTGTCCCTGCAAACAGCAGCGGGTTTATACATGTTACCGTCTGTTGATAACGCAAAACTGAATAAATATGCCATGCCATCCTATTACCAGGTAAATGTGCGTGCACGGTATAAGTTTACAGGATTTTTGCAGGGCTTGCAGGCTGATTTGCTCTATCTCTACAAAGGCAATATGGCCACCGGAATTGATGAAATACCGGCTTATTTTCACAATAAGGTAGATATGCACCACCTGTCCCTTATGCTGGATTATTATTTCTGATAATGCCCGGGAAAATGGGAATTCTGCTAACTTAAGGTCTGTAACAAAAGTCACATTTTACAGAATCTCTGATACGCATTTTTACATTCCTTATAGTAACCCTTTATGAGCAAACTTTTTCCATTTGTTTTCATTCTATTGTCCGTGGTAGTATATGCCCAATCGGAAACAAAGATTGTGCTTCACCTTCAATCAGCCGATACTGTGGTACATAAGTCGCTGGTAAACCAGGTGGGCAATATCAAAAAAGCAATGCCGGAGGCTGAAATTGAAGTAGTATGTCATGGACCTGGGCTGGAATTTCTGTTGAAGAAAAAATCCACATATGTAAACCGTATTCACAAAATGAACCTCACGGATGTTTCATTTGTTGGATGTGAGTTCACCATGAGTCAGAAAAATATAAAACGTGATGATCTGGTACCTTTTGCCACTACCGTTCCGTATGGATTAGTGGAGATCATACAAAAGCAAAAGGAAAACTGGAATTATGTGAAACTTGGATTTTAAAAACGATTCAAAAAAATAAATCAAAAAATACTATCGAAATCATGAAGCGAAATTCATTTTTAATCATCCTGATCGCAATTGCTTTTGTTGTCACAAATTGTGATGGACAAAGTGGCGCGCAAAAATTAACTACGGATAATTTTGAGAAGAAACTGACAACAACAACCGATAAAATTATCCTCGATGTTCGTACT
>CAZOYJ010000382.1:0-2228 GCA_964583905.1 uncultured Roseivirgaceae bacterium
AGGCCCGCGATGAACTGGGCCGGGCCCGGCTTATTTTTTTAAGGAATGTGTTGATTTTTGGCAGCGTAGGTTCAATTGCGATGGCTGTTATTCTGGGTGGATTTTTTGCCCAGAATGTGGTACGGCCCGTTTCGGTTATTACCCGCGAAGTAAAGCGAATCAGTGCCTCCAACCTGCACAAGCGGCTGCCCATATTGAAGTCGGTGGATGAGGTTGAAGAACTCAAACATACCTTTAACGATATGCTCGACCGGCTGGAAACTTCGTTTGAAATTCAAAGTAACTTTATCAACAATGCTTCACACGAATTAAAAACCCCCATAGCTAACATCATGGCCGAAACGGAAATTCTGCTGAGCCGCAAGCGCGAGCAGCATGAATACGAAGAAGCGCTGCAGCACATCAATACGCAATCCCAAAAGCTGGCCAGTCTTACTGAAAGCCTGCTAAAACTTTCACAAACCGGCTACGATGGAGTAAAACAGGTGCTGGATATGGCGCGAATAGACGAGGTGTTGCTTGAAGTAATGGGCGACATCAACATCCGCTATCCCGACAATAAAGTGAATTTACGTCTGGCTGAACTACCGGATGATGAATGGCTGCTTACCATGCCCTGCAACAAACCGTTGCTTAGCCTGGCGTTGATAAACATTATCGGAAATGCGGTCAAGTATTCCGATAACCAGGAAGTATTTGTTTCCCTTACGGTAGATAAGCGGGTGATAAAAATTGTCGTTAATGATATCGGCATTGGCATTCCGCAAGAAGATGTTCCGCATTTATTCGAACCGTTCTTCCGCGGTAAAAATGCTTCGCGGTATGTGGGGTACGGATTGGGATTACCCTTAGCCCAGAAAATTATCCGCATCCACGGTGGGGAGTTGGGCATACAATCCGAGCCGAATAAAGGAACGATTGTAACGGTAACTTTCGCCCGACATTAAAAAATTCTAATCCCAATTCTTAGGAAATTCTAATCCTGGATTAAGCTTCCCTTAAGTTGCCGGAGGTTAATTGCCTATATGTTTCACTTAAACAAGGCAATATGAAAAACATTCTTATCCCCACCACGCTGAAGGAAGACACCCTTCATGCTGTACAAACCGTTTCGCAAAAAATCAACGGAACGGATGCAAAAGTAGTGCTGCTTATGCTTTCGGAGATGCCGGATGGTATTGTAGACCTGTTGTTTACACCCACATCGCGGCATGAAACTTCACCACAAGAACAAAAAGTTTTGAGCAACTGCCGTGCATTTGTAGAAACGCGCCCTAACATTTCCCTCAAAGTGCATCACCAATATGGTGTATCGGGACCGCTGATGCGCAACATCCTTCACCATTATGAAATTGACCTGGTGGTGTTGGCACCTTCCTACAAACAAGAAACCAACTACCTGCACCGGCAAGCCGTGAAAGTGCTGAACAACAGCAAGTGCCCGATACTTCACCTGCCGGTTAAAATTCATACCACGGCTTTCGACCAGGCCATTTATGTGGATCATGCTATGTCGCGCATTTCAATGGAGGAGATTCAGCAAATGCTGAAACGTGAATTTGATGTGCGGGTAGTGGGCCAGGCCAAACTTGAACAAAATCAAACCCTGGAAGAGCTGAGCCCGGTACTCACCGAAACCATCCTGAAAAACAACATCAATCTGTTGATTGAAACGCGTAATCCAGGCAAAAAAATCAGGAAGTCGGAACCGGCCGAACAGGAATTGCTGGCTGAGAAACTGGGCGTACCCCTGCTTAGCCTGTGCGATAACTAAATGAACTGTTACCCTTAAACTGTTGGATGTATGCTGTTGCGAAAAGACATTCCCCTGAAATATATCCTGGGGAAAATAAAATTTGAATTTGCGTTTGTGTCCGTGTATGCTGTGGGCATTGGCTTGATACACAATTACCTGAACATAAACAGCATAAATATTCCGATTGCCGTACCGGCCATTCTCGGTACCATTATTTCACTGCTGCTCGCCTTCCGGTCGAACCAGGCGTACGACCGGTGGTGGGAAGCCCGCATCATTTGGGGTGCCATCGTTAATGATTCACGTACGCTGGTGCGTCAGTTGCTCACCTTTTATAAGGGCAATGATACGGCACAGGATAACCGGTTTAAAGACCAGTTTTCGGCCCGGCAAATGGCCTGGTGTTATAGCCTTGGAAGTTTTTTGCGGGGCCAGGATGCGGTTGCGCCAACGAAACGATTTCTTACGGATG
>CAZOYJ010000383.1:0-2213 GCA_964583905.1 uncultured Roseivirgaceae bacterium
GGGCCGCTTTTCATAACCTCATTTAAAATTGATGGAGTAGAGAAGCTGGAAGCAGGACTGCTAAAAGATGTTTCCAGGAATGCAATCTTTGAAATAACGTTTTCCGAACCCATTGATCCGGAATACGCAAATGGAACTTTTGTTGATATCAGTGGAAACGAAGTACTTACTTATCAGCTTTCATATGATCAAACAAAACTATCGGTTACGGTAAGTCAGTCATTAAAACATTTATCACGCTACCTCTTCTGGGTTTCACATGAAGTAAAAGGCGTCAAGGGTGAATCGCTGGAGACGCAATTCAGCAAATATTTTTACACCGAACTTGATCCCACACCTAAATTCCCAGTCGTAAGTGATGATGAGCTACTTACTCTTGTTCAACAACAAACATTTAAATACTTCTACGATTTTGCGCACCCGGCCAGCGGCATGGCGCGCGAGCGGAATACTTCGGGTGATTTAGTAACCAGTGGTGGTTCCGGGTTTGGTATTATGGCAATAATTGTGGGTATAGAAAGAAATTTTATCACCCGGCAACAAGGGATTACCCACCTGAATAAAATAGTAAACTTTCTGGAAACAGCCGACCGCTTTCATGGGGTGTGGCCACATTGGATCAACGGCAATACCGGTACGGTGATTCCTTTTAGCATGAGAGACAATGGTGGCGACCTGGTTGAAACTTCCTTTCTGGTGCAGGGCTTGTTAACCTTCCGGCAATATTTACAACCTTCCGATACGGTGGGTAACAACCTAATCAACCGCATCACCATTTTATGGGAAGGTGTAGAATGGGATTGGTACCGAAGGGGAGGACAAAACGTACTCTATTGGCACTGGTCGCCCAATTACAACTGGGAAATGAACTTTGCCTTGTCGGGATATTTTGAACAGCAGATAACCTATTTGCTTGCTGCGGCTTCACCCACGCACGGCATTCCTAAAATTGTATATACCAACGGCTTCGCGCAAAACGGAAGCTTTTTACGAAACAATACTTATTACGGAATTAACCTCAAGCTGGGCGGATTATTTCCGCTGTTCTGGGTGCATTATTCTTACCTGGGGCTTGATCCACGTTTCTCAGATGATTATACCGACTACTGGCAGCAAAATGTAAACGCTACGCGCATCAATCATGCATACTGTGTTGCCAATCCAAAAAATTTCATTGGTTACAGTAATGAATGCTGGGGCCTTACATCCAGCGATGGTCCGAACGGGTACAGGGCGCATTCACCGGCTAACGATTTAGGTGTAATTACGCCAACAGCCGCACTGTCATCCTTCCCGTACACACCCGATGAATCCATGAAAGCTCTGAAGTTCTTTTATTATACGTTAGGCGACAGGCTGTGGGGAAATTATGGGTTTTATGATGCCTTCAATCTTACGCATGGCTGGACAGCCAATTCATACCTGGCTATTGATCAAGGTCCTATTATTGTAATGATTGAGAACTACCGGACCGGTTTGTTATGGGATTTATTTATGTCGGCACCGGAGGTGCAAAGCGGAATTACTGAATTAGGCTTTATCTATTAATAAGATAATCAGGGCATGCTCAAGCACATTTTATACCTCCTGTTCTTTGTTACTTTAATCTCCTGTTCTCCTTTCAAAAAAGAAGAAAAGGAAATTTCTTCACTTACTATACCTGATGACTCGCTGCTCACACTTGTTCAACACCAAACCTTCCAGTACTTCTGGAACAATGCCGAACCTACATCAGGGTTAGCCCGTGAACGCACACACATGGATAACATTTATCCGCAAAACGATAAGCATATTGTTACAGCAGGAGGTTCCGGCTTTGGGCTGATGGCCATACTGGTAGGGATTGAGCGCGGTTTTATTATCCGTGAACAAGGGTTTGAACGCTTTAATCATATTGTAAACTATCTGGATACAGCCGACCGCTTTCATGGTGCCTGGCCGCATTGGTTAAATGGCGAGACCGGAAAAGTTCAACCGTTTAGTAAGAAAGACGATGGAGGTGATTTGGTAGAAACGGCATTTCTCATCCAGGGCTTGCTTACCGTGCGCGAATATTTTAAAGATGGAAGTGAAGAAGAAAAAGCACTTGCTGCAAAAATTGATAAACTCTGGCGCGAAGTGGAGTGGAACTGGTACACCAACGGAAAAGATGTGTTGTACTGGCATTGGTCGCCAACGTATCAATGGGAAATGAATTTTCCGGTAGGCGGTTA
>CAZOYJ010000384.1:0-2199 GCA_964583905.1 uncultured Roseivirgaceae bacterium
TGCATTGCTGGTCGATGAATTTTAACTGGGGGCCCTTTGGACGATTTACATACTATAACTTCCGAATTGCTGTGAAGGCTTCCATTCTTCAGGATCTGAAATTGGAGCGAAGACAACCCTTCTTTGATAACCTGAGGTAATGGTATTTTTTTCCGCTGATCGCGCGGATTTACGCTGAAACTTATCTGCGCCTATCAGCGTGATCCGCGGGAGAAAAGGCTGAACAGGTTATTTCAACCAGCTCTCCACTTCCTCTATGGTGGGATTTTTTACATCTTCCAGTTTCATCTTCTTGCGCATGCCGCAAACATCGTTGAAAAGCTTGGAGGATTTTATGGATTTCAATTGCTCTTCGGATTGAATGCCGAGTTTCTGAAGTATGGGGAAGAGATCTTTTCGAATACCCAATTTCTCGGCCTCGCGTTCTGAAAATCCGCCACCTTGTTTCTCGGGTTTCATTTGCGGAAAGAAAAGCACATCTTGAATGGAGGGTGAGTTGGTCATGATCATACATAACCGGTCAATACCCACACCCAGGCCTGCGGTTGGCGGCATGCCGAATTCAAGTGCGCGCAGAAAATCTTCATCCAACGTCATAGCCTCTTCATCGCCACGCTTGCCCAACTCAAGCTGTTCTTCAAAACGCTTGCGCTGATCGATCGGATCGTTTAATTCTGAAAACGCATTACAGATTTCCTTTCCGTTACAAATCGCCTCAAAACGCTCCACCAAACCCGGAACACTGCGGTGCTTCTTCGCCAATGGCGACATCTCCACGGGATAATCCATAATGAAGGTTGGCTGAACCAGGTTCGGTTCGCACTTTTCACCAAAGATGGCATCAATAAGTTTACCCTTGCCCATGGTATCGTCTATCGGAACATGCAATGCCCGGCAGGTTTCACGCAAGGCTGTTTCGTCCATAGAAGAAATATCGATACCCGTAAAATGCTGAATAGCTTCAAACATGGTGAAGCGTTTCCACGGTCTGCGGAAATCAATTTCATGGTCGCCAACTTTTACTTTGGTGGTGCCGTGCAAATCAAGGGCAACTTTCTCAATCATCTCCTCCACCAGGTCCATCATCCAAAAGTAATCCTTGTAGGCCACATACAACTCCACCTGGGTAAATTCCGGATTGTGAAACCGCGACATGCCTTCATTTCGGAAATCCTTGGAGAATTCATATACACCATTGTACCCGCCAACAATTAACCGTTTCAAATAAAGTTCATTGGCAATGCGCAGGTAGAGCGTCATGTCTAACGTGTTGTGGTGTGTTTTAAATGGCCGGGCTGCCGCTCCGCCATACAGGGGTTGCAGCACAGGCGTTTCCACTTCGAGGTAGCCTTTGTCGTTGAGGTATTGCCGCATGGAATTCACCAGCCGGGTACGCTTCACAAACGTTTCGCGCACTTCAGGGTTTACAATCAGGTCGACATACCGCATACGGTAGCGCAGTTCAGGATCACTGAAGGCATCGTGCTTATGTACCACGCCTTGCTCGTCAACTGTTTCCTTCACTACCGGAAGCGGCCGTAACGATTTTGATAAGATTTTAAGGTCGGTAACGTGGATGGAGATTTCACCGGTTTGCGTGGTAAAGCAATAACCCTTCACGCCCACGATGTCGCCAATATCTATCAGTTTCTTAAAAACCGTATTGTAAAGGGTTTTATCCTCGCCCAGGCAGATGTCGTCTCTGCGCACATAGATCTGGATGCGGCCGGTTTCGTCCTGCAGTTCGGCAAACGAAGCGGAGCCCATAATCCTGCGGCTCATGATGCGGCCGGCAATGGCAATATCTTTATAGTCTATTTTCTGGCGTGGATAATTTTCCAGTATTTCTGCTGCTGATGCGTTCACCTCAAAAAGCTCGGCCGGGTAGGGATTGATGCCCAGTTTTTCGAGTTCTTCTTTGGCTTGCCTGCGGATGATTTCCTGTTCGCTTAAGTGCATATAGTCACAATTCAATCTGCAAAAATAACCGAAATAATATGGTAGGGAAATAAGTAATATGCGATCTAACCCTACTCCTGGATTACATATTTCATTGAGCTCAAAACATCAGTTCACTCCGCCATCATTGAATTTCATCAACAGATTAAAGCGATGGAAAACATCTTCACCGAATCACGTTGCTGCGCCTCTCCAATTCCTTCCTGATCAGCGTCAGTTCCCGGCTACTCTGTCCGGCCA
>CAZOYJ010000385.1:0-2186 GCA_964583905.1 uncultured Roseivirgaceae bacterium
GATATTCCATTGCCTCTGAGAAGGTTTGATCTATTGTTTTAATATGATCAAAATGGAGTCTGTGTAAGGCCGTTTTCTTTGATGGCCTGTTCAAATACCTGAAAACACCTTCAGCGGATCCAAAGAGCTTAATGTCCTGATCCATCCAAAATGAGTTTGTATTACAAGCCACACCATCAAAGCCATTCGCCTGGTTGTAATACGTTACGGCCGCGATCGAATTATTACCTCCCAGTTTAATTTTACTAATGCCCCTATCTGTGCCCACCCAAAGAAATCCATCCTGCATTTTAATGAAATGAACATTGTTGGTGAACAAGCCCGATTTTTTATCCAGCATCACATCATAATTTCCTGTGCGTACATCAATCCGGAAAACGCCCACACCCCATACCCCTGCCAAAACCTGGTTTTCATCCAGTATTTCAATACTCGTGATTAATCTTTCAGAAATCTCCGGAATATCAAACTTCGTGTACTGCCCGGTGCTTATCACAAACTGATACAAACCATGATAGGAACCAACAAGTATGAGGTCACGGTCATTCCAGTATTTCACGGATCTTATATGGTATCCTCCGCTTGTATCCGGATGATGATAGTGCACGGTATCCTTTCTAAATTCACTGATCACCTCGGTTGCTCCAGACACATAAAAACTTCCATTTCGATGAAATACAACATCACTGATCATTTTATGGTGTAAGCCGCTTTGAACATCAAGCCAATTGAGCTCCTTGCCCGATTCCGTAAAAATTCCAATACCACCATTGGTGCATACATATACATTTCCAGCGCCATCGCTTCGTATGGCATTAACAATATTCATATCCGGATTTTTGTATGCGATACTTCGTATCAATTGACCCTTAGCGTCCAAAATATATACTCCATTAAGAAATGTTCCCAGCCACAAATAATTTTCGGTCCTAAAAACACTTCGTACGGATTCATTTTCAACCGGTAAGGTGGTTCCAATTTTATGAAAATCCAGTGGACTTATTTTCCATAAGCCCTTGTCGCGGGTGGCGAACCAAAGGTTTCCTTCGGTGTCCTGAATACCATCCATGATCAACGATGTAATTTCGTTAATAAGAATGCTGCTCTCGAAATCTCCACCGATTTGCTTTACCAGTCCCGATTGGGTTGCAATCCAAAATGAATCATCCTCCTCCACATAAAGCACGACCCTAGCGCCAACTTTTGGATATACCTCTTTCAAAGAGTTTTCCTTTGTAAGTTGGTAAAGACCTTTGTCCGTTGATAAAAGAGTTTCTTCTTTAACGTTTATAACCTTATGTAGTCTGCGAAAGTCTTGGTCATTAATTTCACGAACCGCTCCGCGTGAATATAGGCTTAGTTTTTTACTGTGTAAGAGTAGAGCCGTGTCAGCTATTGAAGCGATTCTTCTTATTTCTCCATCGAACTGTTCGATCGGATAGATCATTTCATGATTGGCTATTTTACCAATTTTATTTTTGTGTGTGAGAAAGATAACCGTGTCGTTAACAACAACAATCTGCTTAACCCAGTTGGTTGTAGCGTCATTATCCTTCGGACTGACCTTGAAGTTTAAAAATGTTCTTCCATCATAACTTGAGATGCCTGCCGTGGTGGCCACCCATATAGTATTTTTACTGTCAATAGCAATCTCATTAATAAATCGATTGATTAAACCGTCTTCCTCCGTATACGTTGTAAACTGCTCACCATCATATTTTATTAGCCCACTGTTGGAGCCAATCCATAAATAACCAAGTTTATCTTCGCATAGAACATGAATTTGCGCATTTGGCAAGCCCTCTTTAACGGAATATTGTTGTGCACGATATTCTTGTGCAACGGCAAGGTTAACGAATGAATAAAAAGCAATACAAATGAATGGCGTCTGTCTCATGATTGAACCTCATTAATGTAAGGTAAACAAGGGTTATTAAGTATACACCATTTTGGGTGATTTTGATCCCATATACCCTCAAATTTCTCAGTAAGCTAGGTAGGTCACTACTGCTGTTGTTATTAAGGATTAGTTATTTAGGCTAATCAACGGTTGTGCAATACAACACTATCAACGGCAACTAATTGTATCCGGTTACTGTGCAGCGACCCTTGTTGGTGGTTCACCATCAAGGCTTCTGGTATAACTTTTTCTGATTTACCTGTTAACATCTGATCCTCGCGTGGTC
>CAZOYJ010000386.1:0-2185 GCA_964583905.1 uncultured Roseivirgaceae bacterium
TGACCCAGTGGATAAAGATGGATTGGCTATCGGTGGCTATGATGTAGTAGCCTATCACACTCAGAGCAAAGCCATTAAAGGTGATGCGCAGTTTACAGAATGGTACCACGGTGCAAAGTACATTTTCATATCAGAAGAACATCAGAACGTATTTCGCGACAATCCAAAGAAATATATTCCCCAGTATGGTGGCTTCTGCGCCTATGCCATGAGCCTCGGCAAAGTAAGGCCTGTCAATCCTGAAATCTGGTCAATTGAAGACGGCAGGCTCATGCTTCAACATACACAAGATGCGTACGACCAGTTTTACAAAGATGTAAAAGGCAACATCACAAAGGCTGATGAAAAATGGCCCGGTGTAGAGCAGAAGAAAGCAAGAAGTAAAGTGAAATTTGATAAGCCAGCGAAGTGAAAAAGTAGGCAGTAGGCAATGGGCAGTAGGCAATATAGAATAGACTGCCTGCTGTATACTGCCATTTGACAACTTGAAAAAAAATAGAAATGAAACAAACATTATTCGTTGCACTCGCTCTGATAAGCATTAGTGCACATTCACAGATCGCTTCAACAAAATCCTTAACACTTGAAGCAGCAAAGAAAATTGTAGCGGAGGCACAGAAGTATGCGGTAAGCGTAAATGCTCCGCATGGCGGCCCGTCCATCGCAGTGGTGGACAAAGGCGGCAACTTGTTGTACCTGGAACGCCCGGCCACAACCTTTGCCGGTTCGGCCATGGTGGCGTATGAAAAAGCGCACACGGCTGCGATGTTTGAGCAGCCGTCACGAAATATGGAAAACGCTATTAAAGGTGGCCGTACTCCGCTGATAACGGTTGGATATGTGATGTTGGAAGGCGGAGTGCCCATCCTTTACAATGGCGAAGTGATTGGTGCCATCGGGGTAAGCGGTGCGGCCAGCTCGCAGCAGGACGTAGAGATTGCCGAAGTGGGTGCAAAAGCCAAAATTGAGTTACCATGAAGAGAGGGTTGATTCATGGGTTGATTGGGAAGTCCTGTCTTGTGGCAGGCTTCCTTCTTTTTACGGTATGTGCGTTTGCGCAGGAATCGGTTGAACTGGCATTGGATAACCCCAAAGCGCTTGTCGATTTGAAAACCAAAGAAGGCATCGCCCTGGTAAAAGGTGAATGGCGTTACACCGATGTACAAATCGTTGAAAAAGATTTCAATGCACCCGGCCCGTCTGCAACCGATAAGCTTGAGCTTTATCCTACCGGCAAGCGGATTAAAACACACGATATATTTCCTAAAGCTGGCCCGAAAAATTTTGACGACAGCAAATGGGAAAAACTTGACCCTGCCACGCTGGAGCAACGAAGAGGAACAGGCTTGTTGTCATTCAACTGGTACCGCATCAATGTTACCCTTCCTGATAAGCTCGGTGATTTTTCGGTACGCGGATCAACCGTTGTGTTTGAAATCGTGATGGATGACTATGCGGAAATTTTTGTGGATGGCAAACTGAACAAGTCACCCGGAAAGTCCGGTGGCAGTGTAGCCAAAGGCTGGAATGCCCGCAATCGTGTTGAGCTGACCAACAACGCGGTTCCCGGACAAAACATTCAACTTGCCATCCTCGGTATCAATGGACCTATTGCCGATTTGCCCGAGAATTACATCTGGGTCCGTTCGGCTACATTGGATTTTTATTCTGTGTTCCCTCCGAAAAATCCAGAGTGGCAGAACCTGGGTGAGATCGTGCGGATCAGTGCTGCATTGGATCAGATAATTGCTCCCGGAACGAAATTGGAAAAACTAGCTACAGGATTTTCATTCACCGAGGGGCCTGCGTGGCATCCCGATGGATTCCTGGTTTTCTCCGATCCAAACACCAATGTGATCTATGCCTACCGTCCCGAAACCGGCAACGTGGAAATCTACCGTACCAAGAGCGGCTACACCGGTGTGAACATCGGTGAATACCATCAGCCAGGTTCAAACGGATTAACGTTCGACAAAGAAGGGCGGCTTATCATTACGCAACATGGTGAACGCAGGATAATCCGTGTGGAGAAAAAAGGACCGGTAACCATACTGGCAGATAATTACAAAGGAAAGAAGCTGAACAGTCCCAACGACCTCGTGTATCGTTCCGATGGAACATTATTCTTCACCGATCCGCCATACGGTTTGCCGAAGTTGTTTGACGATCCGCGCAAGGAAACTCC
>CAZOYJ010000387.1:0-2181 GCA_964583905.1 uncultured Roseivirgaceae bacterium
GCGCAAAAAATCATCAAGCAACATGTCAACGCCAACGAAGAAGATGTCATCATCAGTTGCGGCAGCGGCATGACGGGAGCAGTCTCCAAACTTCATCGTATTCTTGGTTTGCATATTCCGGATAAAGCAAAAGCCTTCTATGCACAGCCGGCCAGCGAGCGTCCTGTGGTTTTCATCACCCACATGGAACACCACTCCAATCAAACCTCGTGGCTGGAGTGTGAAGTGGATGTGGTGGTCATACCACCGGGCGAAAACCTGGAGGTGGTACCGGAAAATCTTGAACGCGAACTGGAAAAATACAAGCACCGCAATACCAAGATCGGGTCGTTTACGGCTTGCTCCAATGTAACAGGCATCTTCACACCTTATCATGAACTGGCCACCATCATGCATCGCCATAGCGGGTGGTGTTTTGTTGATTTTGCAGCCTCAGCTCCGTATGCCGACATGAACATGCATCCGGAAAATCCGGATGAAGCATTGGATGCGATTTTCTTCTCACCCCATAAATTTTTAGGCGGACCGGGAAGTTCGGGTATTCTGATTTTTAATAGAAAATTATATTCCAACCAGGTACCCGATGAGCCGGGTGGGGGTACCGTGCTCTGGACAAACCCCTGGGGTGAACACCATTATTTCGATGACATTGAAACGCGTGAAGATGGTGGAACACCTGCCTTCCTTCAAACCATTCGCGCAGCCCTGGCGATAAAACTCAAAGCGCAAATGGGCACCGCCAACATCGCCCAACGTGAGGAAAAGCTTCTTGACCTGGCATTCAACAAATTATCATCCATTCCAGGATTGCACATGCTCGCTCCCAACAAACAAAAACGATTGAGTGTAATCTCATTTTATGTTGATGATCTTCACTACAACTTAATCGTCCGCGTTCTTTCCGATCACTTCGGCATCCAGGTGCGGGGCGGTTGTTCCTGTGCCGGTACCTACGGACATTACCTGTTACAGGTCTCGGAAGAATTGTCACACGAAATTACCGGTAAAATAGATTCAGGAGATCTGTCGGCCAAGCCAGGATGGGTACGCCTGTCGCTGCACCCGATCATGACGGATGAAGAGGTAGCCTACATTTGTGATGCCATCCGCCAGGTGGCCACACACCCCGAAAAGTGGCAACCCCTGTACACCTACTCACCGGTAACAAATGAGTATCACCCGGTAGAAGGAGGAAACCCATGGAATGAAAAGCTCGCCCGGTGGTTTAACCTGGAACTCCGGTAAGGTACTGCAGCCAACACGTTACCTGTTATGGATGGTAGATTGTAACATTTTATTGTTCGTTACGTCTGTCAGCATATTGCTTGTAATTTCCACTAACCACCAGAAGCCCCATCATGCTCAGGAATATCTTTACCCTTACTGTCCGGAACCTGTTTAAAAATCCGCTAAATAGTTTTATTAATGTTACCGGACTCGCAGTGGGATTTACCAGCGCTTTGCTGATTACCCTTTGGGTGTTGCACGAACGGTCTTTTGACAGGTTTCACCATGAACCGGATCAACTGTATAAAGTAATCACGCATGTAACGGCTGATGGTACGGTGAACACGTACGATGTCGCCCCGGGCGGTCTTGATCTTTCGTCACTGCCTGAAGTTTCGGAAGTCGTGCAGGTTTGGTCGGGCCAGCGCTGGCCCAACGAACTGTGCTTCCGGTCGGATACCCAACCGGATGCTTGCGTGTACCTGAATGGCATGTATGCGAGTCCTGCTTTCTTTACGGTGTTTAATTTTCCGATCATTAAGGGTAACCCAAATCCGCTAAGCGATATTTCCTCCATCGCCATTTCGGAAAATATGGCAACGCGCTTATATGGTAACGAAGACCCCATTGGAAAGACTTTTAAAATTGATACCTGGATTGACGTAACCGTGGCTTCGGTATTTCAGAACCCGCCAGTCCACTCAACCCTACAGTTTGATTTTGTGATGCCCTTTCATGTGGTGAAAAAACTACGCGGTTTTAACGACCAGACTTTCGCCACGAATTTTATTCAAACCTATTTCAAAACGGCCACAAAAATTCCACAGGAGGAACTAACAGTCAGGCTCAATACCCAATCGGTACTAACCGAGGAGTATAAAAACCAGGGGCTGGCGTACATGGCCTACCCGTTTACCGACTGGCGTTTGAAAAACAAGTTTGAGAATGGCCAGG
>CAZOYJ010000388.1:0-2172 GCA_964583905.1 uncultured Roseivirgaceae bacterium
TCCGAATAAGCATGCGGTTTTTCGAAGGTGGCTTTATCTCCAACTTTAAATTCATCAAACACCACAATGTCTGCCGCCATGCCTTCACGCAGCAACCCACGGTCGCGCAGGTTGAATTTCGTGGCCGGCAGAGAAGTCATTCTCCGGATCGCTTCTTCCAACCGGATAATTTTTAAATCGCGTACGTACAATCCTAATACCCGAGCATTGGTGCCGTACGCACGTGGGTGTGGCATACTGGTACCATACCGGTTGATGCCCGCATCGGAAGCAAACATGTTGTACGGATATTGGAGGATTTTTCTTAAATCTTCTTCGTTCATACTGAAATACACCATCTGAACTCGTTCAGTAGTGCCAATGAGTTCAAGAATGGTTTCAGCTTCATTGAGGGGTTTGGTTTTTCGTCCTTTCAGTTTATTTACTTCAGAAATGTTTTTACCGTTGTACGTGCTGTCGGGTGCATAGCGGGCAATCATGGCATAGCTGTAGGTTTTGAGTTTTTTATCCTTCAGCATCTGCACCATTTCATGCTTGATTTTTGTGCGGGTGGCTTTATCATTCAACCGCCACATCAGCGAATCTCTTCCGCCTGAAAACACCCAACTGGGCACGGTAGTGTTCAACGTGGTACTGCTGGCGATATACGGGTACTGATCGATGGTAACATCTACTCCGCGCAAACGAGCCCGCTCAACCTGTTGAAGCGTATGTACCGATCTTCCCCAGTTTGGTTTGTAGGTTACTTTAAAATGTGAAATCTCCACCGGCATGCCGGCCACTTCGCCAATGTTAATCGCCTCTTCTATGGCTTCAGTTACATGATCGCCTTCGCTGCGGATGTGCGAGGCATACACGCCACCATACTTCGCTGCTGCTTTCGCCAGACCCACCACTTCTTCGGTTTTGGCGTATGTACCGGGTACATAAATCAACCCGGTTGATAAGCCTACAGCCCCATCGCGCATAGCCTTTTCAACCAGCGCCTCCATGTGTTGTTGTTCTTCGGGTGTTGGTTCGCGTTGTGCCTCACCAAACACCGATCTGCGTACGGTATTATGACCGATTAGCGTGGCAATGTTAATGGATGTTTTTACACTGTCGATCTTTCGGAAGTACTCCGCTATATCCGCACTTGAACCTCCGCAGTTTCCGGTAATTACCGAGGTAACCCCATCTAAAATAAAATTGCCGGCTGTAGGTATTCGGATTTCATTTCCTTCAATATGGGTGTGCACGTCAATAAACCCGGGCGCTACGATTAAGCCTTTGGCGTTTATATCGGTGGTGGCTGTGGCTTCCTTTAAATTTCCGATATGCGTAATCTTACCCTCCTTCACGCCAACATCGCCATAAAACCAGGAGTTGCCCGTGCCGTCAACAATTTTTCCGTTCCGAATGATCAGATCATAACTTTGGCTATACGCAGTGAATGAAATACCGGTTAGAAGCAGGCTCACACACGTAAGTAATCGTGAGGGGTAACACATTGGTTAATCATTTTAATTGACAGTTTACAGAAAACAGTTTAGAATAACTTTCAATTTGTCAATTGTCCACTGGTTATTTCTTATCGGCAACAATTCTGCCCTCGCGGTTAGCAATTTCCCACGCGGTATAAAACACCAACCGGGTACGCTGCGCCAGCAAATCGAATTCAATTTTGTCTACTTCATCGCTCGGCTTGTGGTAATCTTCATGGATGCCATCAAAGTAAAAAATGATCGGAATATCTTTCTTGGCAAAATTCCAATGATCGGAGCGGTAGTACAACCGTTCCGGATGATTCTGGTCATTGTATGTATAATCAAAAATAAGGTTGGCATACTTCTTATTCACGTTCTCGCTTAACGTATGAAGTTCAGTCGAGAGCTTGTCGGATCCGATAACATACACATACGGTGCGCTGTCTATATGCTGCGGATCGCGTCTTCCCACCATATCGATGTTGAGGTTTACCACCGTTTTATCCAACGAGAAAATTGGGTTGGTGTCGGTATAGTATTGCGAACCCAAGAGTCCGACTTCCTCAGCCGTAACGGTCATAAATAAAATACTTCTGCGTGGCCCTTTGCCGTCTATTTTGGCTTGGGCGAAAGCTTTAGCCAGGGCCATTACGGCAACTGTACCTGAACCATCATCATCCGCACCGTTATTAATCAAGTCGCCCTC
>CAZOYJ010000389.1:0-2169 GCA_964583905.1 uncultured Roseivirgaceae bacterium
ATGTAGCTCAGTTGGTTAGAGCACCAGATTGTGGTTCTGGGGGTCGCGGGTTCGAGTCCCGTCTTTCACCCAAAACAGCCCCAAAAGCGGGCTGATTTTTTATATGAAGAGAAGGTATAGTGCTGTTTTGCTTGTATTGTTGGCTCACTGTTGCGTTGCGCAATATTCATTCAATCCACAACAACTCATTTATGATTTAAAAGTCCTGTCGGCTGATAGCCTTGAAGGCCGGAAGGTCGGGTCGGAAGGTAGCCGTAAAGCCAGAACGTTAATCGTGGAACGCTTGTCGGCTCTTGGTATTCAACTATACCTGGATGAAAATTATTTACAGGAATTTAGTTTCCCCCAATCTTTCGGCCAGGCTCGAACCGGAAATGGCAGTAATGTACTGGCTGTAATGGAAGGAACTAAAAAAGAAACCTTCGTAATCAGCGCGCATTACGATCATGTCGGAATTATTAATCAGAAGATTTATAACGGTGCAGATGACAATGCTTCCGGTACCGCAGCGCTGCTCGCCATGGCTGAATATTTTAAGAAGAATCCTCCTCAACACAGACTTATCCTTGCTTTTTTTGATGCGGAAGAAAGCGGCCTCCGGGGGTCGGCTCATTTTGTAAACACCGTTAATCTCGCACAGGAAAACATTGTGTTAAATGTTAACATGGATATGATCAGCCGGAGCGACAAGTATGAATTATACGCTTGTGGTACGTACTATTACCCGCATTTAAAAAAACCGCTGGAAAACCTGACTCTACCGGATAAGATCAATTTATTGTTTGGTCACGACAATCCATCCACCGGACGAGATGATTGGACTTCACAGTCGGATCAGATGAATTTCCATCTGAAGAAAATTCCATTTTTATACTTCGGTGTTGAAGACCATGCCGATTATCACAAACCAACCGACACTTTTGAAAAGATAAATGTCGATTTCTATACACGCAGCACAGAAACCGTACTGCAAGCCATTCTTTCGCTGGATAAATATTTGGATTAAGGCTATTATCTGCTGAACTTATTGCTCCAACAAAGCATACGGTATGGATCAGCGCATCATCAATCTTTTTGACGAATACACGCACAAGCCCTTGTCGCGTGAAGCGTTCATGAAGCGGTTAGCCAAACTCACGGGCAGTACTGCAGCTGCATTGGCAGTGTTGCCGCTGCTTGAGGTTAGCTATACGCATGCCGCCACCATTCCGGTACAGGATGAAAGGCTGCTGACCGAGTATGTCAATTACCCGGCTGATGATGTTACTATGAAAGCCTACGTTGCCCGGCCTAAAAAAGAAGGTGTCTACAGTGCAGTAATGGTGGTGCATGAAAATCGGGGCCTCAATCCACACATTGAAGATATTACCAGGCGCGTTGCCCTCGAAGGATTTCTGGCGATTGCTCCCGATGCCCTGGCCCCGCTTGGCGGAACTCCGGAGGATGCCGATAATGCCCGGGAGTTATTTCAAAAGCTGGATGCCCAAAAAACCATCCTGAATTTTGCGAAAGCCTTCGATTATCTGAAAACCCGAAAAGATTGTACCGGGAAATTTGCCTGTGTTGGATTTTGTTGGGGAGGCGCCATGACCAATAACCTGGCCATTCAAGTTCCCGACTTACTGGCTGCAGCACCCTACTACGGTCGTCAGCCGGATTTATCGCTTGTGAATAAAATCAAAGCGGCCCTTCAACTCCACTATGCAGAAATGGACGAACGCGTTAATGCCGGCATTGCTGCCTACGAAGAGGCACTAAAAAATGCGGGCGTGCAATATGAAACATTTATGTATGAAGGCGCCCAACATGCTTTTAACAACGATACTGCGCCTACCCGGTATAACGAAAGAGCGGCCAAACTGGCCTGGTCAAGAACCATGTCTTTTTTTAAGGAAAAACTGAAGTAGAAATTTTTTAGTAAGTTTAATTCATGATTTCGTGGAGAGAATTTAAAACGTATTCGCTCGACAAGAAAATAAAAACCTTGTACGAACATGGCTCATTTGTCATGGCTATCCGCTATTACAACTATAAGATTAACCTCTACCTGTTGGGTAATCTTTACATTGAAGTGTTCGTTAATCACAAACATGCTTCCATAGAACGCGTGGTCCTGTTGGATACTTCACACTCACGCATGAAATTCTATTCCGACCAAATCAAACTTCC
>CAZOYJ010000390.1:0-584 GCA_964583905.1 uncultured Roseivirgaceae bacterium
ATGTTAAATAAAATTATTCGCTACTTTCTTGAGAACAAGGTCGTCACCTTCCTTGTCCTGATCATCTTTATCGGATGGGGAATCGTGACGGCACCATTTGGCTGGAACACCGGTTTCCTTCCTTCTGACCCCGTGCCGGTTGATGCCATCCCGGACCTGGGTGAAAACCAGCAGATCGTTTTTGCGGATTGGCCCGGGCGCTCACCTCAGGACATCGAAGATCAGATCACTTACCCGCTCACTACTTCGTTGTTGGGTATTCCCGGGGTGAAGTCGGTGCGGTCTACCTCCATGTTTGGCTTCGCCAGCATCTACATCATCTTCGATGAGCAAACTGAATTTTACTGGTCGCGTTCTCGCATCCTGGAGAAATTAAATTCATTACCGTCCGGTTTGTTACCGGAAGGTGTACAGCCTGCGCTCGGTCCGGATGCTACGGCACTGGGTCAGGTCTTCTGGTACACGTTGGAAGGGCGCGACCCACAGGGGTCGCCCGCCGGCGGCTGGGACCTGCACGAACTGCGCACGGTCCAGGACTGGTACGTCCGCTACGGGCTGCTGTCAGCCGAAGGAATCAGCGAGGT
>CAZOYJ010000390.1:594-1054 GCA_964583905.1 uncultured Roseivirgaceae bacterium
CGCAAGGCAATGTAACGGGCGGTTGGGATTTGCACGAGATCAGAAGTGTACAAGACTTTTATGTCAAATACGGTCTCAATGCGGTGGAGGGCGTTTCGGAGGTGGCGAGTATAGGAGGTCAGGTGAGAGAGTATCAGGTAGATGTCAATCCGGATGCATTGAAGGCTTATAACATCGGGCTGGACCAGGTGATGCAGGCCGTTAAAAATTCCAACCGCGATGTGGGTGCACAAACCATCGAGATCAACAAGGCAGAATATTTGGTGCGTGGGTTGGGTTACATTAAAACAGTGGAAGACCTGGAGAAAGCCGTGGTGGCGGTGAACAACAACGTGCCCGTGCGCTTAAAAGATATTGGTGTGGTTAAAATGGGTCCGGCTACACGCAGGGGATTATTGGATAAAGACGGGGCAGAAGTAGCAGGCGGTGTAGTGGTAGCGCGCTACGGTTCCAATCCGTT
>CAZOYJ010000390.1:1064-2127 GCA_964583905.1 uncultured Roseivirgaceae bacterium
AAGATTGCAGAAATTGCACCCGGCCTTCCCAGCAAAGTGTTACCTGATGGCACGGAAAGTCAACTCACTATCGTTCCTTTTTATGATCGCACCCAACTGATCCACGAAACCATTGGTACACTGGAAGAGGCGCTGTCTCACGAAGTGCTCATCACCATCATCGTGGTGATCATGCTGGTACTCAACCTTCGCGCTTCTTTATTAATATCCAGTTTACTTCCCGTTGCCGTACTCATGACGTTCATTGTGATGCGCTATTCAGGAGTAGATGCTAACATCGTGGCGCTCTCCGGTATTGCCATCGCTATCGGAGTGATGGTGGATGTGGGCATTGTGTTTGTAGAAAACATCGTTCGTCACCTGGAGTTTCCTGAAAATGAGAAAGTAAAAGGCAAAGAACTGTTAGAAGTGATATACCGTGCCACTTCTGAAGTGTCGGGTGCCATCACCACCGCTTTGGCAACTACCGTAGTCAGCTTTCTTCCCGTTTTTTTTATGGAAGCAGCCGAGGGTAAGCTCTTCAAGCCATTGGCATTCACCAAAACCTTTGCCTTAATGGCTACTTTCATTTTGGGCATTGCGGTGTTACCTACACTCGCGCACCTGATCTTCTCCATTGATTACGACAAGAAAAGAATACGCAGGTTGTGGAATGTAATCTTTATTGTAGCGGGTATCCTTTTATCGCTTTACGCGAATATGTGGCTACCCCTCGCCCTGGCTGCCATGGGCATCAACAATATGCTGGAAGGCCGCTGGCCGGAAAAATATAAGTCATTTCCTAACTACATCAACATCGCTATCATGGTGTTGATTGCCTCCTTCTACCTTACCACTACATGGATGCCGTTGGGTCATCAAAACTGGGTCATCGTCAACTATCTTTTTGTATTGGGCATTCTGGTTGGGGTGCTGGGCGTACTCATGCTGATCGTTCATTTCTATGAGCCCATACTCAGTTGGTGCCTGGTGAACAAGGGTAAGTTTTTGCTGGTTCCGGTTTTCACTATTTTATTCGGAGTCACCACCTGGTTAGGATTTAACACCACGTTTGGTTTTGTGG
>CAZOYJ010000391.1:0-2126 GCA_964583905.1 uncultured Roseivirgaceae bacterium
TGACAATGTGCGGTTAAGAAATGATCCGGCTCGTTCAACCCGATGTGTCCGTTTATTCCCAGCCCCAATATGCATAAATCGATAGGGCCATTTTGTTCAAGTGTGCTTTGTATCCTATCGCATTCGTCATCTTCGTTTTTGGGATTGGAATTGAAGGTAAAATATCTATCGGTAGAAATTTGAAGAGGGGTAATAATGTGTTGCTGAATATAGGATTCGCATGTGATTGGATTTTCCATAGGAATGCCTCCCCATTCATCGAGTTTAACAATTCGGAGCTGGCCAAAAAAATTCTTATCCTTTGCAGCGTGCGCTGAAAGCATATGGTATAATCCGGTTGGCGAATTGCCCGTGGCAGCGCACAAAAGGGAATCTCTTTTTTGGGTAATTTCTTCTATAACTAATGAAGCTGCCAGCTTACTCAGGTGATCGTAGTTTTGGCAGTAAGTGATATCCATCAGGCCCAGGCTTTATCTCCTGGTTGATAGGGAATGCATCCTTCAAATCTACCTGGAACAGGATTGTACCGCAATGCTTGTGTTGCACCGGGTTCTGAAGTGAAGTAACCCCAAATAGTGAGTTGCTTCATCATGGCGAAGAAATGCTTATCATTTTTTTTGGCTTGCTTATCGTAAGGTTCAAGCAATTTCAACCGATCATTGACAGGCAAATTGACAAAACTTGTATCATAATCTCTTTCAGCTTGTTTTTTTATTATGCTTAGTCCTTCCACAAAATCTTTACGCTCCTGCTCATCGTAGCAATCGGTAACCATGGCCTTCATGAATTCTCCAATGTGTGCAGCTTTCGCGCCAGGCGACCGGTCTGATTCGGGTAGAATGGTTTCCCCAATTTCATCCAACAGCTTTACGTCCTCCACGGAAAGCAATGCTGCTGATTCATTGTTCCCGGCACATCCGGCAAGAAAAAGTTCTGAACCTACAATGGTTCCACCAAGGACACCCGCAGTTAATTTCAAAGCCTCTCTTCGGTTCATCACTTTATGATTATGGTTTCCAAAGCTTATACGGTTTATCTACTTCAGTCTTAAATGGCAATGAAATTTTAGTGCCTGACCCTGCCGAGGCATAAGCCGCATAAATAATCTCCAGTACCGCTTTGCCATCTTCACCAGTAACCAAAGGCTGTTTGTCATTTTTTACACAATCGACAAAATGAATGAACTCCTGGGGAAATCCGTAGTTCCACACTTCTTCATACATCGTGTAACTCCAGCCAACTGTATTGCCGGCCTTTTCTACCGCGTACCCGACTCCTTTACTACTGTAAGTCTGAATGGAATTTCCCTGCAACACATCGGCATAGGCCACCCCTTCAGATCCATGAATCTCAGCCCGGTCGTCCATACCGCCCAATTTGGTCCAACTTTCTTCAGCCAAACCCACCACGCCATTCTCAAATTCCATTATGATTATGGCGTTATCATCTCCTTTGGTCTTATTCATGTGAACACTGGTATTCATTTGAGCGTAAACAGTTTTTACCGGGTTGTTGCCATTCAGCCACCTGAAAAACTGAAAGGCATGGCAGCCCATGTCCATGGTTACTCCACCTCCGGAACGGGTGACATCCCAAAAGTGATCAGCGTGCGGGCCATCATGTTTTTCCGATTGCTTGAAAATGACTGGCTTGCCGAGTGCACCTTCATCCAATAATGCTTTAAGTCTGACATATTTTGGTGTGAAGCAGAGCTCTTCCGCATACATCAGTTTTACCTTGGCTTGTTTGCACGCATCAATCATGATATCCGCTTCCCTGAGGTTCATGCACAGCGGCTTCTCTACCACTATGTGCTTGCCTGCCTTTGCTGCCTTTTGAGTGATCTCGCAATGGAGATAATTGGGTGCGCCTATCACCACCATGTCTATTTCCTTCATGGACAGCATTTCATCCAGGTCGGTAAAATGATTTGGAATATGATGTTTCTCCGCAAATGCTTTAGCGTGTCCTGCAGTAGGGGACATTACAGCCAAAAGTTCTCCTTCAGAAACTGACTTGAAAGCTTCCGCATGAATGGTTGAAATGAATTGAGATCCAATCAGTCCGACTCCTACTTTTTTATTCATTTCAGTTTTGTTTTTTATAGCACATTATTTTTCACTTGT
>CAZOYJ010000392.1:0-2123 GCA_964583905.1 uncultured Roseivirgaceae bacterium
GCGTCCGTAAGATATATGTCACCCTTCTCAGGATCAACACCCAGGCTGAAAAAAGCCGGTTGCCTGCTTTAACAATTGCAGCATCTGGCAATTTCCTGGAATTAACAGCCATTTTATACAAGTCTCCGGCAATAAAATAAAGGGAATCCTTTGCAGGATTCATTTGCAGGTCGCCCGAAAATTCATCTCTTCCAGTCCACCTGAAAATCTGCTCAATGGTCAGGGTCTCCGGATCAATACGTACCAATGCCGGCTGCTCGTATCCTCCGGGAGCACCTTTAAAACTGCCGTCACAAAGTACCCATAGCTTTTGGTTAACATCCACCACCATCTTTTTGGGTTGCATCGGGACAGTTACCGCTCCTGTTACTTCATCTGTAGCTGAATCGATTACCAGGATCTGGTTATCAAACGACCAGCATGCCACAAAAACACTGGTGCCAATTTGTGCAAAAGTTTCAGTCGGATGTCTGGTAGAATTGCTTTCCCCGTTGGATACATCTATAAAACCTCTCTTTGTAAAATCCGAAGGATCAATTATGGTGATCCGACGGGCATAGAGATCGCTTATATAGGCTTTTGCGTTGTTCACAAAATGGATGTAGCGGGGGGACACAAGATCAGAAATCACATGTTTGAACTCCAGCGTATTTTTATCCATCACCACCACTTTTCCTGAGTTATTGACTACAACGAACAAATGCTTTCCGTCAGATGCAACGGATTGCGCCACATCGCCCAGGGGCGCCCGGTTGCGGGCAAAAAATACGTTGTTGTATACAGTGTGGTTCTCTTTGTCGTAGAATGACAACGAAGCATTGCCATACATAAAATTGCCCTCACTGGAAATAAAAACCCCCTTTCTGTCGCCCAAATCTGAATATACGATGTCAACCGGTTCTTTCTCGCATGAAGTAACCACGGCTAATATAAATGCTATCAGTAATTTATAACTTTTCATTGGTTCCAACGGAATGCTAAAGTGAATGTATAGTACCGGCCGGGCATGGGACGCCACAGTATCTGCTGATAATTGACATTAAATAAATTGTCTGCCTTAAGCTGAGTACTAACCTTCCAGTTGCCGCTAACAAACAGCTTTTCTACTGAGGCGCCCGTTATCCAGAAGGGATTCAGAACACTTTCATAGTGGCTCCATTCATTGGACGACTGCGTATAACGCCGCCCTGTGTATCCCAAATCCCCCCTGAATACCCATGAGCCTGCTGTTGCTGCAGCGTGCAGGTTGCCGGTGTGTTTCGGAATATATATCAGCTGCTTGCCTCTTGACTGGTCTGCAGAGCGCACCGCGTTTTCATTGGTAGAGCGGGTGTAGGCATAATTTCCGCTGAATTGGAGCTTCATCCTGTGTAACTGCATTTTGCTGCTGAACTGATATTCAACTCCTCTTGAGAAAACCTCTTTTACATTTGCGGCTTCCCAATACCAGGCACCGGTTGCAGAGGGCTGCCACATGATCCAGTTATCAATCAGGGAGTAAAAGAGCGTAACCTCCTGTTGCCAGCGGCCAGATATGCGGCTGTCGGTACTTACCGAAAAGTCAGCCATCAGGCCATCTTCGGCTTTAAGTTCAGGATTGCCGCCGGGTATCCAGTACAAATCGTTTAGCGAAGGCTTATGGTAGTTCCTCGCTGCATTTACCTTCACCAATACGGGATAGGTATCTGATAATGAAATCTCTGCACCTGCAGAAGGGATAAACGGCACAAATTCCCCATCGTACCCTTCCGACCGCAGAAGGGCAAAAACTCCCCAGGTGGCTCCGGGCCTGTATTGAAGGTGTACCATGGCACCTCCCTCCAGCCTTGATTTCTGGTAACCGATTTGTCGCACCGGATTTCGAACATCAACCAGGTGATAATTGATTTCGGCTAAACCACTTACATGCAATCTTGTATTAAAACTGGAATTGAGTTTCACCCGATTATACAGGCTGCTTTCACTGCTTCTCGCGTCATCATTGACATATCCATGTCCGGCAGCACTGCGAAAATAGTTAAGTCTGGTGTGGTTTAAACCACTGGAATATTGATATTTAATGGCAGAAGAATAATTTTTTACTTCAAGCTGAACCCTGAGTTGACCGTCTTCCTGGGTTTCCT
>CAZOYJ010000393.1:0-2094 GCA_964583905.1 uncultured Roseivirgaceae bacterium
CTCTATTGCATAAGGGCATCCCTCATGGAGAGGGTGGGACATGTGATGGCTTGCTCAAGATAAGGACTTCCTATGTACTGGATAAAAAGCTGGAGAGCTTTCTCGATGAGTATATTGCAACGCAGACCATTTTTCAAGCCATTCATTCAAATTGTGCTGACTTCGTAAAGCATGCGTTGGAGTATCTCTTGGAAACGGATATCTATGCCAAGGAGAACGTTTTCATTAACTTTTATGCGACCACTCCCAATCAATTGTACCGTGCCCTGTCAAAGATGCCTGGAGTTATCGTGATAAAGGACCCTGGAAACAAAGTTGAAGGCTCTTTTTGGAAAGAGCGGATTTTCAAATGGTAAAATAATGGTGACATGCAAAAATATCTGATTATCATAATACTTGGCTGCTCTTTCTCATTCACGGGGAATGACCTTAGAGGGCAAATGCTGGATTTTATGAATAAGGTGACCATCGTACTTAATGATGGCACCAATGTGACGCTTTATGGCGCTGCGAGGACTGGAAATGACCTTTTTTCCAATGAGTATTACTATCTGCCGGTTGGCTTGCGGCTTACTCAGAGGAGTGATGGTACTCCCGCTTTCTTGTTTATGAAATACACGACCGAAGATCGGGCAGACGCTGGTGGTTTGAATGGTGCCCTCATGCATTTTCTAATGGAATGGGGGCTGACGCCTCAGCAGGAGAGGGAACTGCAATCCAAATTGTCGGCAAAACTCAAAGGCATTACTGCCTCTGATTCAAGATACAAGTCTGTCACTAATCCCAAGGTGGTGGGGGCTGCCAATGTAAAAACAGATGAGGTGAATTCCTTTTCAATTGTCTCGGCTACATTGACCGACAACAGGAGTACCCCGGTTTTGGTTACCTCTGGCAGGGCACCAGTGATTCCGGGCGGTAAGGTTGCCGTTTCAGCGAAGTTAGAAAAGTATGCTGCTCAACTTCTTGCTGCCAGCTTCGAGAGAAGTCGTTCCATTACCGATGTATCGCTTGCTTTGCGTTATCGCTACGATGTGCTGATGCCGGCGGTCCAAGGTAAGATAACCGTAAATTGGGAACGCATTGATTCGATTTATCAACAGTACAAACGTTATGCCACTCGTGTTGATGGTGGCAGAAAAGGGACCAAGGACGACTCTGTGAGCGATACGGAACGAGATGAATTGTTTGCAATAATGCTAGAATCCAAGTCGGTTGATATCCAGTTGACTAATCTGCAGCCAGATAGCGAGGCTGCCAGGCAGATGACGGACGCTTTCATGGAGTACTTCCTGCGTTCGGTTTCCGAAAAAGAATTTCAACGCCGGGAAGAAGTAGCAGGTGGCAAGCTAGAAGGGCAGAAAAACTATCATTATGCTTATCGCAGCTACAGGTTGGACCGACGGAAGATAGAACAGAAGCTGCAGCGACGCACCGAAACATACAATTTGAATGTTCGGTTGCCTATCACGCTAGAATTTGAATTAGTAGAAAACCTGGCATCCTGGTATGATGGCGTACGCCACAACAACGCTTGCGTCAACACCATCAACCTCAATGATCCGTTCTTTGATCACCGAGACATTTATCTTATCCTCGATCTCGATGCTGAAGAGATGTTTGACAAGGAGTTGAATTTTGTGACGGTAGATATCCGCAAGCGGCGCAGCCAGGAAGGCGCACACGATTTCTCCAGACAGGTCACCTTTGATAAGAAGTTTTTTGAGAAGGAAGGGAACCGAACTATCGTTACTTATTCCAGAGCTGAAGATGAAACTCCCGGGATTTTTGAATATCGGACAAAATGGAGCTTGCGCGGTGGCAATGTCTTCGAACAGGATACTGCCTGGACCCTGGGTTCCTGGGAGGGCATTTCGCTCTATCCACCCGTCGTGCCTGCCCCCATCCGCTTTGAGGCAGATCTTGAAGATTTGAAGGAACTGGATATCAGAAATGTGAGCCTGCAGCTACGCTATTATAAATTTGGCAAGGAAGTGCAATCGAACCTCAATATCAATACTGCCGCAGGTATCGGTTATGTCGAAGACAAGATATACATGGATAGAAATACCCAAGGCTATGCTTACCGCCTGGTCT
>CAZOYJ010000394.1:0-1065 GCA_964583905.1 uncultured Roseivirgaceae bacterium
TCGCTGGAAGGCACGGACAGCTTCTTGTTTATCATCGACACCTACCACGACAAACAAAATGGTTTTCTGTTCGGCACCAACTCACTCGGTATTGAATACGATGCCCAGGTAGACAACGAAGGGCAAGGAAACTTCAATGCCAATCGTCAACAGGGTGGCACCATTGGCGGCTTCAACCTGAACTGGGATGCATCCTGGGAAGTGAAAGCCAAAGTGGGGAAATATGGTTGGAGTGCAGAGTTTGCAATTCCCTTACGAACCATCCGCTTTGCCTCCGGAACAGACAAAACCTGGGGGCTGAACATCCAACGCAACATCCGCAAAACCAACGAAGTAGCCTATTGGGCACCGTTACCCATCCAGTTCGATATCAAAAGATTGTCGTTGGCGGGCGATCTTACCGGGCTCACCCTGAAAAGCCCCGGCAACCTGAAGTTCATTCCTTATGTGCTCGACAATGTAGAGCGTGATTTCTCGCGGGAGCCGCTCAAAACAAGAAACCGGATTGATGCCGGTGCCGATATTAAATACAGTATCACGCCTTCGCTTACGCTTGATTTAAGTTACAACACAGACTTTGCCCAGGTGGAAGTTGACCAACAGCAAATCAACCTCGACCGATTTAATCTTTTCTTTCCGGAAAAGCGGCCGTTCTTCCTGGAGAATGCCGGATTCTTCACGGTAGGAAGTCCGGGTGAGGTGGATTTGTTTTTCAGCAGGCGCATCGGTATTGCCAACACCGGGCAAATCGTTCCCATCATTGGTGGTGCGAGGTTATCCGGACGTGCAAATAAAACCAACATCGGTTTGCTTTCCATGTTTACTGACGATGCCGTTTATTACACCACCACCGATACCACCGTTGTGTATAAAAACAACATCAACGTGGTGCGCATCAACCAGCAGGTAGGGCAGCGGTCTACCCTTGGGGGATCGTTTATCAGCCGGGAGGGCCGCAGTGAAATTGGCGATGACTACAACCGCGTGTTTTCTATGGATGGAAAACTTGGCATCGGGAAGAAAGCACAACTCTCCGGGTTTTTTGCGCGCTCCAATTCACCGGGG
>CAZOYJ010000394.1:1075-2069 GCA_964583905.1 uncultured Roseivirgaceae bacterium
CTTCCGATGGAAACGCATTTAAACTTCAAAGCCAGTACGAGTGGAACGGGTTGAACCTCAACCTCGCTTACACCCAGGTGGATGAACACTTCGACCCGCAATCGGGTTTTCTTTTCCGAAGAGCATTCCGCAAGCCCGAGTTTTTAATTCTGAAACAAATCCGCATGAACGGCAAACTTGGCGGCATGCTCGAAGTCAGGCCGCACGTTTCGTATCGTGGCTTCTGGAATTTCAACGACTTCCAGGAAACTGGTTTTCTGCACATCGATAACCATTGGGTGTGGAAGAACGGATTGGAAATTCATACAGGGATCAATTTTACAGTGGAAGGCTCGGAGGAGGATTTTACCATCCCGGGTCTGGGGGTAACGCACCCGGCCGGTAGTTTTAACAACCGCGAAGCGCAAATCGTATTCATTACCAATCCCAGCAAAAAATTGTATGCCACCACGCGGCATATTATGGGTGGATATTTTTCCGGCTCACGCTCGGCCCACAGCGGTTCCGTTGTGTTCCGCATTGGCGACCGGTTTAATTCCGAGTTTATGTTTAACCACAACGAAATCCACCTGTTGGAAAAGAATTTTGCCACCGATGTTTTGGGCTCACGGCTTTCGTATGCTTTTACAGCCCGCATGGTACTCCAGACCTTTCTTCAATACAACAGCGCAGCCGATATTGTTTCGGCCAACATCCGCTTCAACCTGCTGGAGCAAGCCAATACCGGACTCTTCTTAGTCTATAATGAAATTTGGGAGCAGGGCCATGCATTGAACCGGAGTTTTACGGTAAAGTACACGCATATTATTAATGTGATGCGGTAAAATAAGATTGCAGATCTCCAAGGTCTGTTGGATTACCTTATAACTTTGCGTGAAATGTATTTTCTCATATACCTTACCTGATAATTAAAGTCATGACCCGTTTTACCTACCTGTTATTCGCACATCTTCTTGTTTTTGTCTGTTCAAAAAAATCTCAACAAGCCGATATG
>CAZOYJ010000395.1:0-2064 GCA_964583905.1 uncultured Roseivirgaceae bacterium
TCGAACCCGCGACCCCCAGAACCACAATCTGGTGCTCTAACCAACTGAGCTACATTCACCATTTACCTGCCTGAATCTTCCCGGATCAGGTTTAAGGACTGCAAATTTAGCAACTGCCCGACAATTACAAAACGTGTTTTAAAGCGCATTAAATAACAGGCGCATCCCGTTTTGAGTTTCATCAATTGCGCCTTTTGCATAAGCCAAATGTCCCGAAACAAAGGTATGAGTAACTTTTGATGTAAAGGTTTCACCTTCAAAGGGCGACCATCCGCATTTGGCCAGGATGTTAGCCGGTTCAACTGTCCAGGGATTATTGAGATTCACCAACACCAGGTCGGCATAATACCCTTCACGGATGAAACCCCGTTTTTCTATCCGGAATAAAGTTGCCGGGTTGTGGGCCATTTTTTTGGCAATCCAGTCGAGAGAAATTTTACGGTTGTGGTAAAATTCAAGCATGGCTACCAGGCTATGCTGAATCAGGGGCCCACCGGAAGGAGCTTTAAAATATGACTGCGCTTTTTCTTCCAATGTATGCGGAGCATGATCGGTGGCGATTACATCAATCCGGTCGTCAAACAAGCCCTTTAAAATGCCTTGTTGGTCGGCTGCAGTTTTTATGGCCGGGTTCCATTTTATCCTGGTTCCAAGCCGGTCGTAGTCTGCATCATTAAACCACAGGTGGTGGATGCAAGCTTCTGCTGTGATTTTCTTATCCTTCAGTGGAACTGTGTTGTCAAACAGCATGACTTCTTTCGCGGTGGAAATATGCAGAATATGCAATCGCGTTCCATACTTTTTAGCAAAGTCAACAGCAAAGGAAGAAGATTTATAACACGCTTCCTCATTCCGGATTAAAGGATGATACCGGGTTGGAAAATCTTCGCCATAGGTTGCTTTAAATTCTTCCTGGTTTTTGCGGATGGTGGATTCATCCTCGCAATGCGTTGCAATGAGCAGCGGAACTTTAGAAAAAAATCCCTCCAGGGTTTCAGGATTATCAACCAGTAAATTTCCGGTTGAAGATCCCATAAATATTTTCACTCCGCATACGTTTCGTCCATCGGTTTTTAGTACTTCCTCCAGGTTATCGTTGGAGGCACCCATAAAGAAGGAATAATTCGCCAGGGATGTTTGCGCGGCAATCTGATATTTGTCTTCCAGCAATTTTTGTGTGAACGCAGGCGGAATCGTATTGGGCATTTCCATGAAGCTGGTAACACCACCGGCAACGGCTGCGCGCGATTCAGAATAGATAGTTGCTTTGTGTGTGAGGCCCGGTTCCCGAAAGTGCACCTGGTCATCAATAACACCCGGAAAAAGGTAATTTCCTTTTACATCAATAAGGATGTCGGCCTGGCGTGAAGAGAGATCTGGACCAATGGCTTCAATGAATTGTCCTTTGATCAGCACATCGGCCTGAAACACCCGCCCCTCATTAACTATATTTGCATTAACCAGTAAAGTAGATTTCATACGCGTAAAAATACGGGAGCATGGCAGCACTTTTATCTTTTCAGGATTTTAAATTAAACATGCAATTGCTTCAGGCAGTAGCCGATGCGGGATTTGAATCCCCTACCGAAGTGCAGCAAAAGTGTATTCCGTTGCTGATGGGAGGCCAGGAAGTAATTGGCATTGCACAAACCGGAACCGGTAAAACCGCTGCTTACCTGTTGCCCTTATTGATGAAGGTAAAATATGCCCAGGGTACTGATCCGCGGGCCATTATTCTGGCCCCCACAAAAGAACTTACCATTCAGATTGCCGAACACACCAAGCAATTGGCCAAATACACTGATTTGCGAGTACTTGCCATTTATGGAGGGGTAGGCCCGAAAACACAAGTTGAAGCCATTCAGCAAGGGGTTGATATTCTGGTAGCAACTCCTGGAAGATTTATGGAACTTTACCTGAAAAATGAATTGCCAGTTAAGCAAATTAAAACCCTGGTGCTGGATGAAGCGGACCGGATGATGGATATGGGTTTTATGCCGCAACTCCGAAAAATTTTTGAGGTCATTCCGCGAAAGCGACAGAACATGCTTTTTTCTGCAACGT
>CAZOYJ010000396.1:0-2060 GCA_964583905.1 uncultured Roseivirgaceae bacterium
TGGATCAGACTGGTTCGGTTTTGCACCGCAAAAACAAACCGTACATAGAGTTGGGTATAGGTGTTTGCCATGACTAATTGGGATTCGGTGATCTGAATATAAAAATGAAGCTATTCACAGGCAATCCATTCCTTCACAAAATTTCCCTTTTGCCGTGTGCCGGATCCGATTATATTAACACGATGAATGATTCATATTTTACCCGGAAGCGGCTGGCATGGCTGCTACTTATTTTCATTTACTTTACAGGTTGTGATACGCCCCAATCCGAACATCAGCGCTGGGAACAACACGCTTCCAACACCACCATCATCCGCGATGATTTCGGTGTGCCGCACATCTATGGTAAAACCGATGCTGATGCCGTGTTCGGTTTGTTGTATGCGCAATGCGAAGATGATTTTCCCCGGGTAGAACGAAACTACATTTGGGCCATCGGGCGGTTGGCCGAAGTGGAAGGGGAGGAGATGCTGTACAGCGATGTGCGGGCCAACCTGTTTATGACGAAAGAAGAAGCGATTGAAAAATATGAGGGCAGTCCGGAGTGGTTGAAAAAACTTTGCATGGCTTTCGCAGATGGTATCAATTATTATTTGCATACCCATCCGGAAGTAAAGCCAAAATTGCTTACGCGTTTTGAACCGTGGATGCCGATGTACTTCACCGAAGGAAGCATCGGTGGCGATATCGAGTCGATCTCCACACGAAGAATCCGGGAATTTTATGAAACCAGGGGCACAACAGCATCCTCCAGACGCAGCACAACAGCTCTTCCGCTCACCCTATCGGAAGAATATAATCCGCTTCCCGAACCTCAGGGCTCAAATGGTTTTGCCATCTCCGGCAAACTCACCGAATCTGGAAACGCGATGTTGCTCATCAACCCGCATACTTCATTTTATTTCCGGGGCGAAGTTCATACTGTGAGTGAAGAAGGACTGAATGCCTACGGAGCTGTAACCTGGGGGCAGTTTTTTATCTACCAGGGCTTCAATGAAAAGAATGGCTGGATGCACACCTCATCGTACACGGATGTAAAAGATGAATTTGTGGAGACTATTGTGGAGCAAGACGGAAAATACTTTTATCGATATGGTGATGAATTACGCCCCGTCATCGAAAAAGAGGTAACCCTAAACTATTGGGCAAATGATTCGTTGCGACAAAAATCATTTGTTCTCTATCGTACCCATCATGGCCCCATTACCCATGCTCTTGATGGAAAATGGGTAGCTACCGCGATGATGTGGGATCCGGTAAATGCGCTCACACAATCCTATACCCGTACAAAAACTAACAATTATGAAGCCTTCCGAAAAATGATGGACATCCGCACAAACTCATCCAACAACACCGTGTATGCCGATGCCGATGGTAACATTGCCTACTTCCAGGGCAACTTCATTCCGAAACGTGATGTGCAATTTGATTATTCCAAACCCGTGGATGGAAGTAACCCGGCAACCGATTGGCAAGGGCTGCACACATTGGATGAATCGATTATGCTGTTAAATCCAGGTAACGGATGGATTCAGAATTGTAACTCAACTCCGTTTACCGCAGCAGCGGAGTATAGTCCAAAGAAAGAAAACTATCCGTATTACATGGCCACTGAGCCGGAAAATTTCCGGGGTGTTCATGCGATCAGCGTGCTCACCGGACGAAGTGGTTATACGCTGGATATATTAATTGAAACTGCTTACGATCCGTATTTGCCGGCTTTTGAAAAGCTTATCCCCGGATTGGTAGAAGCGTTCGACAAAAGCGGGAAAAAGTTCAATAATTTGAAACCCGCCATTGACGTGTTGCGAAACTGGGATAGAAAGGTTTCCAAAGAATCGGTGGCCATGACGGTTGCGCATTTTTATGGCACGCTGTATAGCCATAGGGGGCCACGACCTGAAGGTTTAACGCCAATGGAACGGATTAATTATCTTGGAACCGATACATCCCACGAAGAACGACTGTCGGTATTTGCTGAGACTGTAAAAAAACTTACCGATGCTTTCGGTTCATGGAATACTCCGTGGGGTGAAGTGAATCGCTTTCAGCGCCTGGAT
>CAZOYJ010000397.1:0-2060 GCA_964583905.1 uncultured Roseivirgaceae bacterium
CGGTAATACTTAATCAGGCTTATTACACAAGTAATGCAGGTAACCGTAACATTGCAGAGAGGTTTGTAGAGGATGGTAGCTGGGTGAGATTACGGGATGTGAGTTTATCCTATAACGTTCCTTCACCGGTTGTTTCCAAAATCGGTGCACGAAGCGGAAGTTTGAGTGTATATGGACGTAACCTGTTGTTATTTACCGCCTATAGAGGAATTGATCCGGAAACCAACCTCTATGGACCCAACAGTTCAGTAGGTGTTGATGCATTTGGCACACCGAATACAAAGAGTATGGGTGTGAGTCTGAACTTATCTTTCTAATGGATTTTAAATTGAAAGGAAATGAAGATACTATTTAATTATACGAAGAAGATTTTTGCTGTGATTGCTTTAATGCTGGCAACCTCGTGCGAATTGCAAGAACTGAATATTGATCCGAATCGGGTTAACGATGCTCCTGTTGCAGTAATATTGCCAACCACCCAAACCAACCTGATTTGGGGGATGAACGATTTTGCGGCACACTCAACCAGTAGCTTTGTGCAGTACTTAACCGGTACGCTTAACGTTCAGAACAATATAACCAATTATGCTTATTTGCCCGCCAATTTTGATGCGACATGGAGTAATCACTTTTACTCGGGAGCCATGAAGGATTTAAGGACCATCATTAATAAATCAACCGAAAATGGCTCAACTCATTATCGGGGTGTTGCTAAAATTATGATGGCGATGGCAATCGGTCAACTGGTAGATATGTGGGGTGATGTTCCTTACTCGGAAGCGTTCGATATAGAAACCTATCCTCGCCCTAAGTTCGATGCTGGCGCCACACTGTACCAGGAGATATTCAAGCTGCTGGATGAAGCGCTGGTTGATCTGGATGCAGTAAGTACCTTTTCGCCAGCCCGTAATGATTTGATGTTTACGCCACCGGCTAATACGGAGGTTTCCTGGCGAACCAATTCACTACCCCGTTGGAAAAAAGCCGCCAATGCATTAAAGGCCCGTTACCACAATCATTTGAGTAAAGTAGATCCAACAGGTTCTGCGGATGCTGCGTTAGCTGCTATTGCAGCAGGTACGTTTGTTAGCAATACTGAGGAGATGAAGGTAACTTTTGGGGCCGGAACGAATGATACAGCTGGTCCCTGGTTCTCATTTTTACTGGGTACATTCGGTCTTAACAACATTAATGTGTGCGCCACATTTGTTGACATGTTGAAGGATCGCGTTTCGCCTGGTGTTAATGATCCTCGTTTGCCATTTTATGTAAGTCCTAACGCGAGTAACCAATTTGTGGGAACTCCACTTGGAGCAACCTCAATAGGCGCAAACAGTTCCCGTCTAGGTCCTTTTATTAACAGCAATGCGGCTCCAACGAATATTATCACGTATGCCGAAGTGAAATTCATTGAAGCAGAGGCCCGGTTCAGGAAGAATCAGTTTACTGAAGCTGCAGCAGCCTATAACGCAGCTGTAAAAGCCAACTTGCTTCGGGTTACCGGTGCAGCACAACCTGCTTATGAGGCAATTTATGCAAGTGAAGATGAGACCACCATTCAGGTTAACGGTTTGCAGAAGATTTTCACAGAAAAACACATTGCCATGTTTTTGCAAACAGAGGCCTGGGTTGACTGGCGTAGAAGTATTCCGGTAGCCGCAGCAGGAACTGTTAGTGGTATTCCGACACTGTCACCCCCACCAAATAATGAAACCAATGGTGTTTTTCCGCGTAGGTTTCATTACCCTCAAAATGAATATGTTGCAAACTCAGCAAACGTGCCAAACAAAACTATAATTGATAAAGTTTTCTGGGACTTATAATATTAAACTTATGAATAGAACTAAAAATATATTTACTGTATTCCTGCTCATCAACGCATTAGCGCTCAGCGGATGTTTTGAAGAAGAGGAAAGATTGTATGATATACTGGGTGGAGTAGCCACAATACCGGTATTCACTATATCGAAGACCAATCCGACTGCGGGTGAAACCATTACGGTGACCATCCGGTATTATTCTGAGCATGCTTCCGTCACCAATCTTCGATTGAAGAATCT
>CAZOYJ010000398.1:0-2056 GCA_964583905.1 uncultured Roseivirgaceae bacterium
CATGCTCACAAACTTTATGCTGAAGTTCACGTTGGCAGAAGCTGCTCTAACAATGGGTGTAACCGTGCCGGGGGAAACTGCTCAAACACTTTATGAAAAGGGGATGCGCGCTTCGTTCGATAAAGTTCGTTCACTTGGCGTTGAGTTGCAAGGCACCATAACCGGATTTCCAACGGCAGATGCTTTTACTACCAGCGTTACAACGTATGTAACGGATTGGGTCGGCCAGTACACGGGAGCTACATCGGATGCCCAACGGTTGGAAACCATAATTACACAAAAATGGATTGCTTGTTTTGGCAATGGAATTGAATCCTGGGTTGATTACCGCAGAACCGGATACCCTTTGTTTCCGGTGCAAAATGGAGTGGCAACCTACAATCCAGTAAACCCATGGCCACCTACACCCGCTGTAGTTTACCCTTCCAACGAAGGTTCCATTGACCGTCAAGGACCATTTCCCAGAAGGTTCTTTTATCCTCAGAACGAGTTTTCTACAAATTCCAGCATTACCGCTGAGCCAGGGGTGATCCAACCCATTTTCTGGGACAATAATTAATTATTTAAATCAGAATAAAATGAAGACATTAAAATATATAGCCATACCACTTTTTCTCGTCCTGGTTTTTTTCAGTTGTGATGAGAAAACAGCGGCAGATTTATTTGCAGACTATAATGCCCGTCAAGCATCGCTTGTACGGGTTACACCCATAGCACCGAATTACGATGGCAATGCACTTGCTGATGGTGTCGTGTCTTTTCAGATTACGGATCAGTTTGAAGGAAATGATCCGGTAAAAGAGGTTCGGTTGTACGCAACGTATTACAACGCGTTAAGCAACACACTTTATGATGAAGCGTTTGTGGCCACTATTACTACACTTCCATCGGTATTTACCTTAAGCTCCATCAATGCAGCGGCTATTTTTGGCCTCGAAGTAGCGGATCTGGGGGGTGGTGATATCTTCACATTTCGGGTGATTACCGTAGCCCAGGACGATGTGGTGTTTGAGCCGGGCGTAAATTTATCCGCAGCCATTTGTGACGAACCCGGTTCGCGGTCAACGTGCAAGTTCCAGTCATTGATTGTATGCGATGTACATGCAGCTTTTGTGGGTACCTACACCATGACATCCTCGAGCTCCAGTTTTTCTGCACCCAACAATACGGTCACCATTATTCAGCCCAATGCAAATGATCCGTTTACACGCCAAACGACCATAACCTTTTTGGGTTTTACCGGCCGTACATTAAAATTTCAGTTGCTCTGTGATAATTCAGTTGTTCCGGCACAAACTACGGGTTTAGCTTGTGCAAATCTTCCACCATTATTGTTCACCACAGATACCAATAACATTGGTACTTACGATCCCGATGACGATTCATCGTTTACCGTAAATGTAAAGGTTCCTGCAGTAGCTGGATGCGCTGGGGAATTTATCACCTCGTTAACTTTTACCAAGCAGTAGTTGTCTGTACAATTATAAAAAGTGGTCGCTTTCCAGTAAAGCGACCACTTCCTTTTATGAAAAATGTTCTCTTGATTATCACCCTACTTTCATGCAGCCACCCCTGCATCCTTTTTGGACAGGAAAGTTCCAGCCTCCAGCAACTTAATTTTGACAGGGCGAGTGAACGCCTAAGCCGCCTGTCAGCCAATCAAATAGATCGAATGATAAACGTTGGCGGCATCATGGGGTTAGCAGTGCCCGTTCCTGCAGAACAACTGAAAGGAAATTATTATTTAATGGATGAGTTTGTGCCCTTTTCCATTATCCTTCATAATGAAAAAGTAATTCATGGCCAGGCGGGAAACTATGATTTAATCAGCCACCAGTTTGTGTTTTTAAATGATGAGAAAATTTCCAGCGCCATAAATGGCAACTTGCTGGCGGCCTTTGTCTTTCAGAATAATCATGTGAAATTTTATAACAGGTCGTTGTTTAACATGACCGATAAGGGATTTGTTGAAGTAGCCGTTGATGGTACGAACATCAAACTCCTGGTTTTAACTGGCGCCACCATTGCAAAACCCTCCTATAATCTGGCCATTGAT
>CAZOYJ010000399.1:0-2054 GCA_964583905.1 uncultured Roseivirgaceae bacterium
CATCACCTCACCGGTCAGGCTTGATTCGGAGTGTGTATTGCCGATCAGCGGCCCAAAGTAATCGGATATGAGGCGTTCGATGGGTTCGTACAAGCGGCCCGAAGCAATCCAGTCGGCATAAATGAGGCGTTTCTTTCCAAAAGGGGTTTCCACCACCAGATCATGGCCAACCACCTTTCCGGCAATTTCAGCAAACGATTTTTCAGTTAACTCCGGGAGTGGCGCGTGGTGTACGGTTGACATTACCTCATGGATTTGAGGCCAAAATTAGGAAATAATCGGCACATTAGCGGGCCGTAGTGCAACCTCCATCATTTCAGTTCGGAAGGCGCCATGCCGTAGTGCTTTTTGAAAGCGGTAGAAAAGTGGTTGGGATTTTTATAACCGATGGTACGCGATACATCCACTATTCTCAGGTTGTTATCGCGAAGCAGTTGAAGTGCATATTCCATCCGTAGCTCACTGATGTATTCAAAGATACTTTTACCAAACGTTTTTTTGAAAAGCGACATCAGTTTGTTGGTGTTTACGCCAAACTGCCGGGCCAGGTGACTGATGGTATGCTCGCCAAGAAAATTTCCCGATAAGTAATCCTTCAACTCATGGGCAATGCCGTTGTCGAGCTTAGTGAAATTTCCTGACAACGGATCGCCATTACCGAATAGTCCGTGTAATTGAAGGAGAAGAAGCTGTACAATGGAGGTTTCAATCATCATCTCACCAAGTTTACCGTTTAGCGGACAATTGAAGATATTCTGTAGGGCGTTTTCCTGGATTAAATTGATGGGCAGGGCTTGCCGTCCCATAACTCTCTCCTTTCTTATAATCTTTTCCATTAACTTTTCTGCCCATGGTTCATTTGCCGGCAGAATCTGGCTAAGGTACTCAGCCATGTAGGAGAAGTGCACAAAATTAAGCGGTGTATTCGCAGGCACCAGGTGAAGGTATTCGTTATTCGGATCGTATTTGAAATTGTGCGTGCGGTGGTACAGATCCACACCATCTTTTTCACCCGGCAGCACTGATTTCATCCGGGCCTGAAAGAAAACACAACTGCCCAGCAATTCGGAACCGTGGGCATGCGCGTTATAAAAGGCCGCGTTCTCGGTAAATTGAGCTTCGATAACCCGGAATGAAAAATTGGGCAAATACATGTCGCGCAGCTTGATCTGGGCTGTGCCATCGGGCCACACGGTATTATCGACCGAGCTTTCAAAAAATCTTCCGTACTCAACCGTTTCCGGCCGGGTATGGGCTAATACGGGGATATTGGGGTTATCCACCGTAAGGTAATTGGGGAGTTGCATAGGGTTGATGCCGTATTCAGACAACAGGTGCTTTCACGTAAATCAAGCGCTTAGAGTTACAACCTTAAAACTTTACCGCAGTCGCGCGGATTTATAATGAATTTAGCAAGTTGGAGATTTGAGGACGTTGGAATATATTCAGTCCTGAAAGATGTCCATTTGACGTAGATACTAAATTACCGGAAAGCTTACGGTTAGAAGCTGGGCTCCTGACAAGCTCCGGTGTGAAGCATTTAGCCATTGACGGTTCGTGCCCGTTTCATGCGTGAAATCAACCCATCCGTAAAATCCGCGATAATGACAATGGAAAAACAGAATGAAATAAAAATCTTTGATGATAAACAAGTACGAACCATTTGGGATTCCGGTCAGGAAAAGTGGTACATATCCATTATTGATGTAGTCGCTATCCTTACCGACCAAAGCACCTATCAGGGCGCCAGAAACTACTGGAAAGTATTGAAGCACAGACTTTTAAAAGAGGGAAATGAAACAGTTACAAATTGTAACCAGTTGAAAATGGAAGCCCCTGACGGCAAAATGCGGTTAACCGATGTTGCCGACACCGAACAACTTTTCCGTCTCATTCAATCCATTCCCTCACCCAAGGCCGAGCCTTTCAAACTTTGGCTGGCACAGGTTGCTTCGGAAAGGCTGGACGAAATGCAAGACCCTGAATTATCCATCGACCGAGCCTTGCAGCAGTATCTCAATCTTGGTTATTCCGAAAACTGGATTAACCAACGC
>CAZOYJ010000400.1:0-375 GCA_964583905.1 uncultured Roseivirgaceae bacterium
AATGAGAGGTACAACAGTGGTAAAGTGCAGGATGGAGCCTTATGATATGTATATCGGCAGGCCTGGTAAGTGGGGCAATAAATTCACGCATAAGCCAGGCACAAAGGCTGAGGTGATATGCGAAAGCAGGGATGAAGCTGTTAAAGCTTACAAAAACTGGATTTTGTTTGGTGATGGCAGACATTTGCTGAAAGATTTGCACCATTTGAAAGGTAAAACTTTAGGTTGTTGGTGCAAACCGCAAGCTTGTCATGGTGATATTCTGGCTGAATTGGCCGATAAGATTTAATGAAGGGGCTTTTGCCCCTTTTTTTGTGCGTATCAACATTCATTATACCTTTGATTCATATCCTCGTCACAATTG
Source organism: uncultured Roseivirgaceae bacterium (assembly GCA_964583905.1). Lineage (GTDB taxonomy): Bacteria > Bacteroidota > Bacteroidia > Cytophagales > Cyclobacteriaceae > UBA2336. The sequence goes on from CAZOYJ010000400.1 coordinate 365, forward strand.
TTTATTTCCTT
>CAZOYJ010000400.1:385-1201 GCA_964583905.1 uncultured Roseivirgaceae bacterium
ATTGAAGTTTTTCGCCGACTATTATTCCGCTCGAACCTGTTAAGTAGTAAACAAAGGTGTTGCTTTCGGTTCGTTCGAAACAATACTGGGCGCGCTCGAAAATCCAGCCTGGGTATCTTTTAAATTTCGGAATGCGGCTGTTTTTCCACGCTTGATATGGACTTGCCGGCTATATATATTTTACGAAGGTAGTCGCAGGATTGAAACGTGCAAGAGCCCGTTCAGTTTCCTGTAAAATTCATCCTCTCCGCAACTGGCGTATCCGGTAATTATCCAACAAACTGACATGGGCATTTTTTGGTATTTCATTGTCTGTTGCACTTATTCGATCCTCGCTCCATTACCTGTAAAATAATTAAAACCGGACGACACAGGGTTATATGTCGAAGACACTTATGATTCAATTTTCAATTGTAGAGGACCGTGGTTACGGTGCAGAGTATGAAGTTTTCACGGGTACCTTGGATGTTTGCTTGGTTAGGCTAAATGCTATAGAAAAAATCCAGGAACAAAGCGCGAATTTACCGCTTTCTCAAAAGTTATTTTATAATGAGGATAACGTTCCTTTTAAACACTACATTATTGAATCAGACAGACTGGAATTCTAATTCAGAAGCGCCTAACGGCGCTTTTTTTTGTGGGCGCCGTAAATTTACCCTTGACTCATAGCATGGTAAATACAGGGGCTGGCCCCTTTTTTCATGGGCATTCAATCTACTCAAAGCTCGTATAACTTTAACTCAAATTCCGCTACAAAGTTATTAATCGCTCCACGGAACGGTCAAGGGGCACCGTTCAGCTTTTTGCTTCACTCAA
>CAZOYJ010000400.1:1211-2052 GCA_964583905.1 uncultured Roseivirgaceae bacterium
CTGCATGGCAAAAACCAGACATTGGCCCCATACCCTTCCCAACTCTGGAAAATTGCTGATAGTAACCAAAACACCTTAGTTGCCCTTATCCGTGGCAGCTCAATGTGAAGGCAGCGTAATTTAAGTTTAACCGGCGTGCCAGGGGCCAATATAAATCTGCAGGGCAGCAGTGTTATGTTATGGGAAATGCAGTAAAGAAGATTTCCGAAAATGAGGGAGCCGTTGAAATGTCGGTTCTAAAGAGTGATCCGGTTTCAGTGCCGGGAGTGAATAACCAGAAGGTGGGGAGTTCGGTTCCTGATCCGGATAGTGATCCTATTCCGGCTTCGGGTTCGGGTTCAGGGCAGGCAAAGGTGCCGGAATTGAGCCTTCTTGAACGGATTCAGAAGGTGGAGGACCTTTCGATCCTGGTGGAGAAGCGGAGCCAGTTGCAGGCATCGCTTCGGGAGATTTCACAGTTCAAACTCTCTTCGGATTCGATGTCCAACCGGGTATCGATCCGGAATGCAGCTACCCAGCGTGAATTCAATACCTCGAACTCAGAGGTGATTTCGGAGATCATTGATGTGATTATCCGGAAGGTGGAGGGCAAACTAAGTGAGGTGGAAGCGATGATCACCTTCTGATACGAGTTATCTCAGCTTGGGGAGGGGCCTTCGGCCCTTTCCCTTTTTTTGGTCGTTGCCGGAGATAGTCTACCATATTCCTGAATTTTCAGTATTCCTTAATCTCCTGAAATCCGGTTTAATTCTTGTTAATTTAAATTTCATAAATGTGGGGAAAAATAAAATTGCGGGGAATATGCGGGGAAAATTCCTAGCATAAAAAAATCCAAACATCT
>CAZOYJ010000401.1:0-2017 GCA_964583905.1 uncultured Roseivirgaceae bacterium
TGTTGGATACTTCACACTCACGCATGAAATTCTATTCCGACCAAATCAAACTTCCATCCGGGATGCTATAAAAAAAGCCCGCAGGTTCTGCGAGCTTGATATTGTTATACCCTGAGTAAATTACTTAAGCTGTAGCCGTTGTCGATTCCTCAAACTTGGAAGCAGCTGCCTTAAGGGTAACTGTTTTCTTGGCCTTATAGCCGCAATAACCACACTGATAATGCTTTAATAATTCACCTTCTTCAACCGGTGATGGAGTTTTTAATATTTCTTCTTTCACAACCTTAAAGGTCTGGTAATTGCACTCGGGGCATTCCAGAGCATGAAGGTGTCCAGAGTATTTCTCAATTTTAATGTGTCCGGTCTCTTCATCTTTCCAAACATCATAGTCGATGGAGAATACATTTTCTTCAGCTTGCATCCCTTCATCGAGATAAGCATCTTCTTCCTCTTCGCTTAACAACTTCATGGGTTTACCGGTTTTTGGGGAAATCCTGGGTTGGTAACGGAGTACCCGCAAACGCTTTTCGATATAGAAGGGATAGTAAAATTTTAGCAGGTTTTGAACAATCAGGGCAGCTATCAACCCCATCGAAACAGTGGTAAACACCCGTACGAAGATCAACACCGTATTTAACTCGATAATATAGGAGTTGGCATAGAAGCAACAGCCAATCACCAATATAATGGTGGCTATCCACAACAGCCTGATCTCGCTTTTATTAATGTAGTCGTATTTTATCTTTGGATCACTCGTGCTGAAGAGCTTAACAAGGTGCCAAAGAATGATGAGGAGCGCCAGCGCCCAGGAGCCATACGCAATGTTTTGAGCCGTCCTGTTCCAGGGTTCATAATACGCAAGTAATTCTTCCATGACGGGGGTTGGTTTTAGTTCTTCTTATAAACAAATATAAAATGACTGCGTTGACTTACCTAACTCACCGTTAAGTATAGTTAGTTTAAGCAGCACAATTTAATATTCTTTTCGATAAAAAGTCAAAAAATAGAGTTAATAAGTGGCCTTTTAAAGGCTGTGTATCCTTTTCAAATCGACTTACGGAGAAATTTATCGATTGCCTGAAGGGTATTCTCCTCATTTTCAAGCATCCCCATATGGCCAACACCATCGAGCAACTTAAAAAAAGGCGCTTTCAATGACCTGGCTTGTTCAGATAGTGTTGCCATCGGAATTACAGTATCCTCCTTTCCGGCAATTAGAAGCACCGGGCCTGAGAAGTTTTTTAGCACGGTCGATCGATCCGGCCTGTCGCGCATGGCTTTGGTGTAGGAAATTAAGGTTTCCAACGGAGTACTGATCGCCAATTCTACCGTCCAGGCCAGGTGAGGGTTATGCTGATCATGGAATAATTGTGGAATGAACGACCGGACAAAAGTTTCAACACCATGGCTCTTTACAAATTCAATAACCTTATTTCGTGAAACCTTTCGTTCTTCAGAATCGGCATACGCAGTGGAATGCACCAGGCCAAAAGCCTTGAAAAGGTGCGGGTGCTTATCGACCATTGCCAACGCCACATAACCGCCCAGGCTATGCCCGAGCACGATACATTTTTCAACCTTTAAATCTTTTGAAATAAACGCCAACACCGAATCAGCCACATCCTGAATGGAGTGCGGGGTCGGCAATGGCTTACTCATGCCGAAGCCGGGCAAGTCAACAGCTATTACCCGGTATTCCCCGGAAAGGGGATTGATTAATTGTTTCCAAATCTCATGGGTTTCGCAGAAGCCATGCAGCAACAGTACCGGAAACCCTTTGCCACTTTCCTGGTAATAAATACCTGTCAACTCAAGCGGTTTTTGGTGTAAAGGCCAACATCGCTAATGCTGCTTTTTCGAGGTGATCGGCATCAAAGCCGCACTCCTGGTGGAGTTCGTATTGTTCACCATGTTCAATTACTGCATCGGGAATACCCAGGCGTTTTACTTCTGCGTGATATTGATGATCTGCCATAAATTCAAGCACAGCACTTCCAAAGCCACCCTGGATGCAACC
>CAZOYJ010000402.1:0-2017 GCA_964583905.1 uncultured Roseivirgaceae bacterium
GTTTCATGGCGGTGGCAGGGTTAGGCTCGAATCTTACCTTTTATCACGAATTCAGGCCACGCGCATAGGACTTCCTCCTATCCCCCACCCTAATCCGAAATGCGAAGCGTCCTGACCGATAGCGTCAGGATCCGGAATCTGAAATCTGGAATCTGAAATCTGGAATCTGAAATCTGAAATCTCAACCCTCCCGATCCAGCATCGCCCGCTGCTGCTTCACCTTATGCGCCTCCAGCATCGCCAGGATGTCTGTGTAATCATAATAAATCACTCCCCCGATTTTTGTAAACGGCAGCGTACCGTTCACCCGCAGGTTCTGCAACGTGCCGGGCGAAATGGTGAGGAGCCTCCGCACTTCATGCGACTTCAGCCACCTGCGCACGGGAGGCGCCTGCTTTTCGCGGATCAACTTTTTTAAATCTTCGAGGAGGTGTTGCCGGAAGGCCTCCAAATCCTCCCGTGAAATACCGTTCATAGCCATAGTTTGTATGCATTGAATCCGGCACCAACATACCGGCCCGGGCTTTTTCAGAACAGTAGCAACCGGTAGCAACTTCCCCTAACGACTTGATTGACAGATATAAAAAATTTCACCCGTAGCAAGGCCGGGTGCCGGTTGGTTTTTTTCTGCACCGCACCATAGGATGGTAACGGTTCCCGGAAGAGTATATTAATAGAGGCCTGTACTATTTCTGCTCATGAATACCGATAACCTGATTACTGCGCTCAACCGCTACCACCCCGTATCCGACAACCTGGCGGCAGCCATCCTGCAAGCCACCACCTCCCTTTCGTTCCCGAAAAACTACTGCCTGCTCGAAGCGCCTAAAATTGCCGCCCATGCTTATTTCCTCGAGCAGGGCTTTGCCATGAGCTACTCGTACGTCAACGGTAAAAAACACATCGAACATTTCTGGGCGCCCAACCAGTTCATCATTTCGGTGAAAAGCTTCTTCGAGCAGGTAGGCGCCACCGAACACATCCAGCTCCTGGCCGACAGCACAGTTACCTGCATGAGCCACACCAACGCCATGCGCCTCTTTGCCACGTATCCCGAAGCCCTTTTCCTCTACAAAAAAATCGTGCACCACTATTACGAGCACAGCCGCGAGCGCCTGCGCGACATGCACCTGCTCAGTGCCGCACAACGCTACGTCAAATTAATCCGCACCCTTCCGGCCCTCGAAACCTACGCCCACCAGGCACACATCGCCTCCTACCTCGGCATCAAATCGCAGTCACTGAGCCGCATCAAAAAATATAAAGCCGACTTTTAACATATGTGTATCTATTTTTTAACATTTATCCATACGGTCCTTAACAACGATCAATTGCCTGACTTTCTTCCCCGCCCTATCTTTCGCACACGATTCAACCCAAAATAAATGACCCGAAAAATAACCGTTGAGGTGATCGTCTTCCTGTACAACCTGTTGTTTGTTTACGCGGCCGTCAGCAAGCTCATCGGCTACGAACGGTTCATCGCCCAGCTTAAGCAATCTCCCCTCCTGTATGCATATGCCGAAACCATCGTATGGGTTATCCCCGGTTTGGAACTGGGCATTACCCTGATGTTTGTGTTTCAACGTACCCGGGCGCTTGGGTTATATTTCGCCACCGGCCTGATGGTAGGCTTCACGGCTTATATCCTCGCCATCCTCTACTTAAGTCCCGTTGTTCCCTGTTCGTGCGGGGGCGTACTGGAAGTCATGGGCTGGAAAGCGCACCTGGGCTTCAACCTCGGTTTTGTGGCGCTCGGTTTTATTGGCATCCGGTTGCAACAAAGCGAGGCGGCTAACGCGCTGGTGCCGGAGACATAAGGTAAAGGAATGCCCGGCAAGCCGGGCCTGAAGATACTGCTCCGTGCTGCAACCACGGACAGCCCATTCACCCGCGTTGCAGACGGGTGAGGTTTGTAAAAATGTTTAACGTAAAGTTTTTCAATTGCTTTTTGAATGACATGATTCCCATTTTGATCCTTGACTGAACAAATGACAAGGGGATTCGACAAACCTTG
>CAZOYJ010000403.1:0-1995 GCA_964583905.1 uncultured Roseivirgaceae bacterium
CCGGATGTTCGTATCGGTGCGTTGTGGCTCAACGATGTGGTGGCGCTTTTCCCAAATGCGGATGGTATGGGCTTTGATGCCCGAAAGCTTTTCGAGTTCTTTGATGGAGTAGTGGCCCATGTTTGCAGATATTCAAAGGTAAACAGCCTTGCCCGGATAATGTTCAGATTTTTTTGACGGAGGTATTATCCGTTAACTTTCCACACCCATATATAATTTAATGAGAGCCGAATTGTTCACCCCTGCCGAAGCCTGGTTCCATTCCAAAGGCTGGAAACCCTTTCCGTTTCAGTACGAAACCTGGCACGCCTACCTCAACGGCCAAAGCGGACTGGTCAATGCACCAACGGGAAGCGGCAAAACATATGCGCTGGTGATGCCGATCCTCCTGGAGTTTATGCAACAACCAGGCAATCAAAAAATCAAAAGCCCGGGCCTGCAGGCCATCTGGATTACACCCATCCGCGCACTGGCCAAAGAAATTGAACTCTCGGCTAACCGCGCCATTGAAGGACTTGGCTTACCCTGGAAAGTGGGCGTGCGCTCGGGCGATACTACCGGTAAGGACCGTGAACGTCAGAAAACCAACCCCCCCGAGTTTCTCATTATTACACCTGAAAGTCTGCATTTGCTGTTGGCCCAAAAAGGGTACGTTGAATTTTTTAAAAACCTGAAAGTAGTAGTGGCCGATGAGTGGCACGAACTGATGGGCTCCAAGCGGGGCGTGCAGGTAGAGCTTGCGCTTTCGCGATTGAAAAGTATTGCGCCCAAGCTAAAAGTGTGGGGCATCTCGGCTACCATTGGCAACATGGATCAGGCGGTAGAGATTTTATTGGGCACTGCTCGCCCTATCCTACCAACGGGGCTAAGTGGGGGCTTCATCCGGGCCACCACCCAGAAACAAATCGAAGTCAGCTCCGTTCTTCCCGACTCTGTAGAAACCATGCCGTGGGCCGGCCACCTCGGCATTCAGTTGCTCGATAAGGTGGTGGATATTGTGAAACAAAGTACCAGCACCCTCATCTTCACCAACACGCGTTCCTTCGCGGAGATCTGGTACCAGAAAATGTTGGACAAGGCACCTGAACTTTCGGGACGAATGGCCATGCACCACGGCTCCATCAGTAAAGAGATGCGCAACTGGGTAGAGGACCAATTATATGACGGCAAGTTGAAAGCGGTTGTCTGCACCTCCAGTTTGGATTTGGGTGTAGACTTCCGCCCGGTAGAAACGGTTATCCAGGTGGGGAGTCCGAAAGGAGTAGCGCGGTTTTTACAACGGGCCGGGCGCAGTGGCCACCAGCCCGGTGCGGTAAGCCGCATCTATTTTGTGCCCACCCATTCGCTGGAACTCATGGAAGCAGCATCCTTGCGCGAAGCCATTGCGAAAGGAATTGTGGAAGTACGCGTTCCCTACATCCGCTCCTTTGATGTGCTGATGCAATACCTGGTAACGCTGGCCGTATCGGATGGCTTTTACCCGGATGAAATTTTAGCGGAGATCCGGACAACCTTCAGCTACAACAGTATTAGCGATGCCGAGTGGGAGTGGCTGCTGAATTTTATTACCACGGGTGGCGATTCACTGCAAGCGTATGATGAATACAGAAAAGTTATTATTCATAAAGACAATATATAGAGCGTAGAAGACCGCAGAATTGCCCAACGCCACCGGCTTTCCATCGGCACCATTGCAGGCGACAGCTCATTACACGTGAAATACGTTACCGGAAAATACCTCGGCACGATTGAAGAATATTTTATCTCCCGGTTAAATCCAGGAGACACCTTCTGGTTTGCCGGTCAGGTGTTGGAACTGGTGCGCATCAAAGACATGGAAGCTCAGGTGCGCAAGAGCAAACGTAAATCGGGGTTGGTGCCTTCGTGGCAGGGGGGAAGAATGCCGTTATCATCCCAACTGAGTGAATTGATCCGCAACAAACTTGATGAAGTGGCCCATAATAAAGAATCCGATGTCGAACTGAAATTCTTAAA
>CAZOYJ010000404.1:0-1992 GCA_964583905.1 uncultured Roseivirgaceae bacterium
CTGCAGAGGTGTAGGGCTTTTACTTTACGCTCAATTAGCCAGATTAAGGGCATTGGAGAGATTGTCCTTCAGTTTTTTCTTCAGGGGCAGTCCCACACTAATTTTATACTTCTCAGTTCCGATTAAGGAACTGTATGTAAAAGTAGAAAAATAGGGTTAAGTGAAGAAGGGTTAGTTCAAAGATTTCGGGCAAGTGATGAAGGGTTCAGAACCATAAGGAGCCTGATTTACACCTTACACTGTCCACATCGGTGAGTTTGGTTGTATTTCAGTCGTTCTTCAGTAGCTTTTTTAACGTTAAGGTGTAGTTGTTCATTGTTTAATGGAATATTCTGTTCGGCCTCATTCGGTGTGAGGCCTTTGAGGGAAATGTGAGGACGTTCATTGAAATCATCAACAACAAATTGAAAAGCATTTTTCAGGTCATTGCCATCACGAATATCCATTTTGTAAAGGTAATTGTACTTGGTGGTTTTGAAAGATGCTTCGATGAGTGAATTGGAGTAATGAACATCCACCAAAGCAACCTGATGTTTAACCGGTTGTTCAAGTGTATCGAGAAAAGCTTGAAGATTGTTTTCGGGGCCACCATCGGTAATGAGGGTGATTTCGGGATGGGTTTTTTTTACATTCCTTACAGCTTCTTCAATGGTTGCCCTTCGGTATTCTGTTTTTACAGAATTGGCAATAAGCCAGGAAAGGATTTTACGGGAAAAGTTGTCGATAACCACGTAGATATAGTGTTTAACATAGTCGGCCGTAACAAATTGAGTTATATCTGCGTGCCAGATTGCATGCGGGCGGTCAGCGCGAACACTTACGTTGTTTTTCTTTCTTCGGGAATGCGTTTTGCATCGCGTTAACCCAAGTTTGCCCACGTATTTGTACCAGGTGTTGATGCTAAGCGGTAAGATGTTGTTCCGCAAAGCATATAACGCAATGGAAGAAATAGGCCAGAATTGAAACTGTGAACCGGTTACCATCTCTTTTAATCTAATTACTTCGGGTCGTGAGAGCTGATTATGAAAAACACGGTTACAGGTGTTGGTGAGTGATTCAAAGCATTGAGTGAAAGATTGGGCTGACCAGTTACGGAACGTTTGAACTGAGATGTTGAAAATATGAAGCGTTCTTTTTAAGCCAACAGTTTTTTTTACTCGCTGAATAATTTCAACAACTTGTTTGCTGTGTGATCTGATTTCGTGGTGGAAATCGGGAAGTTGGTGGATGATAGAGAGGATGAATTTAGAGAGGCGGACATAGGAAGCATAAACACGTTTGGCGGAGTGGTTGTGCGCAAAATGATGAATAGTTTCATAATCTTCTGAAGCCATTAGGTTTACATCAAAAGTTTCGTAACGGTGAGGATCTTCATTTATCCACCGGAAGAGCGTAGATTTTGGTACTCGTGTGAGTATGTCTTTTGACAATAAATTTTCGTGAGCGAGATATTTGATATGTGTATGATAAACAGTTCGTTTCACAGGTTTAGTCGAAAAAGAAAGAAGGCAAATAAAATGTAAAATTGACTATTCCTAAAATGGTAAAGTGCCTATAGGGTGTTGATAAGGTATAATCATGAAACTGCAGCCGCGCCAGGGATAGAAGTGGAAAGCCCGAAGTGAGTTAGCCCGCGTGTGGCCGGACTTGTAGCGGATAGCCCGGCCCGAATTACTTTGCGAGGGTCAGTGCGAAGGCAAGTAATGAGGAGGCGCCCAGATATCGGCACTGAAGTGGAAAGGTCCGGGGGCACCAACCGGTAACGAGGGCCAGCGCAGTTACAAGTATGGGTACGACAAGACAGGTAAACTCAAGGCGGCGACTTTTCAGGCGAACGACGGCATCGGGTGGACCAGGGAAGCCAATACCCTGAACGAGACCATGACCTATGACCACAATGGCAATATCAAGACGCTGGTACGCAAATATGACGTGAGGGGGCATACGGGCACCGCCGTGACCAGCTCTGCGCAGAACATGGACAACCTGACC
>CAZOYJ010000405.1:0-1990 GCA_964583905.1 uncultured Roseivirgaceae bacterium
TATCCATCGACCGCGCCTTGCAGCAGTATCTCAATCTTGGTTATTCCGAAAACTGGATTAACCAACGCCTGAAAAGCATTGAGATACGAAAAGAGCTTACCAATGAATGGAAGAAACGCGGACTAAAAGAAGGTGTGCATTTTGCAACGCTTACCGACATCATTACAAAAGCATGGTCTGACAAAACCACCAAGGAGTATAAAATGCTGAAAGGGTTGAGGAAAGAAAACCTGCGCGACAACATGACCAACACCGAATTAATTCTTAACATGTTGGCCGAAGCATCCACAAAAGACATTTCAGAAGTGGTGAGTCCAAAGACATTTGAAGAAAATAAAGTGGTGGCCGCGCAAGGCGGCACGGTTGCTCGCAAAGCAAGATTGGAACTGGAAAAACGAACCGGAAAAAAGGTGGTGACATCGCTCAATGCCAAAAAAGCTTTTCAGTTAAAGCAAGGTGAAAAGAAGAAAAAGAGAAGAAAATAGACTTCACCTTTGGTGTTGTGCGAATGACTTGCGTGAACTCACCAATAATAATTCAACTACAACTGAGGGGTACCTAAACAGGAAGCGATTTAGCTGCGATCTGCTGGAACTAAGGCTGAGCTTAGGTAATGAGTTGAAACAATTTTTCCCAGATCGCGCGGATTTATATAGAAATATTATCTGCGATTATCAGCCACATCTGCGGGAACTAAAAGACCAAGGCTTAGAATGGGTTGCACGCAACAAAGTTGATTTTGCGTAGCATTTGATTGGTTTTGCGTAGCACATCGGGGTTTAACAACCGTGTAAGGCTTAAAACAAACCAAATCAAATGAAAATGAAAATTCAAAGCCTTAGTATAGTCCTGTTTGGGATGCTGATAACAGCGTGTTCTATCCGGGCTGCAGAAGAATCAAATGCCGATGCCTGGCTTACCGACAAGGAAATGATCAGTCGCGGTCAGCACCTGGTTACCGTAGGCGCTTGTCACGATTGCCATTCGCCCAAAATCATGACGCCCCATGGGCCCGCGTTAGATCCGGAAAGAATCTTATCGGGCCATCCGCAAGATGAACCACTCCCGCCCATTCCAGCGGTTACGCAAGATTGGATTCTATTCAACATGGGGTTAACCGGCTTTGCCGGCCCGTGGGGTGTATCGTATGCCGCTAACCTCACGCCCGATGATACGGGGACCGGTGCGTGGAGTTTCGAACAATTTAAAACGGCCCTTCGCAAAGGCAAGTTCAAAGGGCTGGAAGGCAGCCGCGATTTATTGCCGCCCATGCCCTGGGAAATGTATCAGCATTTTTCAGACGATGAACTGAAAGCCATCTTTGCATACCTGCGCTCCATCAGGCCGGTGCGAAATCTGGTACCCGCTCCTATTGCTCCGCAAGATGTTCCGTTCGCAAATAACCCAGCTAAAAATGAAACCTTATGAAGACAACCAGCATATTCTCCGCATTAATTTTAATCATGAGTTCGTTCACCCTTGAAATCAATACGGCTGACCAGATTGGCCGTAAAGTACTGGAAGCTTTTCAACGCGGTTCGAATGCTGACTACACCTTGTTGTATCCATCCTTACAGGAATTTCATCTCCTGATGGATCAGCATGCATCGGTGTATGGAAATACGCTTGATGATGCCAAGAATGAATTTGCATTGACCTACGCCAAGAAAATTATTCCGGCCATGCACGATTCGTTTGATCGCCTACTGGAGGAAGGAAAAGAACTCGGTATCGACTGGCAATATACTGAATTTGTTCGCGTAGAGTACAACGACTTTGCCCCTGCTTCATTCGGAGCCGCCACCCTCACCATCGTGTTTGCGGCAAACGGTGAGGAACATAAAATCATTGTCGAAAAAGCGTTGATCGTGAATGGCCGTTGGCGGGTTAGTCAGTTTGCACGACTTGTTTAATACACTCTGTTATGCTCTTCTTTATATACTTTTTTGGAGCCGTGATTGTGTTTACGATGGGTTTTGTTTTGGTTTTG
>CAZOYJ010000406.1:0-1985 GCA_964583905.1 uncultured Roseivirgaceae bacterium
GCCTCATTCACCAAAATGGGGGGCATCATTTCGCGGTAGCCGGCTTTTTCGGCTTCATCTAAAAAGAAGCTGATAAGTGCACGTTGCAGCTTAGCGCCCTTGCCCTTATACACCGGAAAGCCGGCCCCGGTAATTTTAATCCCCAAATCAAAATCGATGATGTCATACTTTTTGATCAGTTCCCAATGGGGTACGGCATCGGGTTCCAGTTGGGGAATCGCACCGTGCTGGTGAACGGTACTGTTATCATCTGCTCCCGCACCGGCCGGAACAGGATCAGCCGGAACGTTGGGGATTTTATACAAGTGTTGTTTCAGCTCTTCTTCGTATCGGGCCAGATCATCTTCCAATCCCTTCAGCCGGTCTTTATCGGCTGCCACTTCCGCACGCAAGGATGCGGCTTGCTCAGCCTGGCCGGCCTTCATCAATTCGCCAATCTTTTTTGATTGCGCATTGGAAGCTGCCTTCAGGTCATCAGCCTGCTTCTGGGTATCTCTTCGCTGCCGGTCAAGCACGATCGCCCGGTCGACAAGTTCAGCGGCACCTTTTAGTCCTCTTTTAGCCAATCCTGCAATTACTTTATCCTTATGATCGAGAAGAGTAGATACCTGGAGCATACGTGCGTTGGTTTAATGTAAAGCGACTGCAAAATTAGGTTTTTGATCGAACCGAAATGGACTTACGGCCAACAAATTCTTTTCAACAGTTTGTTTGTAATCAAATTTGCTCTATACTTGCAACGTCATCGGGCCCATTCCAAGGCCCTTTCGAATATACAGCACTAGCCTTACTGAACATTAACGACCTTGTGTTTTTTAGTAAACCTGTTTCAGAACCATTCTGAATAACACGAACCGAATACAACAATCTGTAACAACCAACATCATTATTTTTTAACATGTACACTATTGACGATCTGAATGTCAGACTTCTTTCCGAGTTGAAAGAGATTGCAGAACAAATGGGCGTAAAAAACGCCAAGAAATTATCCAAACAAGACCTGGTCTATAAGATACTCGACCAACAAGCCATTACTGGTGAAGAGCCCGGTGTAAAAAAAGCCAACGGCCCGGCTGGCGAAAGAACCATGCGGCCGCGCAAACGTGAAAACGTTGCCCCTAATCCAGCGCCTAAAACAAAAAAAGAGGAGATTACAACCGATGAGTTATTGGAATCGATCACGGCCGAGTTGGACTCCAGCATTCCGGTTTTTGATGAGCCAACACAACCCGCTGAACCAGCCCAACCAAAAATGCGGGAGGACAGAAGGGATGAAAGACGGGAAGACCGGGAGGACAGAATTCAGCCGGTAAAGCAACACCACATTCGCGACTTCGATGGGGTGATTGATAACGAAGGTGTGCTTGAAATTATGCAGGATGGTTATGGTTTTCTTCGCTCTTCCGATTACAACTACCTGGCCAGCCCCGATGATATTTATGTATCCCCTTCCCAGATTAAACTCTTCGGATTAAAAACCGGTGATACGGTTAAAGGACTCATTCGTCCACCCAAAGAAGGTGAGAAATATTTTGCGTTGCTGAAGGTTGAATCGGTTAACGGAAAAACAACGGAAGAAATCCGCGACCGTGTGGCGTTTGAGTACCTTACTCCGCTTTTCCCAGAAGAGAAATTAAGACTAAGCACTACACACGATAACACGTCAACCCGTATCCTCGACTTGTTTGCGCCCATTGGTAAAGGGCAACGGGGAATGATTGTGGCTCAACCCAAAACCGGTAAAACGGTGTTGTTGAAAAACATTGCCAATGCCATTGCGGAGAATCATCCGGAAGTTTACCTGATTGTTCTGCTGATTGATGAACGTCCGGAAGAAGTAACCGACATGGCTCGCAGCGTTCGAGCAGAAGTAATTGCTTCCACTTTTGATGAACAGGCTGAGCGCCACGTGAAAGTGGCCAGCATTGTATTGGAAAAAGCTAAGCGCATGGTTGAGTGCGGACACGATGTGGTCATCCTGCTGG
>CAZOYJ010000407.1:0-1981 GCA_964583905.1 uncultured Roseivirgaceae bacterium
GGATAGGACTTTAATGATTAGTGATTACCAGGAACCCGCGCGGATTAAAATCATGAAGACCATAAAATGAAAAACCCCCAGAGTCCTTGACCCGGGGGCTTTTACTTTGTCTATAGTTGGCTTGAAACAAACATAGCCGGAATCACCCTTTAATCATGAGCCATATCGACAAGCAGCAGAATGATCAGATGAAATGCACCACTGGAAGGTGGATGGACTTAAAAAAGAAAATCCCCGAAATGTACACGACAATGGGGATTTTCAAGTCTACAGTTGGCTTTAATCAGAGCAAAGATAGAAGTTAATTTAATAATTACAACCTAAACCTATCTGCGTTAGGGCTTTACAGGGCTTTGATGCGGTTAATGCTGTCCATTTTGGAAGAATCTGGCTCTGAAAACTTCTTTTCAATACGCTCTTTTAGTTGTGGTTTTCCCCCTGGAAAGGTTGTTCGGGTTGCTATATCGTAACTGGCATATAACAGCAGCATAAAGAAAACAGCCCCCGCCAGAAAAAATATTCGTTTTGATTTTCGCATAAACAAAAGGGGCTTTCGCCCCAATTCGATGATTGATTATGGATGGCGAAGGTCTACTTCACCTTTTCCACCACGGCATCAAATGCTTCGCGATGGTTCATGGCCAGGTCGGCAAGCACCTTACGGTTCAGGTCAATACCTGCCTTCTTTAACTTATCCATAAACTGTGAATACGATAACCCGTGCGTACGAACTCCGGCATTAATACGGGTGATCCAAATGGCACGGTACTCTCTTTTCTTTTGTTTGCGATCGCGGTACGCATACACGAGACCTTTTTCAACGGCATTCTTGGCTACCGTCCAAACATTTTTTCTGCGACCAAAATATCCTTTGGCCAGTTTGAGGATGCGCTTACGTTTCGCGCGGGATGCAACATTGTTTACTGATCTTGGCATATTAGTTTTTCATTTTTGGTTAGTGGCGCCCCGACCTGTCGGGGACTTAGTTGCCAAATAACCGGGTTAAACATAGGCCTGCCAGCGCCAACCGGCAGACGGAACCGATTACTAAACAGAACGTTAAAGCGCGTAAGGAATCATGAACTTAACATTCTTCATGTCTTCCGCCCGCACAATAGCCTTACTGGTTAACCTTCTTTTTTGTTTAGTCTCTTTCTTGGTCAGGATGTGGTTTTTAAACGCACGCTTACGCTTCACCTTACCGGTACCGGTAACTTTGAAACGCTTCTTGGCTCCTGATTTTGTTTTTACTTTAGGCATTGCTCTATAAATCTAATTCAATCTTTACTTACCCTTACTCTTTGGTTGAACAAAGAGCGACATCCGTTTGCCTTCAAGTTTGGGCATTTGCTCTACTTTCCCATACTCCTCCAGTCCCTGCGCAAACTTCAACAACAATATTTCACCACGCTCCTTGTACACAATCGTGCGACCCGGGAAAAATACCGTTGCCTTTACCTTGGCGCCTTCCTGTAAAAAGCTGATGGCATGCTTTAATTTGAAATTGAAATCATGCTCATCGGTATTGGGCCCAAAGCGAATTTCCTTGATAACCACTTTAATCGCCTTGGCCTTTATTTCCTTCTGCTTCTTTTTTTGCTCGTATTTAAACTTGGAGTAGTCGGTTACTTTACACACCGGAGGATCCGCGTTGGGCGAAATCTCTACCAGGTCTAAACCCTGTTCCTGTGCAATTCGCAAAGCATCACGTACCGGGTAAACGTCAACTTTTACATTTTCACCCACCAATCGTACCCGTGGTGCGGTTATCCTTTCATTAATGCGATAGGGCTCCTCTGGTCTGAATGGCCCCCTGCGAAAGGGTCTGTTTGTCTGGTTAATGATAACTCCTCTTAATTTAAATTCAACAAATATTAAAGCGCTTTCGGCCTGATCTATTCAAAAATAGGGTGCAAATATCGGGATATTATTCAGAAATCAAAACCCCTGCAATTTTGAACTCAAGTTTGTGGAAGAGATC
>CAZOYJ010000408.1:0-1144 GCA_964583905.1 uncultured Roseivirgaceae bacterium
GTACAAATTGAAAATGAATTTTAATTTAATGAATGACCTATGCATTCGCAAAGTGAAAGGCGTATCCCTATTTTGATTTTTGTCACCTTGCTGGTGGTGGTCGTGTTGGCTTATTTTTCATTCATCAGCTTTCAAAGGCTTATTCAAACCGATCAATTGTTAACCCAAACCACACTGGTTATCAGCCATGCGGAGCAGGTAATCAAATCGGTGGTGGACATTGAAACCGGTCAGCGGGGTTATGTGATTACCGGTGATCCTGTTTTTCTGGAGCCGTTTTATGAGGCCTCACGGGAAATCTCCACGCGCCTCCATTCGCTTGATTCATTGACCTACGAAGACCCAATTCAAAACCAGCGTGTGAAAACGTTATATAAAATCTCCGAGAACTGCATCCGTTGGGCCAACCGGGTGGTGGAAACCCGTAACGAAAATTTTGAACGGGCACAAAGCCTGGTGCTTACCGGAAGGGGAAAGCAAATTACCGACAGCGCCCGCGCGCTGGTCAATGAAATACAACGGTGGGAACAGCAGGAGTTCGTTCAACAAAATACGCTTACGGCCGAAAGCCTGCAGCAATTCCAGGGTTCATTTATAGGCCTGGCTGTTGCCCTCACGCTGTTTGTCGCCTACCTGTTTTACACCATCACGGCCGCCCTGAAGGCACGCAACAAAATCCAGCAACAGCTGACAGAAAGCGCAGAAGAGATCAAGGATTTATACAATCATGCACCCTGCGGCTACCACTCCTTAAATGCAGCGGGAATATTTATCGATATGAACGAAACCGAACTCGCCTGGCTTGGCTATACCCGCGAGGAAGTAATCGGGAAACTTAAATTTACCGACTTGCTTACGGCCGAAGGCGTGAAAACCTTCCAGGAAAATTTCAAAACATTTAAAGCAACCGGCCAGGTTACGAACCTTGAGTTTGATTTAATCCGGAAAAACAATACCATTCTTCCGGTGGTGTTAAGCGCATCGGCTCTTTACAATGCGAAAGGCGAATTTGTAAAAAGCCGGTCAACCATTTTTGATAACACTGCACGCAAGGAAGCAGAAAAACTGAACGCAGAATTTCAAGCCATCGTTGAATCCAGTGAAGATGCCATCATCAGCCTTTCATCCAATGGAAACATTATCA
>CAZOYJ010000408.1:1154-1939 GCA_964583905.1 uncultured Roseivirgaceae bacterium
CGGTTATACCCGGGAAGAAGTGCAGGGCAAATATATCATTCGGCTCGTTGTGCCCGAAGATTACATGCAAGATTCTGAACGAATTGTTAACATCGCAAAACAGGGTGAACCCATTGCACAATACGAAACCGTTAGGTTGCGCAAAGACGGCAGAAAGGTGGACATTTCCCTTACCCTCTCACCCATTTACGACAAAGCCGGTAACCTCGTAGGCGTTTCAAAAATCGCGCACGATATAACGAACCGGAAAAAACGGGAGCAGGAAATACAACACTTGAATCAGGAATTGGATGCCTTTTCCTATTCAGTTTCGCATGATTTACGAGCACCCCTGCGCTCCGTTACCGGCTACGCTCAAATTCTGCTGGAAGATCACGCAGCACAACTGGATGCGGAGGGGCTTCGTCTGCTCCACATCATCCTGCGTAATGGGAAGCGCATGGGAATGCTGATTGACGACTTGCTGAATTTTTCAAAACTGGGAAGGAAAAAATTGACGGTTTCATGGGTACACATGGAAGACCTGGTAAAACGGATCTTGAGCGAGATTGCGGACACCCGTAATGGGGTGCACGTTGAAACCGGCCCGTTGTTGCCTACCCTGGCCGACTACGGTACGATAACCCAGGTGTGGGCGAACCTGATTTCCAATGCAATAAAATACTCAGGTAAAAATCCTACGCCTAAAGTTGAAATCGGATCGTATCCCGAAGGCACTGAAATCATCTACTACGTACGCGACAACGGTGTTGGCTTCGACATGAAATATGATGATAAACTGTTCG
>CAZOYJ010000409.1:0-1898 GCA_964583905.1 uncultured Roseivirgaceae bacterium
TACAACGATCGTTACTTATTAACGGCAACGATACGAAGAGACGGTTCCTCCCGTTTTGGTGCGAATAACCGTTGGGGGGTATTTCCTTCTGTCTCTGTTGCATGGCGTGTCTCCAACGAAAGCTTCTTTCCCCAAAACGAGGTGTTAAACAACGTTAAGCTAAGGTTGGGATGGGGACAAACAGGCAATCAGGAAATTGATAACTATGCATTTGGCTCAATGCTCACTACTCAGCAATCCTTTTTTGGGCCTTCTGTTCGTAACAATGCTTACTCAAACCCCGATGTGCAGTGGGAAGCTACAACGATGACCAACATTGGGTTAGATGCTGAACTATGGCGTGGCCGGGCCACACTAACTTTTGAAGCCTATAGCAAAGTTACCGATAACCTGCTTCTTCAAGTGCCACTGCCGGCAACTTTCGGAAACCAAGTGCTGGGACCACAGGCAAATATTGGTAGTATGACAAACAAGGGCTTTGAATTGACGTTGACCACTGTAAATATTGATAGGGGAAATTTTAAATGGAAATCCGATGCAAACCTATCGGTAAACCGAAACAGTGTGACGGATATGGGGGGTACTACCATTTTCAGAAACCTCTATTGGTACCCAGGGTTTGAAACGGCAACCATAACAAGGGCTGGTTATCCGGTTGGACAATTCTATGGATTCGTAATGGAGGGCATTTTCACCTCAAAAGAAGAAATTTTGAATCATGCCGTACAAATTCAGGCCCCAAATTCAGTAACACCCGAAAACCCAAATGGTGTTAACCTGATAGAAAGAACTCAGGGCTTATGGTTGGGTGATGTTAAATGGAAGGACCTGAACGGAGATGGTATAATCGATAGTCGGGATCAAACGGTAATTGGCGATCCTAATCCCAACTTTACATTTGGATTCAATAACACATTCAACTATGGTCCGTTTAGTTTGGATCTGTTTATCATTGGTTCCGTTGGAGGCGACATTCTTAATTATTCACGCGCCCGAAATGAACAGATGATCGGAAACTTTGATAACCAATCCATGACCGTAGTAAACAGGGCACGCACCCAATTAAAACCGGGTGGGATTAACATAAACAACATTGATGATGTAGAGCTAATCAATCCTGGAACAAACATGCCGCGATTTGACAATGGTGGAGAAAATCGCAACCACTACATGTCGTCACGGTGGATTGAAGATGGAACCTATGTAAGGCTTCAAAATGTAAGATTCAGCTATAACCTTCCGCAAGTTTTAATCAACAAGGTTAAACTATCAAACGTGCAGGTTTATACCAACATCCAAAACCTGGCCACAATTACCAAATACAAAGGACTTGATCCTCAAATCGGTGCTTTTAACCAAAGTGCATTGATGCAGAACGTTGATATGGGGCGTTACCCGGCACCTCGCGTATTTACATTCGGTATTAATGTTGATTTCTAAAATGATTACAACTATGAAGAAATACACAAAATATTTCCTGACTGCAGTACTCTTGGTTGTACTCAGCGCTTGTAAAGAAGATTTTCTGGAATATATTCCTGAAGACAGACCAACGGTAAATTCCTGGTATCGCAATAAAAGTGAAATACGCCAGGCCACCGCGTCATTATACGGACGCGTTTGGTGGAGCGTTAATGACCAGTTCAGTTGGCTTGCCGGTGATGTAATGGCCGGTGACATCCACCACAACTGGGATGCGGAAGGACAATTCTTTTATATGTCCTTCAACGAAGCTAACCAATACATCGGGCAGGGTTGGCAAGGGTTTTATGATGTAATATCCTTCGCAAACCTGATCATCGATGATATGCCAACCATTGCCTCGGGCTATGGGGTGGATCAAACTGTTATTAATGAAGGGTTGGGTGAGGCCAGGTTTATGCGTGGAATCGCCTACT
>CAZOYJ010000410.1:0-1894 GCA_964583905.1 uncultured Roseivirgaceae bacterium
GTGGGTTCTTTGAAAGCGACACACGATTCAAGGTATAGATCCATCTCATCAATGCTTATTTGAATGAGAGTTGAACTGAATTCGTAAGCCCTTGACATCATGCGAATGTACGGTTCAGCAATGTGTTGCCGTGTTAGCTTGCGTAAAGCACCCGTATAATCTTCACGATACACGGTTGGTATAATAATCTTAGCGAGGCCTTTGGCAGCGAGTTCGGCATTCATCATGACACGGGCAATTCTCCCGTTTCCATCCGCGAAAGGATGCACTTCACTAACCAGGAACATCATGTACACCGCTTTGGCAAAAGGATTTCGGAGTAAGGTGTACCAGTCAAAGCCCTTTTTTAGGGTGCCATTTACCAGGCTCCAGTCAACAAATTCGGTATTTCCGGCTCTGTTGTTTTTGTTTTTAAACTCGCCTGGCCTTTTTGATGTACGTGCGTGCAGCAACACGGCATGCCTGTTTCGCATCAGGTTCAACAATGCTTCGGCTGTGGCGGGGCATACCGACATTTCCTGGAGGTCAGCAACAATGCGGTATGTTCCCAATATATCGTGGGAGTCTTCGTCACGTGTGGGCAGTGGTGTTTGGGTATGTATTATTTCCTTTGCTTCTGTAATGGAAAACTCTGTTCCTTCTATGTAGTTTGAAAAGTAGCTTTCAAAAAATGCAACTGTTTTGTAGTTAGTGCCTGATACAATTGCCTTGTATTCAGGAAATACTTTCCCCGATAACGCCTCGTACAAACTTTCGAACAGGTTGACCCTCGTTGTATCAAAGGGTTCGCCCAGTGCACGCGCTACAGCCACGGGAGTTGTCAGGTTCTTTGATTTACCCGTGGCCAGTAAAGCGCTGATTAGCTGATTTAGCTTTTGAAACTCCTTATTCATTTTCAGGATACCAGCCATTTCACGGGCGTTATCGCGTAAAGAATTTAATCCTTGCTCACCTCTTGTTTTTAGAATTGTCTCCAGCTTTTCTTCCAGTATTGAAAGGGGCAAGACTTTAGATGCTTCACCTGCTTTGCGGGTTTGTTGCATATTTTCCAGAAATGCCCGTGCTTCCTGCGATGCAAAAAGATTTTCAAAGAATGGATTGTCGCCCGCAATGGGCTTGGGGCCTTTCAGCAAATGAATGGTAAGCCCCGGCAGCGACATGTTTGACGTATACGTATAGGTGAGAAAGATGTGACCCGTTGATGTTGGTTTAAATTCCAGGGCACTTCGATGACTCAGGGTGGCGTTGGGAAACAGGTGAGCCAGAATCCGGTACCAGTTCCGTTTTATGATACGTGCCGGATCTTCAACCAGGTTGGAAGTATAAATTCGGGGTGCGATTTTTTTGATAAGCCCCTGTTTTACCAAAGCTGTAATCCGGCTTGACGCCTTCTTTTCGGAGGATGAAAAGATGATTTCCTGAACGTTTGAAGAGGTGGTTTTTCCCATTAACCCGGGTATTTACCCCGAAAGTTGGTAATTTTTCTGACTAAGTTGACCTTTTTGGGTAAAATTTCCGATTAAAATACTCCTTTTGTTCAAAATGAAAAGGAAATTTTCCGAATGATATTTGCTTAAGTCCATTTACAGGTGTTGGCTCAATTTTAACATCCGCAACCGGGTGGTTATAAATGATACGGTTATGTCTGATTCCCCTCCTGCAAGGACCAGTGCGGGTCTGTTTTTTATTCCGGAGAGGTCTGTGATGGAAGGGCATCAGAACGATGTCACCCTTTTTCATTTATACCTTTCCTTTAGATCGTTCATGGAATACAGGTCTTCCTCATCCTCTGGCCGTTGTTGGTGTTGCGCGATAGAATGCGCGCAGGTTCACCAACAACGAAACCCAAACCCGCAATTCGTCCCGATATCGTGAACCGGAATCATGGTATTGA
>CAZOYJ010000411.1:0-1891 GCA_964583905.1 uncultured Roseivirgaceae bacterium
TGGCCGGACAGAGTAGCCGGGAACTGACGCTGATCAGGAAGGAATTGGAGAGGCGAAAAGAAAGTTCAGGGTAAGACAAAAAGAACAAATCCATTTTATGATAATCGTCCTCTCTGTGCTAATAGCCGTTTTATTGCTTGCGTTGGGTTTTGCGATCCGAAAACTTAATCAAATGAAACATCAACTTCGGGAGCAGGAAGTACAGCATGCCTTGAAGCAACAGGAAATTAAAGATGATATGGTAAGCAGTCAGGTAGAATACCTGGAAGAGGAAATTCAGCGAATAGGGGCCGATGTGCACGATGATCTTATTCAGCGGTTGTCCGAGCAGATGCTTTACGTTGAGCAATTAACCTGGGTTGAAGACATTGAACATGCACAGGCCCTCGCCATCAAGTTAAAAACCAACTTCCGTTTTGTAGTAAGTTCGGTAAGAGAAATTTCCAATACATTATTGCCATCCAGTATTGACTCGCCTTCATTAGTAGCTGCCTTAAAAGATCTTAGCAGCAAGATGGAGGTGCCGGGTGTTGCTTATGTTTCGGTTGAAAGTAATGGCACCGAATTTAAGCTGGATTTAAAACATCAGGTACACTTGGTTCGTATAGTTCAGGAACTTGTGCATAATGCTACGAAACACTCTGTTTGTTGGCATGTGTGGATCAGGTTAACATGGACTGGCCATGTGTTAATCATTGAAGTAGAAGACGATGGCATGCGGGAGGAAGAATCAGAAAAACGATTTCTATCTTCAAGGGGGTTCAGAACCATTCGTATGCGGTTGCGCTTTATTGGAGGTCAACTGTCGTTTGAAAAAGGAGTCAGGGGGCTAAAAGCCATTGTTCGCTACCCGGATAATTCGGGTGTTCAGATAATTCCGTTACGAAAGACGTAGGCTATGAAGTATTTTCCACGCTGCACTCTTTGTGCTAATAATAGCCCTTTACAGATTGATGGTATCCAAAAAATAAGGCCTTTTTGTTGTCTGGTTTTCCTGATATAGGGTGTAGAGCTCTTGATGAAACATCAGATATTGAATAATCTCATCCGTGAATTAAACCAACCAGTTACTTCCTATGAGATTAGTATCCCTAATACCTCTGCTTACGTTGTTGCACTTTGAAATAACAGGCCAAAGTACTCAAACCGGACAGTATACCAGCAGCGACTACTATTCCAACCTGATACCGAAGAGCGCTGAATCATCATCACTGGGTTCATTTGGTAATATGCCGGTTAACTATTTCACCGGGCAACCGGAAATTTCACTCCCACTTATGACACTAACAAGCCGGGAACTTTCATTGCCAATATCGCTCAATTACGATGCCTCCGGTGTTAAAACAGATGAACTTTCAGGACAGGTTGGATTAAAGTGGACATTAAATGCAGGTGGTTTCGTTGCCAGAGATTTGAATGGCCTTCCAGATGAGCATCCGACATTGGGGTATTGGAAATATGCATTGGAAACAGACTATTGGAACAATATTTCTAATGTTTCTGATTGGGTGGTTCATAGCGAAAAGAATACTCGTGACACCGCTCCGGACGAATTCGTTATCAATGTAAATGGCCGTTCGATTCGTTTTGTTTTTGATAAATACAAGCGGGCAATTCCGATTCCGAGACAAAATGTAAAAATAACCTACACCCTCGCGAATAATAAAATCAGCAAGTTCGAGGTAACAGTAGAGGATGGCACCAGGTACATTTTTGGTGGGGATGTTTCTTCTATAGAAGAGAGAAAAATAGAGACCTTGAGTATGAAAATAAGGTTTAAGTGGGCAAGCACAGTTGAATGGTATGATTATGGAAGCCATAACAACTACTATACGGGCAATGAATATTTTGATTCACACACGGATAACAGTGACGTTAAGACAATCGATTT
>CAZOYJ010000412.1:0-1888 GCA_964583905.1 uncultured Roseivirgaceae bacterium
TCAAGCTGAAGGTAAATCAATACAGTCTTGGTAGTCTTTACCGGCTTTTTCACGTTCCGCGTAGCGAGAAGTAGCGGAACCGTTGGGGTAGGTAACCGTTTAGTTGAAAACCCTCGACTGGCAAAGGCAGATTCGCACCACACCACATTTTTTTCAATATCCTCAGGAAAGTGTGCGTCATTGGGCAAACTCAATAACTCATAAAATTCCCGGAAGGATGCAACAGCATGCCGGGTAGCCAGCGGGTCGAGGTTAACCGGTTTTGTTTTTTGACCATAAGCCGTAAAACAAAACAGAAAAATGAATAAGGGAAGGCTTCGTATCATAGGATGAACTTTTTAATTTTTACAACCATCATTTCAGGTATTTTTCCGGCAACGGAAATCCCAATGCTTCGGCACACCAGAAAATGTTCATGATGTAATACCGGTCATTGGCTTTCAGCAATTGAATGCTGTTGATGCCCCGGTTCGTTACGGGGCCTTCCTTGGTTTCTTTTGTGCTATAGGTGCTGAATACGTGGGCAATTGTACCATATTCTTCGGTTACGCGGTGTAACTCCCATTCAAAGAAGCCGGTGTTGATGCGGGTAGTGAACATCTGTACATAATCATCGGGCGACATAGTACGGTAGGTAAAATTGCCCACTGTATTTTTGCCGGTAGGGATGAGTCGCGCATCGGCTGCGAACAGGTTTTTAAACCGCTCCCAGTTGCGGGGTGTTCCCGGATCTCCTGAAATCACATCGTACAATACAGTTATAACGGCATCAATGGACTGTACATCGTTTGAATAATCTGGTTGAGCCTGAACAAAAGCCGGTAAAAGAAATAGGATTGTAATACATTTTTTCATCGGTGTCATTTAGCTCCAAGGTAATGAAAATCAGAATGGCAAGCCGTTCAATTTTGATCACCGAATCTTTACTTACTTTTACGGTTAGCAATGGGTGCAGTGCCACGATATTCCATCATTATTCCGGTGTATAACCGACCGGATGAATTGCGCGAATTGCTGCAAAGCCTGACCACCCAAACCGTTACCGACTTTGAAGTGATAGTTGTAGAGGACGGTTCTGAAAACCGCTGCGATGAAGTAGTCGATGCCTTTCGTGAACAGCTATCCATCCAGTACTTCTTTAAACCCAATTCTGGCCCGGGGCCTAGCCGTAACCTGGGTTTTGCCCACGCCCGGGGTGAATATTTTGTTGTGTTTGACTCCGATTGTATTATCCCGCCCCACTATTTCGAAGCTGTGGATTCCTTCCGCCAGCATACTTCTTTTGATGCGTGGGGCGGCCCCGACCGCAGCCATGATAATTTTACACCGCTTCAGCAGGCGATGGCGTATACCATGTCATCGGTGATAACCACCGGGGGAATCCGCGGAGGTAAGGCCGGGGGATTTCAGCCCCGCAGTTTTAATATGGGGATTACCAGGCGTGTATTTGAAAAAACAAAAGGCTTCAGGTTTACCCGGTTGGCAGAAGATATTGAGTTAAGCGTGCGGATGAAAAAGGAAGGGTTTATGTCGGTATTGATACCGGAGGCATTTGTATACCATAAACGGAGAGCGACACTCAGCCAGTTTTATAGGCAGGTTACAAATTTCGGCCGGGGCCGGATTCGGGTTGGCCGAGCTCATTCCGGGTCAGTTAAACTCACCCATTGGTTGCCCACCTTATTTCTTGCCGGATTGTTGGCACTTCCATTTTTATATGTGCTTAACGCACCTCTTTTCCTCCTGGTTGTGGCAGGATACGTGTTGTTTAGTATCGCCATACTGATGGATGCTTACCAAGCTTCAAAAAATATCCGGGTGGCATTACTAAGTGTACCGGCTGCCTTCGTTCAGTTAACGGGTTATGGTGCCGGCTTTTTTAAAGAGC
>CAZOYJ010000413.1:0-1870 GCA_964583905.1 uncultured Roseivirgaceae bacterium
GATGTAGGCATCCGTACGCAGGATGATAATTTCATCTATCTCATATTGGCCGGACAAATGATGCTCTTCATCAGCCGAGCCAGTTTGGACTTTATTAGGCGATGGATTTTGCTTCACCTCAGCACCCGCATAAACATTTCCATCATCTCCGACTTCCTGGTGAAGCTGTTCAAACTGCCCATGTCGTTCTTTGAAGGCAAAATGATCGGTGACATCCTCAGGCGGATCGATGATCATTCGCGGATCGAACGGTTCATCAGTTCTTCTTCACTCAATATTCTTTTTTCCTTTTTCAACCTGGTGGTGTTTGGTGTCGTGCTAGCGGTGTACAGCCTGCCGATTATGCTGGTCTTCATGAGCATGAGTTCCCTGTACGTTGGTTTTGTGCTGTTGTTTATGAAAAAGCGGGGTGAGCTGGACTACAAGCGGTTCCAGCAAATGGCCGATAACCAGAGCAACTTGATCCAAACAATTCAGGGTATGAGCGAGATCAAAATGAACAACTGCGAAACACAAAAGCGCTGGGAGTGGGAGCGCATACAGGCCAAACTGTTCAAGGTAAATGTGAACAGCACCAAACTGCAGCAGTATCAGGATGCCGGCAGCATGTTGCTCAATGAATCCAAAAACATGTTCATTACGGTAATGGCAGCCGTGTCCGTAATTAACGGGGAAATGACCCTTGGGATGATGCTGGCCGTGCAATACATTATTGGCCAATTGAATGGCCCGGTAAATGAGTTTATCGGCTTCACCCGTGAATGGCAGGATGCCCGCATCAGCATGGAGCGGATCGGTGAAATTCATTCCCTCGAAAACGAGGAGGAAGAAATCAAAGATGACTTTCAGAAAATAAGTGTGCTGCCGGAAAGTCAAACACTGATGGTTGAAGGCCTCACTTTTCATTACGAAGGCCCGCAATCGCCCAAAGTACTTGAAGCCATTGACCTGATCATACCGGAAGGTAAAATAACCGCGATTGTAGGCGCCAGCGGCAGCGGAAAGACCACGCTGATGAAACTGCTGCTGAAGTTTTATAAGCCTTCGGGGGGAAAAATTACAGTAGGAGGTGAAGACCTTCGTTTCGTCTCCGGAAACCTGTGGCGGCAGCAGTGCGGCACAGTGATGCAGGACGGCTACATTTTTTCCGACACCATTGCCCGCAACATTGCCTTGGCCGATGAGGAGACAGACCGCAAAAAGCTGCTGCATGCCGTAAAAGTGGCCAACATCAAAGAGGTTATTGAAGCCTTGCCGCTGGGCTACAATACTAAAGTTGGCGTTAATGGTGTGGGTTTAAGCCAGGGGCAAAAGCAGCGCATACTCATTGCGCGGGCAGTGTACAAAAACCCGGAGTTCATCTTTTTTGATGAGGCCACCAGCGCGCTGGATGCCAATAACGAAAAGGTGATTATGGAAAACCTGGATGAATTCTTTACCGGGAAAACCGTGCTGGTTATTGCCCACCGCCTGAGTACGGTAAAAAATGCCCACCAGATTGTGGTGCTGGAGAAGGGAAGAATTATTGAGGTGGGTACACATGAAGAATTAACGGCCCACAAAGGGGCTTATTTTGAACTGGTGAGGAACCAGCTGGAATTGGGGAATTGATTAATTAATGGATAACCTTTAACTTTCTTACACCATGAGTGCCATTAACATTGAACGCCTTGAACGCATGCATGACCTGATCTGCCGCAAGGCTACCGGAAACCCCGATGAATTTGCCGGAAGGCTGGGGATAAGTAAAAGTATGCTAATGATCAACCTGGCCCAATTGAAGGAACGGGGCGGGCCGATCCGGTATGACTCTCTGAACCAGACGTACAGTTATACCCGGCCTTGCAGGCTAATTTTTGGTTATGAGCTT
>CAZOYJ010000414.1:0-1860 GCA_964583905.1 uncultured Roseivirgaceae bacterium
AAAAATGGTAACCGCACCAAGCGTCATCATGCGCTATATGCTATAAAAATAGCGACGAGAGAGGTCCGACTCGTAGGAATTACTGATCGTGCCGATGCTGCTTGGATGACTAATATGGCGCGAAAACTCTCAGATTACAAAGCGGGATTCTTAAACGGCATGCATCGAATTATTATGGATAGAGATCCGATATTCACAAAACCTGTACGAGACTGTTTCAGATCAATTGGATGTATACCAAAAATACTCCCAGCTCTTTCACCCAACTTGAATGCTTACATCGAACGATTTATTGGAACGGTTCGTTATGAGATCGGGAAACGTATTATCCCGTTATCAACCGCACATCTCGAACATGTCACTTATTATAATCATGAACGCAATCACCAACGATTACCAAATAACCAGATACCCGTTTCAACTCTTCACAAAACAACAACATAATAGATCCAGTCAGAGTGTGCTCTCGTTTGGGGAAAACATTGAATTACTATTATCGTGAGGCTGTTTGATTTTTTTCGCATCACGGGTCATGCAGGAATTTTTAAAGATAATTCAGAATAAGCGTGAGCGTAGGTTTAGTTTTTTTTTGCATTCAAAAGTTGCTCGTTGGACCCGGCAATATCCATTAACCGCACTACTTCACTTTTGTTCTTCCCCACAAAACCCTCAGTCATTTTTGCAAAATGCAGAAACTCATTGGTCCGCCAACGATTAGGAGCGCTGACTCAAAAATCATTTGATGGGCGTGTTCGCCGGGGCATTTACCACAATGCCGATGATATTCTCATCCCTACCACCATAAGAATACACCTGGATCGTTAATTTATGCTTACCAACATCGCGTGGATCGGGCGTACCGCTCAAGGTACCGTCATAACCTACATTCAACCATTTTGGGCCAGATACTTTGTAGAAATGAAGAGGATCGGATTCCTGATCCGTTACCTTGTTCGAGATATTTACGTTGTAGGCTAAACCGGCGGTTGCTTGTGGAAGGGAAATATCCTTATTGAAGGCCGCTGGCTGATTAGCGTCATCGGGATGCGGCAGGGCTACACCAAGAAATTCTTCGCTCGGTTCCGATTCATAGCCATGGCTGTCCACGGCCGTCACTCGATAATACAAGATCTTGCCTGGATCCATTCTACCAATATTCCAGTTTCCCGAAGTGTCATTGTCTATATGTTCACTGCGAATCAGGCCACAAGCGATCGGAAGACCGTAGTATTTAATATCACCTGGCTTTTCGCTGCGATAGACATTGTAGGCAACCACATCGGGCTCCTGACTGTCCGACCAGTCCAGGCGTACGTTGCCGATGATACTCTCGCTGGTCAGCCCTGTCGGTGCAGCCGGAGCACCCGGTACGCGAGACTCGACCTGCTCAATCACCAGCTCGGGAGGCATGCCGGCGTCACTTCCGTAAATGGTCGATCCACCAGCGAACACCACGAAAGAAATGACCTTGTCTTTGCGCCATTCGTCTTGGAAATAGGAGGTGACATTGATCTCAAACACCTGCGACTCTGGTTTCCCTTCCAACAACTCAGCGTGTAACAGAGCCCCTTCAGCTGGACGATTCTTTAAGGTTAGTTTATTTTCTGACCATGAATCATCCGTCAGCATGTGAACGGTGATCTTGGTTGAGGGATTGTTTACTTTTTTTGTGGTCAATCTCAGGCGAACTTTGAAAATCGAGTTAAGCTTTATCCCATTCAAATCAAATTTAATGTACCCCGGATGGGTTCCAAACATAGCCCCTTGCCCTACCGGCTTATCTGGAGTGCGAGGATGGGTACAGCTTTGCTCACTCGCAGGAATACGAACTACATCACCATAAACCGGGATGGGAGGCTC
>CAZOYJ010000415.1:0-1837 GCA_964583905.1 uncultured Roseivirgaceae bacterium
AGCGGATACATTTTTCTGCGTAAATCAGCGAAATCTGTAAGAGCATTATTACCCGCTGATCGCGCTGATCATCCCATTCAATATCTCCATATCCCCCAATATCTCCCCGGCTAAGCCGGACTTATCCCACCCATAACCCGTATCTTATAAGAGACGGGTTAACTACGGGTTATATACGGGTTATATACGGGTTAACTACGGGTTAACCCCTTACTTTTCTAGAATTACCTCACCGTAATTTTAGCGGACTTTGTGGTTTTTTTCCGTTTCTGCTTGTTGCCGGCCAGGTGCAGCTGAAAATTCTTTCAGCCACTAAAACACCAAAGCTCAAAAACTTCACTAAAAGAGGATGCATTATTCTGCGTAAGTCCGCGAAATATGCGGGAAACAGGGCAAGTGCGTAAGGCCAGTTAAGTAAGCCGTTTTCAATTTATCTCCCCGCCACAGTATTTGCAGTAAATCGCATCAATATCGTGGCCTTCTTTCAGGCAGTGGGGGCAAACCTGGGTAGTGATTTTTTTTCTTTTCTTCAGTTCCATCATTTCCGAAGTAACAATACCGGTGGGTACAGCAATAATTCCGTAGCCCATAATCATGATAATTGAGGCCAAGGCTTGCCCCATCGGGGTTTGGGGTGATATATCGCCATAGCCAACGGTGGTCATGGTAACAATAGCCCAATAAATGCTTAAAGGTATGCTGGTAAAGCCGTGTTCTGGTCCTTCAATTAAATAGATCAACGTACCGAAAATGATTACAGTCGTAATTACCGTAGTGAGGAAGACAATGATTTTATATTGGCTGGCTTTCAGCGCCCGGGTAAGGTTCTGTCCTTCACCGATAAACCGCGCTAATTTAAAAATGCGGAAGATTCTCAGCAGCCTTAAACTCCGGATGACAAGTAGCGATTGGGCGCCTGCAAAGAATATGGTCAGGTAAGTTGGAACCACCGAGATCAGATCAACCAGGCCAAAAAAGGAGAGCACATACTTGCGTTTATGCAAAACAACCCAAAGGCGGGCCAAGTACTCCAGGGTAAATACACCGGTAAAGAACCACTCCATGCCCACCAGCCACGGCCCCCAGCCTTCTTTGATTTCAGAAACGCTTTCAAGCAGTACAATCACCACACTGAGCAGGATGCAGGCCAGCAGAATGATATCAAATAATTTACCTTCCCGCGTATCCGACTCAAAGATGATTTCGTACACCTTAAGTTTAAAACCATTAAGCTTGCCTTTATGCTCCATGCTGTTAATATAACACTCTGAATTTAATGGTGTGCTCGATGGAGCGAAGGTTTGTAATAACCTCGCGGTTGTATTCTTTGTCGATATCGGTAATTACGTACCCGATGGACTCATTGGTTTTCAGGTATTGCCCTACAATATTGATGTTATGATCGGCCAACACTTGGTTGATTTGCGCAAGAATTCCCGGCACATTATTATGGATGTGAATCAACCGGTGTGCATTTTCAAGCGTGGGCAGTACCAGGTTTGGAAAATTGACACTGTTGGAAGTGCTGCCGGTGTTGATGTAATCCATAAACTTTCCGGGAACATAATTACCGATATTCTCCTGCGCTTCAACGGTGCTTCCACCGATGTGAGGTGTGAGAATGGTATTGGGTAAGCCACGCAATTCTGAAATAAATTCTTGTTGATTACTCCCGGGTTCCTGCGGATAAACATCTACCGCGCATCCGGCAACTTTTCCACTCAGGATATTTTCTTTCAAGGCAGCAATATCCACGATATGTCCGCGGCTCAGGTTTATAAAGATCACACCGGGTTTCATCCAGCCGAATTCGCGTGAACTGATCAGGTTGGTGTTC
>CAZOYJ010000416.1:0-1821 GCA_964583905.1 uncultured Roseivirgaceae bacterium
TTGAAGGGCCAGAAAATTCCCTACTAACATGGAAGCAATTATCAGCACCGTAAACGTGACCACTAAACTATCGTACTGATATCCGTTTACGAGCGCATAAAACCGAACGAGTAACGCCACTACACCCCCTTTTGAAACTGTAGCAATGAATGAGGTTACAGGCAGTGGTGCACCTTCATATACATCGGCCGTCCACATGTGAAATGGAACGATTCCTAGTTTGAATCCGATACCTACAACAACAAACCCAAAACCGGCAACCATGATGACGGGGAAATCCGGAAGCGATGACAGGGCATGTCCTATTGCCTCAAATTCCATTGAGCCTGTTACATAATAAATCAAAGCCATACCGAACAGCATGAAGGCTGATGAGAATGCGGCAATAATTAAATATTTAATTCCGCCTTCGTCTGAACGCTCGCGTTTTCGCAGATAGGCAATCATGGAGTATAGTGAAACACTTAGAATTTCCAGGCCTAGAAACAAGGAAATAAAATGTTTACTGATTGCCAGTGTGGCTGCACCCAGTGTGGCCAGTATCAGCAAAATGTAATATTCCTCTTTTCGTTCTTCCCGTTGCTCGAAGTAAGCATATGAAAGCATCGTAAGCGCGAAAGAGGTAAGTAAGATCAAACCAACGATGAATTTGCCGAATCCGTCAAATATAAAAAGCGGCTCAACAGTCCATTTTAGAGGGCTATCTGCAACGGCCAGGAAAATAAAGTCTGCCAGTAACGAAACACTTGTGATAATGTAGATCACTTTGTGATTGCGCTTAATGGCAATGGAAAATAAAATCAAAATCGCTGCACTCGTAAGGATAAACAGCGGCACTATGCTCAATAAATCCTGTTTACTCATTGTCGCCTCCTTTCTTTACGGCAGTTAGCACTTCAGTTTTAATAGTTTGTAGATGCGCTTTCGCATCCGATGTATCTGGCGTTTCAATAATCATTTTTACCGATGGCCTGGAGGTGTTCAATACCGGTTGGGGAAACAATCCTAACCATAATAAAGATACCACCAGGATTACCATGACTGTTTTTTCACGAAATGAAAGATCAACCAATACGGCTGAACTCGTTTTTGTACCGTAGAATACTTTTTGAAGAATTCGGAGCGAGTAAATGGTGGCGGCCACCAATCCTATAGTAGCGATGATTGTAAGTTTATGTGTAGCCTGCCACGTGCCTACCAGGATAAGGAACTCGGCCACAAAATTTCCGAGACCAGGCAATCCCAATGAAGCCATTGCGAAAATCAACCCGCACGTTCCAAGAAACGGCATACTTTTCCAAAAGCCACCCATGCGGGTGATGTCGCGTGTGTGAATGCGCTCATAAATAAATCCAGCTAAAATAAACAGTGCTCCTGTACTGATACCATGTGTAATCATTTGCATCACTACACCCTGTGCGGCTAATTCGTTAAAAGAAAACACGCCCAACATGATGAAGCCCATGTGGCTTACACTCGTATAGGCCACCAGTCGTTTCAGATCGGTTTGTGAAAAAGCAAGAATGGCTCCGTAAATAATTCCAAGCACACCTAAAGCCATGGCCCAGGGTGCGATTACTATTGCCTGATCTCTGAACAAGGGGATGATGAATCGTAACAAACCGTAAGCTCCAGTCTTTAAGAGTAGCCCGGCCAGAATTAAACTTCCGGCAGTTGGCGCTTGCGAGTGGGCATCGGGAAGCCAGGTATGAAAAGGAACCACCGGTAACTTCACTACAAAGGCGGCAAGGAATCCTAGCATCAGCCACATCGCTACACCAGAAGGAAGATTCGCACCCAGCAATTGAAAATAATCGAAGG
>CAZOYJ010000417.1:0-1805 GCA_964583905.1 uncultured Roseivirgaceae bacterium
AAGGGTGAACTGATTAAATACCTTCGATTTAAATTTATGTAATGGGACCTGAGTAGTAAGACCGCAACCGTTCTTCTGCTTGCTGCAATACATAGGTTACAGGAACGGGCAATTAATCCTCTTCAAATTGCTCCAGCACCTGGGCTAACTCATCATAGCTCTTGTACCCAACTTTATTTTCGGACGTGCCTTTAAGCGCCAGTCCGATGCGTGGATTATGCCGCATCAATGTAAGATCGGGTAATTCCGGTTTATCCACAACCAACAGTACCGGAAAGTCTGTGGTAATCTTCTCTAATATAGATGCATCTGTGCTGCCCGGAACCTGTAGGTATTTTATTTGCGTCCGGAAATCACGAAGAACTGCATGCAGGTTGTCATACTGATCAGGCTCGATGGTGAGCACAAGGGATGTTTCCCGGGGTCTCAGTTTCAACAATTCCGGCTTGGAAAGTTCAATTAGATCAGGTTGGTAATCGTGCAATACGCTTTCGAGTTTGTCGGGTTGGGTCATGCCATAGATTTCCGCAACCACTTTTGGTCCCACAAACCAGCCCCTTATTTCCTGGAAGGGTATGGGTTCGATGTAGTTAGGCGTGTGCTCTACGGTATTAAAGCCGAGCAGGGTAACCCCCATTCCGGCACAGTATCGCGCATCACTCAGGTTGGTAATACTTCCTACTTTTACAGTTGTTTTGAGTGCCATAGTAAAATCCCCCTGGAAGAAATAACTTTGAATCAAATTGCGTTAAAATTAGTTAGTGAATCAAGGAAAACAAGCAAGTGTGAAGCGATTTATACCCTTTCTTCCGATTTTACTTATCCTTCTCGGCAGTTGCTCAGACAAAGAGCCGTTGGTGTTGGATGATAAAGCTTACTTTCCGCTTACCGTAGGATTTTATCAGGTATATGAGGTTACGTTAACTACGTATTCGGCTTTTAATCCACCGGCTTCGTTAACGTATGAGTTAAAACAGGAAATCGTGAATAGCTTCGAAAACGGTGAAGGCGGAACCACATTTGTCATACACCGGCATACCCGAGACGCCAACACTGCGGAGTGGGAGTACGTGAACACATGGTCAGCCCGGATGGACGGGCAATATGCCTTGCTTCAGGAGGAAGATAATTTGTATGTAAAATTGATTTTTCCGCTACAGAAAAATGCCCGGTGGAATGGTAATACATTCGCTGCGTTGGAGGAAGATGAATATACACTTGAAAAATTTCTGATCCGGTTTACCGTTTCACCGGGTATTGAATTTGAAAACGCAGTTGTGGTCAATCAAAACGATGAGGTTAGCTTGGCTTACGTTGATCAGCGTACGGAGGTATATGCACCCGGAAGGGGGCTGGTTTTCAAAGAGAGTAAAGTGTGGTCGTATAATTGCAGTGGTGGCACCTGTACAGGTCAGATTACCGGAGGATATCATGTAAGGCAGTTGATGAAGGAATATGGGGAACATTAGATTTTCACTTTTATGCATTTTACTAATCAGTGCAGGGCTATCGGATGCCCAGGTAAACCGGTACATGGTTTTTTTTACCGATAAGGCCGGTACAACGTATTCGATTGACAACCCGGAAGAATTTCTATCCCCGCGCGCCATCCAGCGCAGACAAAAACAAAGCATTTCCATAACGGAAGAGGACCTGCCGGTAGTGGTCAGTTATATTGCGGGCCTGCAGTCTTCCGGTGCCAACGTATTGTATAAAACCAAGTGGATGAATGGCGTGCTGGTTGAGAGTGATGCATCCTTGATCAGTACCCTGAAGCAACTTTCTTTCGTCTCGCAGATTGAATA
>CAZOYJ010000418.1:0-978 GCA_964583905.1 uncultured Roseivirgaceae bacterium
CAGTAGGATAATGGTAAAAATCACCAGAGGTCCAGAATACAAATGTGAAATTTTCGCAACCATTGGCTGAGTATGGCGGGAAAAACACGTTGATGAAATTGCAATTAATCCCTCCATCACTTGGGTTAAAAGGATTATCAACTACAGTCTGCATAAGAAAAAAACCATCCATCGAAGAAATCGAAGCTACTCCCGAGCAAATAAAATCGGGATCAAAAATTGCAACGTAATCACCAGGCGAAGCGGGTACTCCGTTCAATGTCACGTAGCCTGTCGCATTAAGACCAGGATCTCTTTCATTTGCTGGCTTTAATGTGAACTCTGGTGGTTGAGCATTTGAATATGCTATTGCAAAAAACAAAGTTATCAAAATTAACACCTTGAATTTCATTGTATTGTAATTTCAATTTAGTGAAAAAAGAAAACCAAAAAGAAGAGCCGACAGCTCGAAAGGATTTTTCGAGCTGCCGGAATTCTTGTTGCTCACTATCTCATCCTTATAGCAGAACGAGTTTCCATCAAGCCCTTTTCAGCAGTAATTCTTACCAAATACATACCAGGAGGAGAATTCTTTGCCTCCCAAATGATTAGAACCTTTGACCAACATCAATTCACTTGCGAGTACCTGAACCATGCGACCGCTCCAGTCGAAAATAGAAACCGTTACGGCTTCGTCCCTCGCCGCTTCGATCTCGATTACCAAATCATCCGTAAACGGATTCGGGAAGAGATATAGGGACGAGAGCCAATCCGAACCGGGTTGAGCCGTTTGTTCCAATTGATCCAGATTGAATGAAAGGTCCAAAATGACAAGTTCCATGCGCGGCATAAAATCAAAGCCGATGTCTAATCGCTGACCTTTGAATTGGAGATACAAACGCTCACCCACTGGAATACCCTTTAAATCCGGCATTCTGCTGTCATCACCGAAAAGCAGCGTGGTCATTAGCAATCCGCCATCGAGTATCCGCATAGCGC
>CAZOYJ010000418.1:988-1804 GCA_964583905.1 uncultured Roseivirgaceae bacterium
GTTGGTAAATGCGGCATTGACCGCCACGATGTTGCCTTTGGCATCGGTGATGAATACCTCTTGACCAGCGTACTCAGCAGGCAGGTTAGAGTACCCTGCTACAAATGTGAAGCGGTCGGTTGGTTTGATATCCAAGTCGTAGCGTATCTCCAAATCTCCATCAGATAATAGCCAACCGCCTTCCATAACGCCGTTATTTACCCTAATCAGATAGCCGAAGCCATTTTTGATTTGGGTCAGCGTATTGAAAATCGGATTCTGGTTAGGGTCAAATTGTTGCAATAAGCCATTTTCAATACCGATAGCGTTCACCAAGTTATTAGTTATGATCAAATCGTCAAAGTAGATAGCCGGCGTAGTACTTGCCTGTGGGATATATCCCACAATATTCAAGCCGGCAGTCAAGGCTACCCTCAGACTCGAATCGATCGGCGTACCGCATACGACAAGCGTATCAGTTACATTTACTCTCACCAAATAACCAAAACCTCTCCTGATGTGCGTTAGCGTATTGAACACTGGCGGTTGATTCGGATCGAAAATCTGCAACAAGCCGTTTTCGATGCCGATGACATTCACGAGGTTGCCTGCGCTGATCAGGTCAGCAAATACTGCCGTACAAGAGCTGTCGGCTGGGACTACATCGGTAGAGATGATATTCAAGCCAGCAGTGAGCAAGATGGTATCACAAGTTGCCTGCGGGATTTGAATTACATCGATTGTCTGACAGAACACATCCGTACCACAGACCCCAATAACCTCCAAGCAAACCGTATACTGCCCCGGTGCCGCATAAGTATGGTTGGGATTCTGCGA
>CAZOYJ010000419.1:0-1802 GCA_964583905.1 uncultured Roseivirgaceae bacterium
CTTTGGCCAGGTCGGCTGTTTGAATTTCGGTTTTTGAAAACCCGGCTGTTTTAGTTAGTCCCATAACTTCCTTAATCGTAAAATTACGATTAAAGTTTCTGATTTCTGCTTCTTTTGAAAAAGAAATAAAAAATTAACGGGAATTGAGTTTTCTAACCACCACCTTCTCAGCAGCCGCCACAATGTTTTCTGGCGCAAGCCCGTATTTCTTTAACAATTGGGCAGGTGTGCCGCTTTCACCAAACGAGTCGTTTACGGCTACCAGTTCAAGCGGGGCAGGGTAGTGGCGCCCTAATACCTGTGCAATGCTGTCGCCCAGACCTCCGTTAATCTGGTGTTCTTCGCACGTAACGGCACAAACGGTTGTATGAACCTATTGCAACACGGCTTCCACATAAAGAGGGGTAATGTTGTGAATGTTAATTACTTCCGCGTTAATTCCTTTTTCAGCCAGCGCGGCCTCGGCTTCAATGGCTTGCCAAACCATGTGGCCACAGGCAAAAAGGGTAACATCGTTACCCTCAATCATTTTATCGGCTTTGCCGATGGTAAAAGGTTTGTCATTGGTGAAGATCGGCCAGGAAGGTCGTCCAAAACGTAAGTAAGCCGGGCCATGATGGTCGCCCAGCGCCAGCGTTGCCGCTTTCGTTTGATTAAAATCACACGGCACAATCACCGTCATGCCCGGGAGCATTTTCATCATGCCAATGTCTTCCAGAATCTGGTGGGTTGCCCCATCTTCACCCAGTGTTACGCCAGCGTGTGAGGCACAGATTTTTACATTCTTATGGGAGTAGGCAATCGACTGACGAATCTGATCGTAAACCCTTCCGGTGGAAAAGTTGGCAAATGTTCCGGTGAAGGGAATTTTCCCCCCTATGGTCATTCCGGCAGCAATCCCCATCATATTGGCTTCCGCGATACCTACCTGGAAGAACCGTTCAGGAAACTCCTTTTTAAAAGCATCCATTTTTAATGAACCGGTCAGGTCGGCACAAAGGCCCACTACGTTTGGGTTCTTGCGGCCTAATTCGAGTAATCCGGCACCAAATCCGGAGCGGGTATCTTTCTTTTCCGTGAAGCTGAATTTAGTCATGCGGGGTGTAGTGGTTTAACAGGGCAAGTATAACACCTCTTTTTTGAAGGTTAAAATTTGTTAAAACGGTAGCCGGTAAAAACTTTTAGGGAGGTGGGCCGTACAAGGAATCAAACCCATGCGTATGTCGAAGACTGATAAAAAACTTCTTCTCTGGTTTTTGGTAAGCCTGCTCATCGCCATTTTACCCTGGTTTATCTTGTCCTGAGTGTTTTCCGGAAAGGATAGAACTCTGCTATCTTTGGCAGAAATCAATAACTTCCTTTCTACATGACTGCACCGGCATTAAATCCTCAAAGCGTCAGGAATCAATTTCCTTCCCTTCAACGTACGCATAATAATTCACCCTTTGTTTACTTCGATGGTCCAGCCGGCACACAAGTGCCTCATGCGGTTATTGAGGCTGTTTCAAATTATTACAAAACTTCAAATGCCAATACCCACGGTGCATTTGTGACGACCAACGAAACTGACCTTGTAATTCATTCCATGCGGCAAGCTATGGCGGCATTCTTGAATGCGGAAAACGAACATTGCATTTCGATCGGGCAAAACATGACTACACTTAATTTTGCCCTTGCCCGGGCGATGTCGCGCATCTTGAAACCCGGTGATGAAGTACTGATCACCCAACTCGACCACGAGGCCAATCGGGGCCCCTGGCTAACCTTACGGGATGCGGGCGTGAAGGTAAGGGGAGTAAACC
>CAZOYJ010000420.1:0-1795 GCA_964583905.1 uncultured Roseivirgaceae bacterium
TCCTTCAAGAAAACTTGATTATTTTGTCAATCAGATTTTTAGTCGGACAACAGTGATAACATTATAAAATTTCCAATAGCCATTAAAAACATGGGGATCTTCTAAACATGAAATCGGTTGATATAATCCGCTCAACCATTTTTACTTGATTTGTTTATACCCATAACCAAAAGTACGCCCAGACAGTAATGCGAAGCAATCGCTTACAAGCACACTTGTTTGTGCAAAGGTGTTGTCAAATATTCCTTCGTCTTTCATTACCAACCACATGACCATGAACTATGGCGAAGCCAATGAAAGTTGCCTTAAGGCCTTTAGACTATGTTGTTGCCAGGGCCTTTCTGAAATTCGGTGGCGTATGGTGCAAGTACCAGCAGCGCATGGTTTTACACCATCGGCAGTCGGGCAATTTCCTGACAATCTCCTCCAGTTCTTCGTCATGTTTAAATTTCAGGCACAGCACATGCATCTCGTTGTGGATTGCCTTTTCAATAATCATCTTTCGCATCAACTTTTTATATAGGGTTGTCAAAAATTTAATCTGATAAATGAAATTAAGAAAAGGATGCCAATACTTCAAAGCATCTCCTAAGGGTACCTTTACGGGTTAAATTCCTCAACTACCCCTCATACCTCACCACCATCTTCCGGATCCGGTCTTTCAGTTGTTCGCTGGTGAGTTTCTCGCGCAGGCGGTCTACCATAATGGGGAAGGCAAACGGTGTGGGTTTGTCGGGACGGGTAATGATGATTTTTTGATGGTTGATGCGCTCTAACGCCTGGCGCAACCGCACTTCTTCCAACTGGAAGTCCATTACTTCTTCGTACGCCTGGCGGAACAATAAATTGTGTGCTTCGTATTCGTGAAACACGTCAAAGAAAAGTTGTGACGTAGATTGCAGGTGGCGGTCTTTGATGGGCTTGCCGGGGTAGCCTTTAAAAACCAAACCCGCGATGGCGGCAATGTCGCGGAATTTTCTGCGCGCCATTTCGGTAGCGTTGATGCTGGCCTGTATGTCTCTCATCAGGTCTTCCGTACCCAACACATTGGTTTCTACGGCTTCTTCTATGGGAATTTCCTGGTCGCTCAATAATTCAAACCCGTAATCGTTCATGGCAATGGAAAACGTAATAGGCTTGAGCTTCGCCATGCGGTATGCGATTAGCGCAGCCATGCCTTCGTGCACAAACCGGCCTTCGAACGGGTACATAAGTACATGATGTCCTTCGGTGGTTTCGAAGTACTCAATCAGGAATTCCTTTTTGTTGGGCAGGCGCGAACGCGCAGCCTGCAAATCGAAAAGTGGTTTTAAAAATCTTAGTTCGGCATCGGTTTCTTTATGATGTGCCACTTCATCGAGTTTATCACGGATCAACGCACTCAGTTGGGATGATAACGGCATTCTTCCCCCCTGCCACGAAGGCACCAGTCCGGATTTGCGTTTGCTCCTGCGCACCTGGGCTTCCATGGCTTTAATGCGCACTAACTCCAGCACCTGGCCGGCAAACCAAAATGTATCTCCGGGGTTCAACCGCGAAATAAAATACTCTTCATCGTGCCGAGGTATTTTCCGGTAACGTATTTTACATGGAGTGAACTATCGCCTACTATGGTGCCAATGGAGAGCCGGTGGCGTTGGGCAATTCTGCGGTCTTCCACTTTGTACAATCCATCCTTCTCTATAATTACCTTGCGGTACTCATCATACGCCTGCAGCGAATCGCCACCCGTGGTAATAAAATTCAACAGCCACTCCCATTCTCCATCACTGATGCTGTTGTAGCTGAATGTGGT
>CAZOYJ010000421.1:0-1793 GCA_964583905.1 uncultured Roseivirgaceae bacterium
GCGCGGGAATAATTCCGTTGTTTGGTGTAGATAAGTCCTTCCAGGAAAATCAACGGCAACGTATCCGGCTTGCTTTGCTTCAGGAAGGCAACATCCGTTAACGCTTCCTCCAATTGGCCCAGTTCATACAAGGTATTGGCGCGGTTAAACCGTGCATCTTGAAAGGCGGGTGTACAACCAATGGCGGTGGCGTAATATTGCAGCGCTTCGGCATACTGCTTTTGCCGGAAGTAAACCGTACCGGTATTATTCAACGCTTCGGCATAACACGAGTCGAGTTTGAGCGCTTCGGTATAATTTTTCAGCGCCAGTGTAAAATTCTGTTTGGCCAACTGTTCATTGCCCATCAGCAGGAAGCGTTGCTTGCGCGTTTCCGCACTGTCGCTGCAGGCGCCCAGCAACAAGGCAAGTAGGATTGCAAATCCAAAAGTTTGGGGCATGATCAATTTCAGATTACAGATTCAAGATTACAGATTCAAATCTGGAATCCGAAATCTGAAATCAATGTCGTTTAGCTAAGCCTTCGCACGGTGGCCCCTTTAGGCTTGCCTGCCGGAGGCACGGGGTAAGGGGCGCGCGGTGGGAATATACTCTTAACTAAACGACAATCCGAAATCCGCTAATTTTGATTTGTACAATTTATTCTATTCCTTTGTGCCCTGAGCAAATGAATTATCCAGCAACCATAAACAAGCACCACCATCATCCTGTTACCAGCACGATGCGTGGCAGGTTTATGCGCTGATGTAAACCCATAAGACTTTAAACTAAAGGCTTGCCGCGATCCCGGCAGGCCTTTTTTAATTTAAACCCAGGTATGTAACATGAAAGCTCAAACCCAAAACGGTGATCTCCTGAGAATCGCCATCCAGAAATCCGGCCGCTTGCAGGAAGGGTCACTTCAATTGTTGAAAGACTCCGGACTCAACCTTTCCAATGGAAAAGACCAGTTGAAAACCCAGGCCAGCAACTTTCCGGTAGAAGTGCTCTTTCTCCGCGATGACGACATCCCCCAATACATTGAAGACGGTGTGGCCGATGCGGGCATCATCGGGGAAAATGTGTACGCGGAAAAGCAAAAGCAAAATGAAATCATCAAACGGCTCAACTTTGCCAAATGCCGGTTGTCGCTGGCGGTGCCCCGGAGCGAAACCTATACCGACTTAAATTGGCTCAACGGAAAAAACATCGCCACCTCTTACCCGAACATCGTAAAGAAGTTTTTACGCCAGCACAACCTCGAGGCGGGCATCCACGAAATCAGCGGCTCGGTGGAAATCGCACCCGGCATCGGGTTGGCTGATGCCATCTGCGACATCGTGAGTACGGGCAGCACCCTGCTGAGCAACGGACTGAAAGAAGTGGACGTGGTGATGCACTCGGAAGCCGTACTGATCGCCCGCAAGGGCCTGGAAAAATCGCGGCAAGCCATCCTGAACAACCTGGTGTTCCGGATAGAGGCGGTACAAAAAGCCCGGAACAACAAATACATTTTATTGAATTGCCCCGATGATTCCATCCCGGCCATCACCAACGTCATCCCCGGGATGAAAAGTCCGACTATTTTGCCGTTGGGCAAGGAAGGCTGGAGTTCGCTGCACTCGGTGGTAGACGAAAATGATTTCTGGGCCAAGATCGACCAGTTGAAAACCCTGGGCGCACAAGGAATCCTCGTTATCCCGATTGAGAAAATGATTGTGTGAGGGGGATTGACGAATGTAGAATGACGAATGTGGAATGTGGAATGACGAATGACGAATGACGAATGTAGAATGTGGAATGTGGAATCTGAA
>CAZOYJ010000422.1:0-1751 GCA_964583905.1 uncultured Roseivirgaceae bacterium
ATTTTCTTAATGGTTTGTTGATCTACCGTAAGTGTGCCGGTTTTGTCGGTACCAACAAAATTGCAACTGCCTAATCCTTCAACAGCCGATAGCTTACGGATGATGACATTGCGTTTAGCCATCCGGCTGGTGCCGATGGATAGCGCTACCGTCATGGCAATGGGAAGGCCTTCGGGAATGGCTGACACGGCTACGGCCACGGCAACAAAAAATATTTCAAGCGTAGAAATACCCTGGTAAAACCCGATAATGAAAATACCAATACATGCCGCCAATACCACCAAACTTACCCACCTGGCGAACCGTTCCATCCGTTGCACCAAAGGAGTTTTCTCATGCCTGGTTTCCGAAACCGATTTAGCGATCATTCCGATTTCAGTATGCAGGCCGGTGGCCACTACAAGCCCGCGGCCACGGCCGCTCATTATGGTGGTTCCGGCAAACAGCATATTTTTCTGATCGCCCAGGGGTAACGGTTCATCCGCAAGCACATCCGAATGTTTTTCAATGGGCAATGATTCACCCGTAAGTATGGCTTCTTCGGTTTGCAGGTTAACGTATGAAACAAGCCGCACATCGGCCGGCACTTTCATGCCAGACTCCACTAAAACAATATCACCGGGCACGAGGTATTCTGCATCCAGCATGACCAGATCACCATCACGCAGCACTTTAGCTTTTGTTTTTACCAGTTGCTGTAAGGCTGCTGCACTGGTTTCAGCTTTCCACTCCTGATAGGTTCCGAGTATGGCATTCAGGATAATGATCAGAAAAATAAAGCCTGCATCTTCATACTCACCGATCATCAATGAAACCACACCCGCAGCAATCAGCACGTAAATGAGGGGGCTTATAAACTGGTGTAACACAACCGAGATAAAGGTCACTTTTTTACCGTGTGGAAGCACATTGGCCCCCTCCCGTGTTAAACGATCAAGGGCTTCAGCCTCCGACAAACCTCGCGCTGAAGTTTTGTACGTGTTAAAAAGTGCTTCGATTTGTTGTTTATAATAAAAGTTCATCTTAAACTTAAAAATCGCTAAAAGATCAAATATACGCGATACATCACCGGGTAAATTGACCTTTGTCAGGCGTTGTGGTGATGACTGTCATGCCAAAAGAACATGAGGATAAGCATCTTTGAAATAGATCGATAACTAAAAATTCAAGTTATGAAACGCATTCTAATTCCCACCGACTTTTCGCCTTGTGCAAAAAATGCACTTCACATTGGCGGGATGATAGCCGAAGCTACTGGCGCTGAAATCCTGTTGGTGCATATTCTGTATAGTCCGTTGGGGCTTGAAAAATTACCCCCAAAAATGGCTGAATACCCTGAAATAAAAGCAGCCGTAAGCAAAACAAAAAAGGCCTTAAAAAAAGAAGAAAGTATTCCAGCACTAAAAACCGTAAAAGTTTCCTCACAAATTGACATTGGCACACCAGCCGTTGACATTATTCGTATTTCCAAAAGCTGGAAAGCCGATTTGTTGGTTATCGGATCGCATGGGTTGGATGAGTTTGACCATCCATTTGTCGGATCGAATGCACAGAAAATACTGCGTGGTGCCGAATGTCCGGTTTTGTCGGTACAAAAGAACCATAAACTAAAAGACATAAAGGAATTGATATTCGCATCCAACTTTGATGAGAACAGCATTAAGCCCTTTGAAAAGGTTCTTGAACTGGCCAAAGCGTTTTCTGCAACCGTTGAGTTATTACACATCAACACGCCCATATCGTTCAAAAAT
>CAZOYJ010000423.1:0-869 GCA_964583905.1 uncultured Roseivirgaceae bacterium
GATGCTTCAGCAACGGCCATTTATGGGTCGCGCGCATCTAATGGGGTAATCATCATTACAACTAAAAAAGGAAAAAAGGGTAAGCCTCAGTTCAGTTTCAATACTACAATGTCGGTTAGCTCTCCGATAAAATATTTTGATGTTTTGAATGTAACGGAATATAAAGCGTTGGTTGATGAACTCGTTGACGAGGGCAGGATTAAT
Organism: uncultured Roseivirgaceae bacterium; assembly: GCA_964583905.1. Lineage (GTDB taxonomy): Bacteria > Bacteroidota > Bacteroidia > Cytophagales > Cyclobacteriaceae > UBA2336. The sequence goes on from CAZOYJ010000423.1 coordinate 205, forward strand.
CAGGCCGATGTAGATGCCAAGTTGGGCGATGCCAATACGAATTGGCAGAAAGAAATTTTCAGAACGTCTATTTCAACAGATAATAACCTGAGTGCAACCGGTTCCTATAAAAATATTCCTTACCGCGTTTCGTATGGGTTTACCGATCAGCAAGGAATTTTGATCAACTCCGATATCCGGAGGCATTCTTTGAGCATAAGTGCATCACCAACCTTTTTGGATGATCACTTAAAGGTTACTGTGAATGCCAAAGGCAGTAATGTGCGCAGCAATTTCGGTGATGCGGGGGCTGTAGGGGCTGCTGTTTCATTTGACCCTACCAAACCTGTGCGTGACGGAAATGAGACATACGGTGGTTATTTCTCCTGGTTAAGCGTACCGGGTGTTCCAGCCAATAACATAACCTTTAACCCGGTGGCTATGGCCGAGTTAACGGATAATGTGGGTAAGGCTAATCGATTGATTGGTAATGTGGAGTTTGAATATAAGTTTCATGCTATTCCAGAATTGAAGGCCCACCTGAACATGGGATTGGATTATGCGAATAGCGATGGGTATAACCGGGCACCCATTACGGCTGATTTTACAAGGGTTGTAACCGATGCCGGGACAATACTTCAAGGAAGAGATAATATTTACTCGGCCGAGAACAAATCCAAGCTGCT
>CAZOYJ010000423.1:879-1737 GCA_964583905.1 uncultured Roseivirgaceae bacterium
AATTTGATGTTACTGCGGGTTATGGCTGGCAGTATTTTTATCGTCAGAATGAATCGGTAAACAGGCGTGCAGATAAGTCCATTATCAATGTACCTCCGCCATTTATCGGTGAGAATTATTTAGTGTCGTTTTTTGGAAGGGTTAACTATTCATTACTTGACAAGTACCTGTTAACTGCAACGGTTCGTTACGATGGATCTTCACGCTTTACAGATCCCTGGGGGTTATTCCCGGCACTATCTGTCGCCTGGAGAATTAAAGATGAGAACTTCTTGAAAGATGTTAATTTGATTTCCGACATGAAGATCCGTGTAGGATATGGCGAAACCGGCCAGCAGGATATCGGTAACTTCTATCCAAACCAAGCCATCTACCGTACCTCGAATGAAACCGCACAGTATCAGTTAGGAGACGAATTTTATCCTACGCTTCGCCCGGATGCCTACGATCCGAACATCAAATGGGAGACCACAAGTACACTAAACATTGGTGTTGATTTTGGATTATTTAATAACCGGTTAACGGGTTCGGTTGAAGTCTATAACCGAAAGACATTTGATTTGTTGAATAATGTACAAGTTGCGAGTGGAACAAATTTCTCGAACTTTTTATTTACCAACGTTGGCGATTTAGAGAACAGGGGTGTGGAAGTTACACTAAATGCAGTACCTATCAACACCGGTAATTTCACCTGGAATTTTGGGCTCAATTTTGCGCGGAACGTTAATAAGTTAACCCGGCTTCTTCTTGTAGATGACCCCAACTATAATGGTGTACCGGCTGGTAACGTTGGGGTAGGGCAGTTTATCCAAAACCAGCAGGTAGGCTATCCGATTAATTCCTTCTGGGTATTGCAAC
>CAZOYJ010000424.1:0-1728 GCA_964583905.1 uncultured Roseivirgaceae bacterium
TGTTGGCCCGAATGGATTGACGAACAAACCCTGTATTTCGTACAATTCCGTCTTCATCGGTAAAGGACCCGGATACAAAGAATTTGGTTTTATCATCACCACCGCGGATACTTAAACGGGTGTTGCTTAATACCGCAGTATTTCCATAAAAATAATCCTCATAGTTAACAAATGTGCCAGAGGCCACGGCATCATTGTACCGCTGCAATTCAAGGGGTCTGCGGGCAACTGGAAAGAAAGTGTTGATCTTTTCAGGACTCCAGCCATCTACGCCCATAAAATTCAACGCTTTTCCAGTTCCAATATCCTGGCTCAGGCTTACTACTGTTTTACCGGCCTGACCTTTTTTGGTGGTGATTACAATTACACCAGCATTTGCCCGTGTTCCGTAAATGGCAGCCGCTGAAGGACCTTTAAGTACTTCTATATTCTCAATGTCGTTCGGGTTGATATCGGCCAGGCGGTTGGCACCGTCATCCTGGTTAGAGGCACCTGCACCAGATACTGAAGCTCTTCCTGTTCGCTGATAGGCATTGCTGATATAAACACCATCTAAAATTATCAGCGGTGCAGTTGATTGGGAAATGGAAGAAAGTCCACGCAACTGAATGGCCAATCCTCCCCCGGGAGCACCGGAGTTCATCCGGATATTGGCACCTGCAACTTTACCATAGAGCGCTCCGTCAGCGGTCTGGATTTGAGTGGAACCCATAAGTTCCTTAGCCGAAACAGTGCTTACGGCATTGGCAAGGTTGGAGCGTTTGATGGAAGAAGCCAGACCGGTGATTACCACCTCTTCGAGGCTGGTAAAGTCTTCATCCAGTGTAACGTCAACAACGGTACGGGCAGAAGTAACGGAAACTTCTCTAACCCGATACCCAATAAATGAAAAGATAAGCGTGGCGGATTCAGCATTAACCTGAATTGCATAGTTACCGTTTCCATCGGTTACTGTACCCAAGGTTGTACCTTTTACAGTAACATTAACACCTGGCATAGGGTCACCGGTACGGGTATCCTTTACATTACCCGTAGCATTGAAACCCTGTGCCAGTATTTCTCCCGATCCCGCAAGCATGGTAATCAGAAGAAATGCTTTCCAGTAGAATTTTAGCATAGTTTGTTTGTTTGGTTAATAATTAGTTTATGTTATAAAAATACCAAAAAAGGTATCATAGCAAAATACAGTATGGTAAATGTGAAATTTGCCAAAAGTTTAATTAAACAACTCCGGAAATAATAAAAAAGCCGGCTTGTGGCCGGCTTTCATGTTTGTTTAATTGTCTATTAACGTCTACGTTTTGACTTCACGACTTTCTTTTTAGCAAACACTTTTTTGATGGCCTTTTTGGGTACGCTCTTTTTTACAGGCCGGGCTTTTGGTTTCGTTGCCCTTACCTGTTTTTTAGCCACCTTTTTAACAACCTTCTTTGCCACATTCTTTGCTGCTTTTTTAGGCGCGACCTTCTTAACTACTTTCTTAATCTGCTTTTTGGCCACAGCTTTTCTCACAGATTTTTTAGCGGCTGCCTTCTTCACCACTTTCTTGGCTGAAGATTTCTTTACCACCTTCTTTTTAGCCGGAGCGTTTGCAGCCTTTTTGGTGGCTATAGCATTTGAAGAAGTTTTCTTCTTTGGAGCTGCTTTAGCAGGCGTGGTTTTCTTCGCCATCAGATTTAACGCTGAGCCTGCCTTGAACCATTCTATCTGACCAGCATTATAGGTGTG
>CAZOYJ010000425.1:0-1727 GCA_964583905.1 uncultured Roseivirgaceae bacterium
GTATCATCGGGCTCAACCGGTGATAATTTCAAGGCATTCTCCAACACAGATATAACTTTTTCGTATTTGCCCGTGTAGAAAAGCGCTGACGCTTTTCCATAATGGAACAGGATGTAGTTGGGCTGAAGTTGAATGGCTTTTTCGAAATACCGGATTGATTTTTCAAATGAAACACCTTTCGGTACGCCACCAAACAACAGGTTACACGCAAGCTTTTCGGCCCAGTTTAGTTTGGCGAGTTCAAGGTGCCACTTGCCCAGCACAAAGTAAGCGGGCGCATGCAATGAATCGAACCTAAGTATAGTCTGCGCTTCAGCATAAATAATTTTGGCGTTTTCTAATTTTTCAGACGGGCTACCGGCCGCTTCGGATAATAATCCTAAAGCAATAATGTGGCATAACCTGGCATGTGTGTTTTCAGCATCTAGTTGTATGGCTTGTCTGGCCAACTCAACCGCTTGCTTTGCGCTTGCTGCTTTTACTGTCTTGTCGATGCTTCTGCCGGCCGTATTGGAAAACATCCGACTGGCCCGCCATAAGCTTTCTACATGCCAGGGGTCTGTCTTCAAGGCTTTTTGATAATATTGCAGGGCTAACCGATCGTTAAAATTTCTTTCCGCCTGAATGCCGCGTTGAACATACTCTCCGGCTGTTTGAGCTACCAACAGCGATGCCGAAATCCCCAACAAAAACAAGATGATCAACACACTTCGAAGCGAAAACACAAGATTCTCCGACTTTGAAATTGAGGTGTACGGTTTCTCCGATGGTTTCCAGCCGGGAGCCGCAAAGATGTAACGAAGCTTATCGCTCCAGCACGATGCATTTCGAACGTCATGGATGATGGCTTTCCATTCGTGAAATAAAACATTTACAACGCCACGGTCGGTCAATGGTTTGGTTATGCCATAAGTGGGATGTTCCTCCTCTACCTGAAAAGTGCCGAAGAGTTTGTCCCATATAATCAATACACCACCGTAGTTTTTGTCGAGATACTTTTCATCACTGGCGTGATGCACCCGATGATGTGAGGGCGTGCTGATGATGTATTCAAGCCATCCCAGTTTTTTAATCATTTCAGTATGCTGAAAGAAGGCAAAAGAGACAATGAGTGAATCAAACAAAATCACCATCACCGGATCGAAACCCAATAACACAAACGGTGTAAGGCAGCCGAAGCGGAATAGGGAATTGGTAAACGGGGTACGTACAGCCGTAGTGAAATTGAATTTGAAGGAAGAGTGATGAATCACATGCATCGCCCAGAAAAACCGCGACTTGTGCCCCAGAACATGAAAGGTGTAGTATTCCAGGTCGGTAAGCAGAAAAAGTACCAGGCAAGTAAGCGGACCCCTGCCGAAATCAAAAAAGGCCCACTGTTCAGCATACATGAAAAACGACAACATCGATCCTTTCACTACAAGATTTACCAAAACGCCTATGCCTGCAATAATGAGGTTAACCTTTGATTCATTCCGGTCATAATGATCCAGGTTGTCTTTTGCATTCAGGTATGCTTCCAGCGCAATGGTGCCGAGGAAGACGAGTGCGAGGGTAAGGTTGAGTGTTTCCATACTTTTATTTTTTATAAATCAGGCGTTATGGAGGCGGTGCCGATTCGGAAGTAAAAGTATAGGAGCCCTTAAGGCTGAAACATCCCAAGTATTTAGTAAACCGTTAACAGAAATCTTTCAAGCTACCAAGTGTATGGGAGTATGCATACCATA
>CAZOYJ010000426.1:0-1727 GCA_964583905.1 uncultured Roseivirgaceae bacterium
CATTTTATATTCTTGATGAGCCAACCACCGGGCTGCACTTTCAGGACATTGCTCACTTATTGGATGTACTGCAAAAATTGGTAAACAAGGGGAACACTGTATTGGTAATCGAGCACAATATGGATGTTATCAAGTCGGCTGATTATATGGTAGACCTTGGACCGGAAGGGGGGGGGAAGGGCGGAAGAATTGTAGCCAAGGGCACTCCGGAAGAAGTTTCAAAAAACACTGCAAGTTATACCGGAAGGTTTTTGACCTATCCTACAGAACGGTGACCGGACATCCCGAGTTCGGGTTAGCGATACCGTTAATTCTTATTTACTTTGCTGATGAATCACAGCTGACCTCAGGGAGGAAATCAGCCGATACTTTATAAACCCTGAATACGTATACTGAACCATGAATTCGCAACTCCGTCAATATTTATTTGGTTTAATTTTTATAGCCGTAAGCGCATATGAATTGTACACTTACGATTACCTTGAATTTGCCCTTTATGCGTTTGCCGGTGCTGCCTTTATCGTTAACGCCATGACGAACGAGCCATCGCTGGTCAAGTACAGAAAAACATTAATTATTCTTACCTGGGTATTGATGGGGATCACCGGCTTTCTGTTCCTGTTCTTACTGCGAACAGAATTCTTATAACAGAACCGGATTTTATCCTTCTGTAGAAAAGTTTAATCCCACAATCCGGGAAACCATACTTTTGCTTTTCAAACCATGGTTGATAACAAGAAACGTCTTTATTGGATTTTACAGATAAGCGGATGGGCGGCCTATGCCATTTTGCAGATTCTGTTCAGTGTTCTTGCGTCCCAACAAGGGTTTAGCTGGAACCGGGCCTTATTTTTCGTAGCTGAAGCGCTTCTGTTCTTATTGATTACGCACCAGTTCCGGTTTATTCTTAAGAATAAAAAGTGGATAAACCTGGGTATCCCGAAACTTTTTCTCCGGGTATTGCTAGCATCGGCAGCCATGGGTCTTATTATTTATTTTTTACGCATTCCCATAAGCCTGATAACAGGCCGTAAAAGTGTGCTTGAGGCAACGTTTGATACCGAACAGATCTTTGGATTATCGGCTGTTTACATGATCTTCTTTTTTTTGTGGTCTGTATTTTACTTCACCTACCATTACCTTGAGCAGTACAACAAATCATTGAAATACGAGGCTTCCATGATTGAGATAGAACTTAACAATCTGAAATCGCAACTCAACCCCCATTTTATATTCAATGCACTTAACAGTATACGGGCTTTAGTTGACGAGAACCCTGGAAAGTCAAAGCAGGCGATTAATCAGTTATCCAATATTTTACGCAATTCACTGACCTTTGAAAAGAAGGGACTTACCCGGTTTGACGATGAATTAAAGATTGTGAAGGATTATTTAAGCCTGGAAAATGTACGGTTTGAAGAGCGGTTAAAGGCAGATCTTCAGATTGATCCTGCCTCCAGTAAATTTCTGGTGCCTCCTTTTATGATTCAGACATTGGTTGAAAATGGCATTAAGCATGGGATATCGCGACTTACAAAGGGAGGAGTAATTCAGCTTAAGACTGTGGTTGAGCATAACCGCCTTAAGATACAAATCCGGAATAGTGGGCAACTGATTCCGCCCTCACGAAGAGGGAAGACCACTGGGCTAGGATTGAAAAACACCCGTCAAAGATTAAAACTTTTATATGGTGACGAGGCTTCTTTCAGGATTGTAAATGAAAACGA
>CAZOYJ010000427.1:0-1711 GCA_964583905.1 uncultured Roseivirgaceae bacterium
AGCAGCAATGCCGGGTATCGCAAAGCAGCGGTACTGGCTTTTGCCTCTATCCAGGATACAGGTGCAATTGATGCCTTAGGTAAAATCTTTATTCACGACCCGAATGCAGAAGTGCGGACAGCCGCAGCCTTCGCGCTTGGCCAAACCGGTAGCGAAAAAGCATTTCATTATTTATACAACAAGACGCGTTCGGTGGATGGGGTTACTTCAGAGGCGTTGGGAAAAACAGCGATAAACGAAAGCGGTTTCGCTAATTTAACTTCGTGGGGTTTATATCGACTGGCACTTCGAGGCCAGGCCAATGAAGTCCATGTTTTAACAGCCATCGCATACCTTGATGATAAACATGAAGAAGACGTTAGACTTGGCGCAGCACATTTTTTTGGAAGAGGTTCGCAGCCCATTGAACTTGCTGAAACAGCTTTGCTGCAGTCATTAAGATATGATCCTTCTCCGTTTGTCAGGATGACGGTTGCAACCGCACTCCGGAAATTAAAAAGCCCTACGGTTCAACGGGCACTCGTATCAGCCTTTGAAAAAGAGAAAGATTACAGGGTTCGAGTTAACATAGTCCGCGCACTTCAGCCGTATCCGTTAGCCGAAACAACTGAAGTGTTTTCCAATGCTTTGCAGGATGAGCAGATCCATGTGGCCGTTGCTGCATCGGAAGTTATAAAAATTGCTGCATTGGAAACCGATTACCTGTGGATTATTGAAAACGCAAGATCAGCGAGGCATTGGAGAGTCAGGGCTAACCTATATGATGCGGCTCTTGCCACAACTGGGAGCAAAGACCTTTCAGAAGAAATTGTAACACTAATTTCAGCGACTGAACATCCTTATGAAAACGCTGCTTTACTTGGGGCATTAGCCCATGCGCCTATGCAGTTTGCTTTTGCAAGCGATCAGCTTTTAAATAGCCCGGTGCCGGTTATCCGGTCAACTGCGGCATCAACCATAGTGGCTATGAATCGGCATCCGGCATTCGAGACTTCCATGAAAGAAAGCTTTTTTGCCCTATACAAAAATGTATTGCTCACTTCCGATGATGCTGCGGTTATCGGAACCATTGCTTCGGCCTTTGCTGACTCTACGCTGGGATACAGGAATTTTACTGCCGAGTTCAATTTTTTACACGAAGCAAAACAACGACTTTCGCTTCCAAAAGATAATGAAGCGCTTCAACCACTCGAAGCGGCCATTGCTTACATCGAAAGGAGAAAACATATTTCCCCGGTAGTGAATGAATTCAACCACCCCATCGATTGGGCGTTTGTAAAAACTATTCCGCGCGATCAACGGGTTCTGATCAAAACGGATAAAGGAAATATTGAGATAAAACTGTTTGTTGAAGAAGCGCCTGGCTCGGTGGCTAATTTTCTTAACCTGCTGAAGACTGGATACTTCAATTCTAAAAATTTTCACCGGGTGGTGCCTAACTTTGTTATCCAAGGTGGGTGCAACCGGGGCGATGGTTGGGGCAGTGAAGATTATTCCATCCGTTCCGAATTCACGATGCGCAAGTATAGGGAAGGTTCGGTAGGCATGGCATCAGCCGGAAAAGACACAGAGGGCACACAGTGGTTTATTACGCATTCGCCTACACCACACCTGGATGGCCGCTATACCCTGTTTGCCGAAGTAGTGAAGGGTATGGATGTCGTTCATCGTATAGAAGTTGGTGATGTTATTCGTTCGGTCGAAATGTTAC
>CAZOYJ010000428.1:0-1701 GCA_964583905.1 uncultured Roseivirgaceae bacterium
ACGGCCAGGTATGAACACATGCCCAAAAAGTAGGCAAAGATCATGTTATCGATAAAAATGGAACGAACTCCTATGCTGATTAAATTTTCCATACTGATTTGTTTAACCTTCCCTAAACCCGTTAAGTGAACGCTGAACCCAAATTACAAGGCCCACAACAATACACGCTCCGGCCGGTGAAAGCATGAGGCCGTTACCGGGATAATGCATTCCCGCGGCTTCAAATACTTTATACCCGAACAAGGCGCCTGAACCGAGAAATTCCCGGAAGAAGGCCACGATCATCAGGATGATGCCATACCCCAAACCATTGCCTACGGCATCCATAAAAGAAGGCCAGGGTTTGTTACCCATAGAGAAGGCCTCCAGTCTACCCATTACAATGCAATTGGTAATGATTAGTCCTACAAAAACCGAAAGTTGTTTGGAGATGTCGTACACGAAAGCCTTCAACACCTGGTCTACTAAGATTACGAAGGTGGCAATTACCGCCAACTGCACTACGATCCGGATTCGTGAAGGGATGGTATTCCGCAACACGGAGATTACCAGGCTCGAACCAATCAACACCACCACTAAGCTTACCGCCATGGTAAAAGCAGGCCGCATCTGCGAAGTAACGGCCAGGGCAGAACAAATACCCAACACCTGCACGGTAATGGGGTTGTCGATATCCAGCGGATTTGATACCAGCTTCCGGTTTTTTTTCGAAAACAGCGGCTCGCTCTTTTTAATCTCTTTAACTTCAGCTACTTCCGTACTCATACGCTTAATCGTTAGTTGCTTGCAATGCTTTTCAAATACTTTTCATACAGCGAAAGGTATTCCAACAACATGTTGTTAACACCTTTAGCTGTTAAGGTTGCGCCCGATAACCCATCCACTTTGTGTGGGTCATTGCTATAGTCAAACCCTTCACCCTTCATCATGATTACCGATACCAATTTATCCTTATCGTAAATTGACTTTCCTTTAAATCTGTCCTGAACTGCTTTTTCATCTATTCGTGCACCTAAGCCAGGTGTTTCAGCTTTGTGCTGGAAGGTGATACCCTGGATGGTGTTCATGTCATCTTTCAAAGCAAGAAATCCCCAGATGTTATCCCACAGGCCAAATCCGAAAACCGGTAACACTACATAATCTATTTTATCGGGGTTGGCTTCATTGCGAAACTCATACACCGGCAACTTCCGGTCTTTAGCTGGTTTTTTGTATTCCGCCAACACCACAACATCTTTGGCATCCATGCCTTCCAATACTTTTCCTTCGGCATCAATCACGAATGATTTCACTTTTTGCCGGTACAGCGCTTCAATGTCGGCACCTTTTTCCAGCGTAAGCGCTGCCGAGAGGATATTCTTCTTCTGTTCAAGCTCAATGTTCACTTGTTGCCTTTCCTTCAGTCCCTCTGAAGCAAGCGCCAGCAGTCCCCCACACACCGTGGTGAGAATGGCTGCATACATGACAATGTATAAATTAGACTGTCGCACGTTTTAATCTCCGTTTTTTGTTTGCACTAACAACCACATAATCAATCAGCGGGGCGAACACATTCATAAAGAGTATCGCCAGCATGATGCCTTCCGGGTAAGCCGGATTAAATACCCGTATCAATACGGTGAGCATTCCAATCAACAATCCATAAAACCATTTTCCATTTTCAGTTTGAGTAGCCGTTACCGGATCGGTGGCCATAAACAC
>CAZOYJ010000429.1:0-1698 GCA_964583905.1 uncultured Roseivirgaceae bacterium
CCAAAGAAGAAATTTTTGGTCCGGTAATTTCCATCATGCGTACCAATACGGTGGATGAAGCCCTGGCTATTGAAAATGCAAATCCTTATGGCAATGCGGCATCGGTGTTCACCCAAAACGGGGGAATGGCCCGGTACATCATTGACCACGCAAGTGCAGGAATGATTGGGGTGAATGTGGGCGTTCCTGTACCCCGTGAACCCTTCTCTTTCGGCGGATGGAACGAAAGCAAATTCGGGGTAGGAGATATAACCGGAAAGAGTTCAATTGAATTCTGGACCAAATTGAAGAAGAGTACAACCAAATGGAATGCGGAGGCAGGTGTTAACTGGATGAGCTAAGAGAATTTAGAATTAAGAATGATGAATTATGAATTTTCCGATTCTTAATTCATAACTCATACCTCATAATTATTGTAAAAAATGTCGCAATCAAAAACATTATCTGAATCAACTGAGATAATCCAAAACAACCAGGATTTCACTTTATTTTCCTGGAGCAAGCAAAAAGGCACATCACCTATTGCCGTTAAACATGCAGAAGGTGTTTACCTGTACGATTACGATGGAAAAAAGATCATTGATTTTTCTTCGGGCCTGATGAACGTGAACATCGGTCATGGGGATCAGCGGATTACTGAAGCGGTGGTAAAGCAGATGCAGGAAGTGGCTTACGTTACACCTAGCTGTGTTACCAAAGTACGTGGTGAATTAGGAAAAAAACTGGCGGAGATCTGCCCCGGCGACCTGAACAAAGCTTTCTTTACATTGTGCGGCGCCACGTCCATCGAAAATGCTATTAAACTGGCCAGGTTGTATACGGGCCGTCATAAAATACTGTCACGCTATCAATCCTATCATGGTGCGTCAATTGGTGCCATGTCGGCCAGTGGTGACCCACGCAGGCTGCCGGTAGATGCACAACAGGCGCCCAACTTCAAACATTTTGATCTTCCTTATTTATACCGTTGGGAATACGGCGAAGAAAATTTATTAAAAGAATCGGTAGCCCAGCTGGAAAGGATGATCGCTTATGAAAGTCCGAATAATATTGCCGCCATTTTACTGGAAGGTGAATCCGGTTCATCCGGATGTTTACAATATCCAAAAGGGTATTTAAAGGCGGTAAGAAAAATTTGTGACCAGCACGGCATCTTATTAATTGTGGATGAAGTGATGAGCGGCTTTGGCCGTACCGGCCAGTGGTTTGGTTTCCAGAATCATGATATCGTTCCGGATATGATCTGCATGGCCAAGGGACTAACCTGTGGGTATGTACCATTTGGTTGTCTGATGGTTTCGGATAAGATCGCAGCTAAATACGACGACCAGATGCTGGCGATAGGACTTACTTATTCGGCTCACCCGGTAAGTTGTGCCGCGGCGCTAGCCACTATTAAGGTTTATGAAGATGATAACCTGATTGAAAATGCAGTGGACATGGGTAAATATATGGATGCGAAAGCTGCTGAAATGACGAAGCTGCATCCTTCTATCGGCGACTACAGAAACACCGGCCTACTGGGCTGTTTTGAATTGGTGAAGAACAGAACAACTAAAGAACCCATGGCGCCGTTCAATGCAAAGCCCGATGAAATGGTTGTTATGAATAAAGTGGCAGCAAAGCTGAAGGAATTGGGTTTGTACACTTTCGTAAGGTGGAGTTATATTTTTGTTGCGCCACCCTTATGTATTACCA
>CAZOYJ010000430.1:0-1660 GCA_964583905.1 uncultured Roseivirgaceae bacterium
ACACTCATTACTCTATTGTACACTGTAAAAATCAAGGTATGTATGCCGGGAACCCCTTCACTTACTGTATTTTACCTGTATCTAAAATTCGGTACTTTTACCTAACCTATCCCTAGCGTTATGACCCCTTTCAAAAGACTTCTAGCAGCGTATCTGGTTGGTATGCTGATGACCAGTGCTGTTGCGCAAACCCCCCGAATCATGATCAACCCGATGGGGCATGCCGGAAAAGTGCACAGCCTGGTGTTTACACCCGATGGTCATCGCTTACTTTCTGTTTCGGAAGATAAGACAATTCGCGTGTGGAATGCCGACACTGGTGAATTAGTAAAGAAATTCGAATCGCAAATTGGCGATGGCTTTGAAGGTATGTTGTATGCTTCGGCATTATCGCCAGACGGCAAATTGTTTGCCGTGGGCGGCTACCAGGTGAGTACGGAACCTGAAAATTATATTATCATCATTGATCTTGAAAAAGGCACTCAGGTAGCAACTGCCATCGGGCATACCGATGTGATTACCAGTTTGTCGTTCAATGGTTCGGGAAAATTTTTGGCCAGCGGCAGCGAAGACGGAACCGTACGCCTCTGGAAAATGGACAACTTTCCAACCCTTCAAACCCAGGCCATCGTACCGATAAGTGCTTCGGTATCGAGCCTGAGTTTTAACCCGGTTACCCAGGATTTAGCCGTTGCATCCGATAACCGCGACATCCTGGTTTACCCGCTTAAAGGTTTGGACAATAATGAAACAACCTTTTCACCAAGGCCCTACAAGAAACATAAAGGCAGTTTGAATAAACTGGCCTACTCACCCGATGGCGCGTATTTGGCCAGCAGTAGTTTTGCAAATGAACTTATCGTGTGGAGCAGGGAAGGAGCGATAGTGCGAGAATTTAAACCTAAGGAATCCATCAATGCTCTGGCCTTTTCATTTGACGGCAAAATACTGGCTGCACTGGATGTAGTAGGAGGCGGGGCGAGTTATTCCATTCCCTCCGGCTCTAAGTTATCGGATTTTACGGCACATGATAATGCGGTTTTCAGCGCCACATTTTCGCCTTCGGTAACGGGCAGCTATGTGGTGGCATCGGCCGGAGGCAGCAACAACGAAATTTATTTGTGGAATCCGATCAATGGTAAAGTCATTCATAAAATCAGGGGAAAAGGAACCCCAATTTATCACCTGGCCTTTGGCGAAGAACTGGAGCTATTTGTGTCGCGCCAGTACAGCGACATCGGCCGACCGAAGTACACCACCAGTTTTAATTTCTCCTACTTCACCGTAAACCGAAATCCAACACGATCGCCATCTCCCCGGCCGCTGCCACGCGATGTCGTTCAAACTGGCATCAATTCCATAACCCTGGGGAAAGGCAAATCCATACAAACCGATCAATTTAAAGACGGCCGAATACTCGATTATTTGGTGTTGAAAGACGGAAGCGTTGTGGTGGCCAGCGATTACTCGCTAAAATTGTTCGACAGAAACGGTTACCTCAACAAGGAATTTGTCGGGCATTCCGGCTCCATTCGTACCGTCACCATCAGTGCCGATGAACAATACCTGGCCTCGGGCGGTGAAGATCAGTCTATTATCATCTGGAAAATTTCGGAAACCGGTTATGCCTACAGCTTGCGCACCATTTTCGATACCCAGG
>CAZOYJ010000431.1:0-1637 GCA_964583905.1 uncultured Roseivirgaceae bacterium
CGCATGGTGGATCAAACCCGAACGTATAGCGTTAGCCGGATCAAAACAAAATCTTTTGGCTTTCGTGCCGGCATTGATGGAAAATTTAACCGTGCCCTAAGCTGGGCTTACGGGGGAGAAATCGGGTACCGCCCAAGTATGGAAGGCCGGGGATTTTATGCCGCCATTAAAATCAGCATCCCGGTGTATAGCTCCAACCTGAATTACAAGGTTGAAGCTTTTGGAAAATAAGCCCATTAGTTGTGGCTTGGCACATCCTCATAAAAAATTGTAAAGGTTTGGTACAGGTACGCGAAAAGAGCACCGGTTCGTTGAAGGGTAATGCAATGAGTGAACTGCCGGTACTCCAGCAATCCTTCCTGGCTATTGAAAATGGTTTGATTGCTGCTTTTGGTTTGATGGAGGATCTGCCACCCGATACACACGCAACCCGGGTGATCGATGCCACCGGCCGGTTTGTTTTTCCATCCTTTGTGGATTCACACACACACCTTGTTTTTGCGGCCAGCCGCGAAGAGGAGTTTGTACTGAAAATAAAGGGTGCAACCTATACCGAAATTGCAGCGAAAGGCGGGGGAATTTTAAATTCGGCAAAGAGACTTCAACAAACATCGGAAGCCGAATTGTTTGAACGGACCAGGGTTCGGGCGCATGAGATCATCCACTCCGGTACGGGAGCGGTTGAAATAAAAAGCGGATACGGCTTAACCACCGAAGATGAATTGAAAATGCTGCGCGTGGCCAGGCGTATAGGAGCGGAGACACCCTTAACCGTAAAAACCACTTTCCTGGGTGCGCATGCGGTACCAAAAGAAAAAACCAAAGCACAGTATATTGACCAGATACTCAATGAAATGATTCCTGTCGTAGCAGCTGAAAACCTGGCCGATTACATTGACGTGTTTTGTGAGCAGGGATTTTTTACACAAGATGAGACGGAGCGAATTGTAGAGCGAGGTAAAGAATTTGGCATGAAGCCCCGCATTCACGCCAACCAATTGCATAGGTCGGGTGGCGTGCAGGCGGGGGTGAATACCGGTGCGTTGAGTGTTGATCATTTAGAGAACATTGGAGCAGAAGAAATTGAAGCATTGAAAGGTAGCCCGGTTATGCCCACTGCTTTACCCGGGGCTGCATTTTTTTTAAACCTCCCGTTTCCACCGGCCCGGAAAATTATGGATGCTGGCTTGCCATTGGCGATCGCATCCGATTACAATCCGGGCAGCTCGCCAACCGGAAATATGTCGTTGATGTTGGCGCTGGCCTGCATCCGCATGAAGATGACACCTGAAGAAGCCATTAATGCCTGCACGGTGAACACGGCTTGTGCCCTTGAATTGGAGCATGCCCATGGAAGCATTACCGTAGGCAAGGTGGCCAATATTTTTATAACCAAAGAAATGCCTTCAGTGGCCTATCTGCCGTATGCGTTTGGCAGTAACCTGGTGGATACGATAATCCTGAACGGAGAAGTTATTACAGGTGCATCCTGAGGCCAGCAACCGTTCACGGCTTAATTACCTGCACAGAAAAAGTAATCTTGCAATTCAGGGTAGAAGCTACGGAACAATATTTTTCAAGCGAAAGGGCCGAGAACTTGTTCAGTTCTTCTTCGGTAACATCGGGAGAGGTCATCG
>CAZOYJ010000432.1:0-1577 GCA_964583905.1 uncultured Roseivirgaceae bacterium
CCGATCCAGCATGAGCCCCAGATTAATGTAGGTAAGGGCCAATTCATACGCCTCCTGTTCGAGTGATAGTGAACCGGCATACAGGTATGCTGGAAGATATCCTCCGTTTAGTGCAATGGCTTCATCAAATCTTGTAAGGGCGCTGTCTGGATAATCCAGCGCATAATAGGCAAGGCCAAGATACAACTCGACTTCCTCATCCGTGCCAAATTGTTTGATCTTCTTTAGTTCGATGACGGCTTCTTCATTCTTGCCCAATTCTACCAACAAACCGGCACGCCACTTCAGTAAATCTGTATTGAGCGGGTCCCATTCCAGCACTTCATCCAGGTCGGCCAGCTGACCCTCAAGCTCTCCGGTTTCACGGAAAATAAATGCGCGTAGAATGCGTGCGCGGGGCAGGTTTTCATTTTCAGGAATAAATACATCCAGGTCGGCTATCGCTTTGTCATAATCCCCAAGATAGAAATAGCAGAGTGCTCGTTTGTATAAAATCTCACGGGCTTCGCTATCCTTTAATTTCGTGGCCTTTGCCACTTTATTGTATTGCTTCAGTGCACCTTCATAATCCTGCCTGGTAAGCAGGGTGTCGCCCATTGTCTCGGTCGCTTTTAATTTGGATTGTTTAGACTGTGCCTGTACAAATGATACGAAACCTGTAATAGCAAGGATAACAATCAACCACCTCATACGGCCATGGATTTGTTCCGGTCACGCTTACGCTCGTGCTCTTTCAAATAAATTTTTCGAAGGCGGATAGACTTCGGTGTAACTTCAACATATTCATCCGACTGAATGTATTCCAGTGCTTCTTCCAGTGAAAATTTAACGGCAGGAGCAATTCGCATTTTTTCATCTGAGCCCGAGGCACGAACGTTGGAAAGTTTTTTCGTTTTGGTAACGTTAACTACAAGGTCGCCTGCGCGACTGTGTTCACCAATTACCTGGCCCTCATAAACAGGCGCTCCCGGATCGACAAAAAACTTTCCCCGATCCTGCAGGTTGTGTAAACTATACGGAATAGCGTCTCCCTCTTCCATAACAATTAACGATCCGTTGATACGGCCTGGTATTTCACCCTTGTAGGGCTGATATTCTTTAAAGCGGTGGGTTACAATTGCCTCACCAGCCGTTACGTTCAACAGGTAGTTTCGCAAACCAATAATGCCACGTGAAGGCATCATAAATTTAAGAATCATCCTGTCGCCTTTTGGCTCCATGTTTGTCATTTCACCTTTGCGCATGGATACTGTTTCAATTGCTTTTCCGGCATCTGTCTCCGGAAGGTCAATCGTAAGTTCTTCCATGGGCTCACATTTCACACCATCAATTTCACGAAAAAGAACCTGCGGCTGACCGATTTGTAATTCATACCCTTCACGCCTCATGGTTTCAATAAGTACCGATAAGTGCAGTACACCTCTTCCAAATACCATGAAACTATCTGCAGAACCCGTTTCACCTACACGCAGTGCGAGATTCTTTTCGAGTTCTTTATCCAATCGTTCCTTAATGTGGCGCGAGGTAACAAACTTACCTTCCTTGCCATAAAAGGGTGAGTTGTTGATTGTGAAAAG
>CAZOYJ010000433.1:0-1573 GCA_964583905.1 uncultured Roseivirgaceae bacterium
CGGGACTTTTTTGTTTTACCTAAACCTAAACCTATGAGAAGAATTACTCTACTCAGGGTTTATAACGGTTGTATGCTGTAAAGGTTACGAGGTTTTAAGACTAACGGGAAAATTTTCTGATAAGTGGTCTTTAGTCCTTTTTAAGCTTTTCAGCGAATACTTTTTTGAATTTTTCAAGCTTTGGCTGGATAACGTATGTACAGTACGGAACATTGCCATTGAGGTTAAAATAATTTTGATGGTAGTCTTCGGCAACATAGAACTCGCTTGCCGGGCTGATCTCCGTAACGATCGGATCATCGAACGCCCCGGATTCGTCCAGCTTTTTCTTATAAGTTTGGGCCAGGTTCTTCTGGCCTTCATCGTGATAGAAAACCACGGAACGGTACTGGGTGCCAACATCGGCTCCCTGGCGGTTTAAGGTGGTGGGGTCGTGGGTGCCCCAGAAAATTTCGAGCAGTTCATCATACGAAATTTTAGCCGGATCATACGTAAGCTGAATTACCTCAGCATGCCCGGTTTGGCCTGTTGTAACTTCCCGGTAGGTAGGGTTTTTTACCCGGCCTCCCATATAGCCCGATGCTACTTGTTCCACACCATTAACCCGCTGGAATACCGCTTCGGTACACCAGAAACATCCGCTGCCGAAGGTAGCGAGCATAAGTCCGTCTTTCATTTCGATTGTTGTGCTGGTTTTATTTTTCTGTTGGGCGCATGAAACACCCGCGATCATGATTAATAAATACGCTGCAATTGATTTCATGACTACACTAACTCATTTGACCGTAAAATAGTTTAGGTAAAACGGATCAAATGTCGCATACCTTACCTTTCAATAATGGTTATAGAAAGACCGGATGGAAGGGATTAGTTGATCGTATATCGGGCTGGCAAAGGCCAGGAATAAGGCCTGCGCATCGGGTGGTTGAATCTCCCTGCGCTTGCACATATCCAGTTGCTGCTGGGTAAGCGCCCGCTCATCGCCATTAAATCTTCCCCATGTGGTGAACCAAACATACCGGCCGGGAAATTTGCGATGGGTTAGCACGGCACCGGTTTGGGCATCGGCCACAATCATACTCAACAAGCCTTCGGAAACAACTTCTTTGCGAACAGTAATTAACTTGGCGCTAACGGTATTGTATACGGGTATGGTTTTACCGTCTACCTTAGCTTCGCCCACTTTCACACTGTCTTTTTTAACGGTTTCTTCGCGCTCGTTGATGGTTGTATTGCCAACACTGAAATCATCAAACTGAAGGCGCATAATCTGATCAACACGCGCCAGCCGTATGGACTGGGCGGCATCGGGTGTATAAAATTTTACAAACCCCCGATCGGGGTAGTTACGGTTCAAAAATTCTTCCACCTTGTCCTGAAAGAAACCACCACTCAGGTTATAGCGTGTAGGCACCGCCACCTGCTCGACAATTACAAACGTGGTGGCTTCAAACTTGGATTTATCCAGGTATTCAACAACATCCTTATAACCGGGTACGTAACGATCCACTTCACTGAATTGCAGGAAGGCGCGTTTGGCATCTTCACGGGTGCCTTTCATCAATGAGGCAAT
>CAZOYJ010000434.1:0-1569 GCA_964583905.1 uncultured Roseivirgaceae bacterium
TGGCAAAACACAACCATGTACCGAATGCTTTGCTCATGTTACACGGCCGCGATATCCGCAAAGCTCTGGAGGAAGGAACGTTAAACCGTTACCAGCAGGTAGAAATGGATCAGACCCTGAGCCGGTTGTGTGATGCAATGGGAAAGTGCGAGCGGATCAAGAATACCATTTTCCCCACAACGTATAGTTTGTACATTCATTTTGTGCTCTACTTATTTGTGTTGCTCTTGCCCTTTGGCCTTACCGAGTACTTTGGGTTTATCCAGGTACCGTTGGTGATCACCATTTCTTCGGCCTTTTTTCTGGTTGAAAAAATGGCCATTCACCTGCAGGATCCTTTCGAAAACAAGCCCACCGATACCCCGGTCAATACCATATCGCGGGGCATTGAAGTGAACCTGCGGCATATGGTAAGCGAGTACAAGGGCGAGCCCGACCTGGAGAGCATTGAAATTGAATTGCCGCGGATGCACGGAACGTATTATGTGATGTAGTGCAACCGATCGTTGGCTGATCGGGGAGAGATCAGCCAGCGATCGGTTTCCTCCGGTTCATTTGAATTTATAATCCGATCGGATACCTGCCGCTGTCGTTACAAGTCGTTCTTTGTTTGGATTTTTAACCATTCCCGGGCACTTCCATACACTGACATTTTTTCAGCAACCAGAAAATGACAAAATTTTAGACTGGTTTTTTCCGCTCGACAAAATGACAACCTGTTATCGTAATCAAGGCGCTTGGTTCATTGGGCATATTTTTTGGATGGGGAAAAATGAATGATCGCGATCGGTTAATATTTCAAAACCCTTATGTTAAACTAAAATGTGAAAGGAGGAACTATGAAAACGTTAAGCAGAACCAATGGAAGTTTATTTCCGGCAATACCTTCATTGTTCGATGATTTTTTCATGAGGGATTGGCTGGACGGGTCGAACGCCAACTGGCGGACAGCCGGCACAACACTACCGGCTGTAAATGTTCTTGAAACCAATGATGAATTCCGCATTGAAGTGGCGGCACCCGGAATGAAGCGTGATGATTTCCGTGTGGAATTAGACAACAACATGCTCACGATATCGTCTGAGCGCGAAGAAAGTCAGGAGCAAAAAGATAAACACGGAAATTATACCCGGAGAGAGTTTAGCTATATGGCTTTCCAACGCAGTTTCGCTTTGCCCGAAAACAAAGTAGAAGGCGAAAAAATATCGGCAAAGTATAAAGATGGAATCTTATTCATAACTGTGCCGAAGAAAGAGGAAGCAAAAGTTAAACCCGCCAAGCAAATAGCAGTAACCTAATTTAACCGGGCGGGCTATCAACCCGCCTGATTTTTAAAATGGCATGATGAAGGAGGTTCGATGGGAACATTAGCATTAATATTATTTGGCGTTAGCCTTGTATCGGTTTTATTTATTTTACTGATAAGTAAATGGGTGCTCAGCATACTGGGAGATGATTAACTAATAAGGAGCGCCCCACTAAAAAGGGCAGGTAGCTGCAGAGGCTTACCTGCATTTTTTTATCTGCCGGGTCCACGCTGTCTCCGCGCTTCAAACACCACCACTGCAC
>CAZOYJ010000435.1:0-1555 GCA_964583905.1 uncultured Roseivirgaceae bacterium
ACCCTGAACGGTCCCCATCCCTTTACTCCAACCCTGAGTGGTTAGAAATGGAGCATTTGTCGTCATTCAAATTTTTCTAAATAACACAATCAAAAACGCATACAGTTAGTAGCGAAGGGTCTCCCCATAATGAACCTTTTCAAGGTTCAGCATTCATTATCTCTTCAGTCAAGTCAATCCACTCTGGATTCTTAGAGCTGATCAGTTCCTCTTTCCATTTCCTGATTTTACCTTTGATAAATTTTTCCCGTTCGAGCGCTTCTTCAATAGAATCGCAAGTCTCATAATAAACCAGTTTGGTAACGTTATACCGGGCTGTAAAACTTTTAGGATTTCTTTTTGTCTGATGCTCCCAGAGCCGGGTTCGTAAATCATTGGACATGCCAACGTAAAGAGTCGTGTGGTGAATATTGGTAAGGATATAGACAAAAGCGATTGGGTACATAGTTAAAGTTAGCAGTTTTTGGGTTACGATGGGGAGCGGTTTTTTTCACTTCAGGATTCGATGTAACTTTCGAACGGAATCCATATTTACCAATAGTTGAAAATCCTCCACCTCATCAAACAACCCCAACTCCGCGGAGCGGAAACCTTCACCGCCCAGTTAGGCAACCACCTCCTGGCGCTGGGGCATGAAGTGAAACTCATCACCCTCTTTCCGGGCACGGCACAGTGGCCCTTTGCGGGTGAAATCATTCACCTCAACCGCAATCCCAAAAGCCGCCTCGTTGATGTGGCTGGTTATAAAAAGCTGGCGGACCTCATCAAAAAAGAAAACCCCGATATCGTGCAGGCCAATGCGGGGGATACGTTGAAGTATGCTGCCTTGTCGAAGTTTCTGTTTCGCTGGCCCGGCACACTGGTGTACCGCAACGCCAGCATGGTGAGCGCCTACATCACCGATGCACGAACAAAAGCCTTCAACCGGTTTCTTTACCGCCAGGTTAATTTCATTGTTTCCGTTACCCCCCAAAGCCGGGCAGACCTCAACCGGTTATTTCCGTTTACGGAAAAGATATCCGATGTTATTCCGATTGGAATCGAGATCAATCCGATAAAATCATCTGTTGATAAGAATCATTCACCGGTTATCCTCCATGTTGGTGGCTTCACGTTTGAGAAGAATCACGAAGGCTTGCTGCGGATTTTCGCCACGTTGAAGTCACGCTTTCCGGATGCGGAACTCTGGCTGATTGGTGAAGGAGTCTTAAAGAAAGAAATGGAGAAATTGGCGACTGTCATGAATATACACCCTGCAGTAAAATTTATAGGAAGTACACCCCGCGTTCGGGATTACATGGCGGTGGCGGATGTTTTGGTGTTGCCCAGTATCATCGAAGGCTTGCCGGCCGTGCTGCCCGAAGCCATGGCGGAGGGTTGTCCGGTGGTGGCCTATGATGTGGGCGGCATCAGCAGTGTAGTCACACCCCGAACCACCGGGTTGGTGGTACCCAAAGACGATGAGGCAGGATTTGTTCAAGCCGTTTCGGACGTGTTGCAGGATGCGGCCCTCCGCACCCACCTCACCACCCAGGCTTTGGCCATGGTGCAGAAG
>CAZOYJ010000436.1:0-1554 GCA_964583905.1 uncultured Roseivirgaceae bacterium
AACGTTTGTAAAATTTCATTGGAAGCCCCTGTTGGGTGTGCATTCCGTTTTGTGGGATGAAGCGCAGAAAATTTCGGGCAAAGATTCTGATTTTCACCGCAGAGATTTGTGGGAAGCCATTGAAAATGGTGCCTTTCCGGAATGGGAGTTGGGTGTTCAACTGGTGCCTGAGAAAGACGAACATAAGTTTGAGTTTGATTTATTGGATCCTACCAAATTGATTCCGGAAGAACTTGTTCCTGTTCAACGCATCGGAAAGCTTACCCTGAACCGAAACCCGGATAACTTTTTTGCTGAAACAGAGCAAGTAGCCTTTCACCCGGGCCATTTGGTACCCGGAATAGACTTTTCAAACGACCCCTTATTGCAAGGCCGGTTGTTCTCCTATACCGACACGCAATTGTCACGCTTAGGCAGCCCCAATTTTCACGAGATACCCATCAACCGATCGATTGCTCCAATGCATAATAATCAGCGTGATGGTCATATGCGGCAGACTATTAATCAGGGAAAAACCAGTTACGATCCCAATAGCCTGGCACAAGGTTGTCCATTTCAGGCCAAGGCTGCTGAAGGTGGATTCACATCCCATGCGGAGCGAATTGATGCAAAAAAAATAAGAGCACGAAGTCAAAGCTTTTTCGACCATTTCAGTCAGGCCATACTATTTTATAACAGCCAAAGTGAGCCGGAAAAAAATCACCTGATCAATGCACTTTGCTTTGAATTGGGTAAAGTAGAAAGTTCAGTCATTCGCGCCAGGATGCTCGGGCTGCTAACGCAAGTCGACAAAACATTAACCGCGCGTGTGGCCGATTCACTGGGAATGCCTGTACCAAAATCACCTGCGCAACCCATGAATCACAGCATTCCTGCAGATGGTACTCCAAAGAAATTTCAGCCCATTAAAGTTACATCCGGCCTGGATCGTTCGGCTGCCCTCAGTATGGAACACACGATTAAGAACACGATTAAGTCGCGATGCATTGCCGTATTAGTGGCCGATGGTGTTGATGAGCGTGCTGTAAGTAAAATGAAAAAAGCCCTGCAAAGTGAAGGTGCTCAAGTAAAAGTTATTGCACAAAAGCTGGGTGTGGTCAGGGGCCAGGGCAGGGAATCCGTCACGGTCGATCAAAGCTTCCTCACTACCGCCTCAGTTCTTTTTGATGCCGTTTACATACCGGGGGGAGCGAAAAGCATCATAACATTAAAAAAGGATACTGCTGCAACGTATTTTATCAACGAAGCCTATCAGCACTGTAAGGCCCTTGCAGCCGATGCAGAAGGCGAAGCGTTGGTAAACCTGGCCCTTTCTCAGAAAAGTGCGCAAGCAGTTCTGACCAATGATGAAGGCTTACTTTTTAATCAACATGCTAAAGCATTCATTTCAGCAATTGCACAACATCGTTTTTGGAGCAGAGAAAAATCATAGAAGTGCAACATGGATTTCAGCAAACAACTTTAGGTATAAATAAAGATTCTTGAGGAGAATATTCCACACCGTTTATGAGGCGCGGTGCTTTTATCTGAAATTAGAGTGTTCGCTGGTGCTGC
>CAZOYJ010000437.1:0-1549 GCA_964583905.1 uncultured Roseivirgaceae bacterium
CTTTGGTAGATCCATGAAGATCCAGTGCCACCTTCTCAATCATCTCCTCCACAAGGTCCATCATCCAGAAGTAATCTTTATAGGCAACATAGAGTTCTACCTGTGTAAATTCAGGATTATGGAATCGAGACATCCCCTCGTTCCGGAAGTCTTTTGAAAATTCATAGACCCCGTTGTATCCGCCAACGATCAGTCGCTTCAGGTAAAGCTCATTGGCAATACGCAGGTACAAGGTCATGTCCAGTGTGTTGTGGTGCGTTTTGAACGGACGTGCCGCAGCGCCACCATATAGTGGCTGCAACACAGGCGTCTCCACTTCAAGGTATGCCTTGTTGTTAAGAAACTGGCGCATGGAGTTGACCAATTGCGTACGCTTTACAAAGGTTTCACGCACCTCCGGGTTCACAATCATATCAACATACCGCATGCGGTACCGTTGTTCCGGATCGCTAAAGGCATCGTGCTTATGCACCACACCTTCATCATCGGTTGTTTCCTTTACAACAGGTAACGGCCGTAACGACTTGGATAATATTTTAAGTTCGGTAACGTGAATGGAAATTTCTCCGGTTTGTGTGGTGAACCCATAGCCTTTAACGCCAACGATATCACCTATGTCGATGAGTTTTTTGAAAACCGTATTGTAAAGGGTTTTGTCTTCCTCGGGGCAGATATCATCCCTCCGGATATAAATCTGGATACGTCCGGTTTCGTCCTGCAATTCCGCAAATGAGGCCGAGCCCATAATCCTACGGCTCATAATACGGCCGGCAATAGAAATCTGGCGATAGTCGCTTTTGTGGCGCTCATAGTTTTCAAGAATCTCAGCGGCCGAAGCATTGACATCGAAAAGCTCTGCCGGATAGGGATCGATGCCCAGTTTTTCCAATTCTTCCTTCGCCTGCCTGCGTATGATTTCCTGTTCGCTTAACTGCATTTAAATATTATTTCCGGCAAAAATAAGGGAAATAACGATAAGGGCATCCTATTGATTGCCGAAGAAGGCATGGAAGATTAACTGAAGCAACTACTGAATAAATTAAGCGTATGAGCCTAAACTTTGATCCACCGTGCTATTTCATTGCCGCTTGAAAAAATAAAATCTCCGCCTTCATCACCGGCACCCTGAATAACACCAAACTGTGGTGTCGATAGACAATTGTTTTTCCTGAGTTTTAAATCAAAGAAAAGGGGGAAATTTTCTTGGATATATGATCAAGATGATAAATAATTCACCCCTTCCTCCTCTTCAGCTCCTTCTTAATCAGCGTAAGCTCACGGCTACTTTGTCCGGCAACGGAGGTGTTCTCAGCTGCGCGTCTGAATAAATACGGCATCACCGTGCGTACCGGGCCGTAGGGCAAATACTTCACTACATTGTAATTGGCCTTTGCCAGGTTAAAGGAAATGTTGTCGCTCATGCCATAGAGTTGAGCAAACCATACGCGCGGATCATCGTTTCGCATGCTGTGCTTTTCCATGAGCACCGTGAGGAAATAGTTGCTGTGTTCGTTATGCGATCCGCACATCACGGAAACACGTTGCTTGT
>CAZOYJ010000438.1:0-1521 GCA_964583905.1 uncultured Roseivirgaceae bacterium
CACTCAAATGTTTATGATCAAATACCTCCTGCCGAAATCATATCCACCTGGCCTTGGTGGCTTTTTCCACAGCTTCGGATTTGCAATGCACCTGGAGTTTCGTGTAAATGTTTCGGATATGTGTTTTTGATGTTTCTTTTGAGATATTCAGTTCTTCCGAAATTTGTGTATAGGTTTTACCGACAGAAACCATCTGAAGAATCTGGCGTTCACGATTTGATAATGGTGAATTTAAATCGATGTGGAATGTATGAATTACCATTTTAGCAATCTTGCTGCTCATGGGTGCTCCCCCTCTCTGTATCTCCTCAAGCGCATTCAATAACTCTATAAAATTTCCACTTTTGGTAATATAACCAGAAGCGCCAGCCTTTAATGACTCAAACACCAATTCATCTTCGTCATAAGCAGTAACCATCACCACGTCAACCTGTGAATATTTTTCCTTAATGATACGGACGGCCTCAATTCCGTTTTTTCCGGGAAGCTGGATATCCATAAGAATTATATCCGGTAAATGTTTGGATAGCATTGGAAAAGCCTCTTCAAAACTTTCGTACACCCCAATCACCTGAAATTTATCAGAGCCATTGATCAATAAAGCATAATTGGTTCGTAAGTCATTATTGTCTTCAATAATCATTACTTTCTTTTTCAAATAACTATACATAATGTTCTGCTTTAATGTTAACGGAAAAACTGATTTTTGTACCTCTTTTGTTGATTCCCTCTCCCAAGGTGATTGAAGCGCCAACCCGGTCTGCCCGTGCAGCCATGTTGCGGAGTCCGCTCTTGTGAACAGCGCTAAGGTCAAATCCAACGCCATCATCTTCAAGAATGATATACAATTGCGTGCCCGCGTTATCAAAATACAGATTCACGTTTCGGGCATGTGAATGTTTGAAGGTGTTTGTCATGGCTTCTTTGAAGATCAGCAAGATTTCTCTTCCAAAGCCCTGAGGTAAACGATAAGCACTATGGATGGTATTAAAAATCCTGAAGTCAATTTCCTTGCTCTTAAACAGTTTCTCACCAAAATCCCTGATGTTGGATAATACGCTCTGCAGATCATTGTTGCTGGAGTCGAGCGACCAAAGGAAGTCTTTCGTGCCGTGATAAAGGTGTCGTGCCGAGAATTCAACCTTATCCAGTAAAGGTTTCGTTTTAGATGAACCATTAGAAAGGCGAAGCATGTCAACATAATTAATGATTTTGGCCAGCTCGTTGCCCATATCATCATGAAAGTCCTTCCCTATTTCTTTTCGTAATTTATTCTGTTCTTCTGCACGAATCTTCTCTACTTGTAGAGCCTGGTTTATTTTATAGTTGATTCTTAAATAAAAAATTAAAAATACCACACCGATACAGAGCAGGATGCTTGACCAAATGAACCACGAAGCCTTGTAAAAAGGAGTTAAAATAACAAATGTATAGTTTAATTCGTCTGCTCCCCAAGCGCCAGCACCATCGGTTGCCTGTACCCGGAAAAAATAATCTCCGGAAGGCAGGTTGGTAAACGTA
>CAZOYJ010000439.1:0-1520 GCA_964583905.1 uncultured Roseivirgaceae bacterium
ATGATGAAATTGCCGGGGTGCGGGTCGGCATGCACCGCTTTCAACTGATGCATCTGAAAGTGATAGAAATCCCACATGGCCTGTCCCAGCTTCTGTTCCGCTCCCTTTGGCAAAGGTTTACCCAACACTTCGCCCAAAGGTTTACCCTCCAGCCAATCCATGGTTAATATCCTGGCCGAGGAGTATTCAGGATAATAGGTTGGGAAAATAACGTTGCCGAGGTGAGCACTTTTTTCCGACAAATCCATGGAGCGTTCCAATTCAAGGTGGTAATCGGTTTCTTCCATCATGCGCAACTCAACCTCTTGAATAAACTCATTGTACTCGGCCGGGTTGAGGTTGAACATGCTTAACGCGATAGGTTTCACCATGGCCAGGTCTGATTTTACACTATCCCCTATTCCTGGGTATTGAATCTTTACAGCAAACTTTTTACCCGCCAGGGTGGCCTGATGAACCTGCCCCATGGAGGCCGCATTTGCCGCTTTGCGGGTAAACGTATCGAATAACTGATCGGGGCTTTTGCCAAAATACTGATGGAAAATTTTAACCACCAAGGGGTACGACAACGGAGGCGCGCTGTATTGCGCCATGGCAAATTTTTGCTGATAGGCCTTGGGCAGCAAGTTTTTATCCATGCTGAGCATCTGGGCAACCTTTAACGCGCTGCCTTTTAATTCGCTTAAGGAGTTATAAATGTCGTTGGCATTGTCTTCGTGCAATTCCGACCGGCTTACTTCCGGATTGAGCAGTTTTTTACCATAATGTTTCAGGTAATTCGACCCGATTTTCGCACCGGTAGAGATGAATTTAGTGGCCCGTTGAACTTTGGTTACAGGAATCTTATCGTATTCTTTCACAAATCTGCCCCTCAATTCATTTTACTTTGATACAAAAACTTAGCAAAATCCACAGTCGATTCTACAATACCTTTGCCCATCAAGTCGAATGCCAGGTTAACGGATTTTTCAATAAAGACATCGGTCTTTTCAAATGAAGCACTGTCATCATCCCGCCAGAACAACAACAAAAGCCCCAGATGCACCCAAAGCAATTGAGGATAGCGTTTATCAAGGTAAGGTCGTTTGGCAATTTCCTGGGTGGCGATGCCCTCGTCAATTACCCTTCCGGCAAACGCTTCAAAAAGCTTTTTGAATTCCTTCAGGTAGGCTGGAATAATTTCGGGCCGCCTATGACGGCCCAGCAACAATACGGCAAAGCTTCGGTTTGCAGTAAGAATCTCCGTTAGTGTAAAGTAAAACGTAAGCAACTTCTCGCGGGCTGTAAAATTCCGGAACCCCGAATCACCCTCCAGGCTGTTAATGGTCTGGCGGATATACCTGGCCCAGATTTCCCGTTCAAGGGCATCGAACGAGCCGGCTACTTTGTAGAAATCCTCTTCCCGGATACCGGCATCCAGGCAGTATTTGTAGATGGTTGCCGGACGTGTGCCGTGTAGGAGCAGATGTTCCTGGTAAGCCTGAATGAGTTTATCGGCTGAAGGACCAGCAGCCTTTTTG